>CAIMZS010000132.1 GCA_903846015.1 uncultured Anaerolineae bacterium | reverse complement strand
TTGCATGCTCAAAAAGCCATTCTGGCTCGTTTGTTTGAAGTAGCCTGACCAAAGCGGCTTTTTGGAGTAGGAAGCTTTTATTGTTTAAAGAATATTGGAAGTAAATCAGCCTCTCGACTGCGTGGCGCTCGGGGCGAGCCGACTTTTATTATTGAGGAAAACCATGAACACGCAGGAATTTATTCAGATTGAAGAAAAGTATGGGGCACATAATTATCATCCCTTGGATGTCGTGATCGAAAAAGCCGAGGGTGTTTGGGTGCAGGATGTTGAAGGCAATCGTTACCTTGATTGCCTTTCGGCATATTCTGCTGTCAATCAGGGTCATGTTCATCCAAAGATCTTGGCTGCCATGATCGAACAAGCCCAAAAAGTTACACTGACATCTCGCGCTTTTCGCAATAATCAACTTCCTTTATTTTATAAGGAACTATCGGATATTACTGGTTATGAGATGTCGTTACCTATGAATTCGGGCGCAGAGGCGGTGGAAACTGCGCTCAAGCTTGCTCGGAAATGGGCTTATACAATCAAGGGTGTAACTCGCCACAAGGCGGAGATTATCACTGCTACGGGTAATTTTCACGGGCGCACCATATCAATTGTTTCATTTTCTACTGAACCTTCATATCGGGATGATTTTGGTCCGTTTACACCCGGTTTTATTAATGTGCCGTATGGAGATATCCAGGCTATAGAGAAAGCAATTACTGCGAATACGGCTGCAGTTATGCTAGAACCAATCCAGGGAGAGGGCGGAGTCATTATTCCACCAGATGGCTATCTCAAACAAGTGGCTGAAATCTGCCAGAAAAAAAATGTGCTTTTTATCGCGGATGAGATCCAAACGGGATTATGCCGTACCGGCAAACTCTTCGCTAGTGACCATGAAGGTGTTCGCCCTGATATGGTGGTGGTAGGCAAAGCCCTTTCAGGTGGTTTTTACCCCATTTCAGCTGTATTGGCAGATGAGGCCATTTTGGGACTTTTCAAACCAGGAGAGCATGGTTCTACTTTTGGCGGAAATCCCCTGGCTGCGGCTATCGCACGCGCTGCGTTAAAGGTGTTGGTGGATGAAAAATTGGCGGAGCGCGCCACGGAATTGGGCAATTACTTCATGGAGCAACTATCTGAAATACCGAGCAAGCATATTAAGGAAGTGCGCGGTCGTGGTTTGCTCATAGGTGTTGAATTGAACCGGGAATCTGGTGGGGCGCGCCGTTTTTGCGAAGTTCTGCAAAAAAAAGGCATCCTGGCAAAGGAAACTCACGATTATGTGATTCGCTTGGCGCCTCCATTGGTAATTGATAAACAAACGATTGATTGGGCCTTGCCGAAAATTCGCGAGACCTTGCAAATGTCATAAACGTTATTGATAGGGCGAATATTTAAGTTGCCCTATTGAAAATTAGGAGGCAGTATGAATATTGGGATTCCTAAAGAACGCCGTCCATTTGAATATCGGGTGGGCCTTTCTCCGGCTGGTGTTGAAATATTAATGCAACAGGGTCATTTGATCTTTGTGGAGCATGAAGCGGGAGTTGGAGCAGGTTTTAGCGATCAAGAATACGAACGTGCCGGAGCGCATATTGTTTATTCTCCACACGAGGCATTTGGACGTGCTGACCTTGTTTTGAAACTTGCCCGTCCAATGCAGGAAGAACTGCAATGGTTGAATCCTGGAACGACCATGATGGGTTTTTTGCATTTGGCCTCAAGTCGGCAGGATCGGATCCAATCGCTATTAAATAGCAAGATAACTTCTGTTGCTTATGAACAGATACAATTACCAGATGGTTCCATGCCAGTCTTGCGACCGCTCAGCCAAATTGGTGGGTTGATGGCTGCACAGATTGCCGCCAGGATGCTTCAAACCAATTTTGGTGGAAAAGGCATCTTACTGGGAGGTATTGCTGGCGTTCCTCCTGCTGAGGTTGTTATTATAGGCGGTGGAAATGTTGGCACGAATGCAGCGCGAGCGTTCTTAGGCTTGGGCGCACATGTAACCGTACTGGACAAGGATATAGTGGCTTTACAAAAGCTTGCAGATCGGTTTCCACATATTGTGACCATGCTTGCCACACGTCGTAATGTTGAGCGTGCCTGTGCTTATGCCGACGTTGTTGTTGGCGCTGTGTTGGTACAGGGTGAGCGGGCTCCCATCGTCGTTAAACGTGATACCTTGAAGTTGATGAAACCACGTTCCTTGATAATTGACCTGAGTATCGATCTGGGGGGTTGCTTTGAAACTTCCCGACCAACAACACATGATCAGCCTACTTATGTGGAGCAAGGAATAATCCACTACTGCGTGCCTAACGTTCCTGCTATTGTAGCGCGCACCGCCACTTACGCATTTGTCAACGCTGCCATCCCCTATATTTCAGAAATTGCTGCGCTGGGGATTGAAAAGGCTATGAAAGAAAATTCTGCTATCGAATTGGCAGTAAATACTTATAAAGGCGAGCTGCTCCATCTTCAGCAATGGATTGCCGAGGAAGGAGATTAAACTATGAGCTGGCAAAGTATTTACCAATCACGTGTAGTATCTGCGGATGAAGCTGTCAAATCGATCAAATCTGGCAATAGATTGTTTCTAACCGGGAATGTATCCGTTCCGAGAACTATTTTGGCGGCTTTGGTTCGTCGGGCCAATGAATTAAAGGATGTCGAGATTTGTCAGGCTTTGACGGTTGGTCCGGCAGATTTTGTGAATCCTGAAATGGAAGGTCACCTGCGCGTTAATACTATGTTTATAAGCGCAAATGTCCGCAAGGCAGTCCAGGAGGGGCGGGCGGATTTTACGCCAGTGCTGCTTTCAGAATTTCCTTTGTTATTCAAAAATAATATTCTGCCTCTTGATGCGGCGTTGATTCATGTTTCTCCCCCAGACGAACACGGGTTTTGTTCCCTGGGGGTCGAAGTTGGGCTAACGAAATCTGCAGCTGAGGCCGCTAAGCTTGTCATTGCCGAAGTTAATGAACAAATGCCCAGGACGTTGGGTGATTCGTTTATTCACGTCAGCCGTTTGAATTATGTGGTTCCGGTAAATTATCCGATCCCAGAAATGGCAATGGCGGAAGAAGGCGGCAGTGAAACGGTGGAGAAAATTGCTGGATTTATTGCCGATCTCATTCCAGATGGGGCAACCATGCAAATGGGTATTGGCGCCATTCCGGATGCTGTATTGAATTACCTCTTCAATAAAAAAGATCTGGGTATTCATAGTGAGCTGTTTTCAGAAGGTGTTATTGACCTGGTGGAAGCGGGTGTATTAACGAACGCGCGCAAGAGCTTACATCCTGGTAAGATCGTTGCCGGATTTATTCTGGGTACGAAACGTCTTTACGATTGGGTGGATGACAACCCATTGATTGAGCTTCATCGCACTGAATATGTTAATGACCCATTTGTAATTGCCCAAAATGATCGCATGGTAGCGATCAATTCAGCCATAGAGATTGATCTTACTGGCCAGGTCTGCGCTGATAGCATTGGCCCTAAGTTGTATTCTGGTGTTGGCGGACAGTTGGACTTTATTTATGGCGCATCGCGCTCTAAAGGAGGTGTTCCGATTATTGCCATGTCAAGCACTTCCACAATGCGGGACGGAACTTTGATTAGCAAGATTATGCCAATGTTAAAGCAGGGCGCTGGTGTAGTCACAAGTCGGAATCATGTTCGATTTGTTGTGACAGAGTTTGGAGTAGCCGAATTATATGGAAAAACTATTCGTCATCGTGCCCAAGCGCTTATCAATATCGCCCACCCTCAATTCCGTGATGAGTTGCTGGCCACGGCTAAAGAACTAAATTACTTGTAAACTGCAGATAGTTGAATTCACAAAATTAGAATCAGGTGATCCAAAATATTTGTGATAATGGTGCAGTTTTACTTGCAAAAGGGCAGTATATGTCCTTCAGCATTTTATTATGACATAGGAATAATTTGATGGAACGTAGAGCGAAAATAGTAGCGACTATTGGCCCGGCCAGTATGGAAAGAAATATGCTTGAGAAGCTCATCCTTGCTGGTATGAATGTTGCCAGGCTGAATTTTTCGCATGGGACACACGCTGAGCATGCAGAGCGGATTGCTTGTTTGCGCAGCCTCGCGGAAGAGCTTGGCAGACCGGTAGGGATATTACAAGATTTACAAGGACCCAAAATACGGGTAGGAATTCTAGATCCTTCATTGGAGCTTAACGAAGGGGAGGTTGTGACACTCTATGCCGAGAATGGAAAGCCGCCCACCAATGTTGACAAGGTAATACCTGTAGCATTTTCAGAATTATTCGATTGCGCTGCTGTCGGAGATAAGATTTTATTAGATGACGGCCATCTTTCTTTGCAAGTTGCCGAAACTGGAAAAAAATATTTGCGCGCCCTGGTTCAGGTGGGCGGTAAATTATCATCGCACAAAGGCATCAATTTACCGGGTGTACGGCTGACTATCCCGGGTTTTACCGAAAAAGACCGTGCTGATCTGGCGTTTGGGCTTTCGCAAAATGTTGACTTTGTGGCAATTTCGTTTGTTCGCTCGGCTCAGGACATCCAAGCTGTTCGCAATGCGATGGAAGAGATGGATGAAGAGGGTGCCCACCCACTGGTAATAGGAAAGCTGGAAAAACCGGAAGCGTTGGACAACCTTGAAGAAATATTAAATGTAGCGGACGGTGTCATGGTTGCAAGGGGCGACCTTGGCGTAGAAATGTCGCCTGAAAGGGTACCGATTGCCCAGAAACGTATTATCCAGGCCGCAAACCAACATGGAAAAATTGTCATTACTGCCACACAAATGCTTGATTCCATGATCCTGAATCCATTGCCTACCCGCGCCGAAGCTTCAGATGTCGCAAATGCAATTTTTGATGGGACGGATGCGGTCATGCTTTCTGGCGAGACTGCCAGCGGCGCTTTTCCGCTCGAATCGGTTCAGATGATGGACCGCATTGTACGTTCAGCAGAAACCAGTTTCCTTGAATGGGGGCATTACAACCCACCATCAATCGCAACTGGTGATGATGCAGCTTCTATGACGCGAGCTGCGCGTGAACTGGCGCATGACCTAAATGTGGCTGCAATTGCTGTTTTTACTCACACCGGTCGTACTGCGCTTCTTATGTCAAAGGCTCGAGCAAGGGTTCCTATTTTGGCGTTTACGCCCACCCACACAACTTATGGGCGAATGGCTTTGTTATGGGGGGTGATCCCATACCTGGTTCCGATGGCATCAACTTTGCGTGAAATGGTTAATCAAGCTGATAACAAATTGACTGCCACAGGATGGGTTGAACCTGGTCAACAAGTTGTGGTGATCAGTGGATTTCCTGTAAGTACTGTGAGACCATCCAATATGGCTTTACTTCACAACGTGGGCGAAAAACTTTAGAACAAAAAAATGGGCCGCTCAAATGAGCTGCCCATTTTTTTTGTCGATGGCTGAAGGAAAATAAACAGCTTTCCGGATCAGTATCTATTCTCTGCTAGAGATGATGATCCCGATTCCGATCAATAGCCCCCCGATGATAAATAAGGCGGTGATTTCTTCTCCCAGGAAGAACCAGCCCAGTAATGTGCCCACCAATGGTTGGGCAAAAAACGTTAAGGAAGCTACTGCTGCTGGAAGTTCTGCAAAGGCATAATTCCACAAGAACATTGCAACGGCAGTAGAGATCACGCCAAGAAAGATGAGGCCACCAATAATGCCCGGAGTAATGATGCCGATCCGTTGATTGATTGATTCCAGTGCGCTGGCGGGAATGGTAAATAGCAACCCGCCCAGCAGCATGACGGCAGATGCCTGTAACATGTCTACCCCGGCGGAAACTTTACGGACTAAAACAGAGTACAGCGCCCAAGTGACGGCTGCCCCAAGCAGGAGAACATTACCAAGAAACACAGATGGTGAGATTTGGGCGTTGCGAGGGTCAATCACCGCAAGAACACCAATACTGGCTACAAAAACCGCGATTAACTTTGTTCGGGAAATGGGTTCTTTTAGCAAAAAATATGCAAATGGTAATACAAGCATAGGTGTGGCTGATGTAACTAGAGATCCATTCGCCGCAGTTGAGAGTTTTGTTCCTACAAGTTGGAACCCCATCGATAACCCGTAACCAACTGTGCCAACTCCAAAAAATGCCCAGAACTGGCGTTTGGTGACTGAGAAACCGCCGCGCATCAAGATAATGATTGCCAGGGTCAGGAAGCCAAGCACAAGCCGAACCAGGAGCAGCGTGAAGGGTGGAAAAACCTCCAGAACAACTTTGGTGACAACATACATGCCACCCCAGATTGCGGCAGCAGTCAAACCGGCCAGTAGGCCGGCGATGGAATGTTTTTTCATGATTACTCCAACTCGATAATTGAATTAATCCCAGTTCCCCGGATTTTGTCGAGTTTCTTTTAATTTTCCGCGTAGTTTCTTGGATTGTATGCGTTCGGTTTTGGACGCAAGGGTTGGCCGCGTAGCGTGGCGCGGCTTGGGTGGCTCCACCGCCTTTTGGATTAATGCCACCAACCGAAGCAAGGCATCTGAACGATTTTTCTCCTGGGTGCGGAATCGTTTCGCTTCGATTATTAAGATACCATCATCTGTAAGGCGGCGCCCAGCCAGCTTGGCCAGGCGGTCTTTGACATCAATCGATAGTGAAGTTGATTTACGTAATTCAAACCGCAACTGAACTGCTGTGGCAACTTTGTTGATGTTTTGTCCGCCAGGACCACTGGACCTAATGAACTCCATGGTAATCTCGCTGTCATCGAGTTGGAGCGAGGAATTTATTTCGATCATGAGTCAGTTTTCCATTCAAATTGATAAATCTGGTCGGTGAGGAAAAGATGGAAGCGCATAGTCATTTTGGTTGGGTGAGATTTTCTGGGCGTAAGATTTCTGCCAACTGTTCTCCGGTGAGCAGTCCTTTCGCAAGTACGATCTCAGCCACACCTTTGCCTGTTGCATAGGCTTCGAGGGCAATGCTACTGGCGTTTTCATACCCGATATATGGATTTAGGGCAGTGACGATGCCTATCGAATGTGAGACAATGTCTGAAAGCCGGTCGCGGTTGGCTGTGATGCCTCGTACACAACGTTCAGCCAGTGTAAGGCATCCCTGACGAAGATAGATCAGGCTGTTAAAAAGGTTGTGAGCAATGATTGGTTCAAAGGCGTTAAGCTGAAGCTGTCCGGCCTCAGCAGCGAAAGTGACAGTTACGTCGTTCCCGATCACTTCAAAGGCGATTTGGTTAACAACTTCGGGAATAACCGGATTGACCTTGCCTGGCATGATGCTTGACCCAGCTTGTACTGGAGGCAGGTTGATTTCACCCAGACCGGCACGCGGACCGGATGAAAGCAGGCGCAAGTCGTTGCACACTTTGGATAGTTTAACTGCCACACGCTTAAGTACCCCAGAAAGTTGGACAAAAGCTCCTGCGTCTTGTGTAGCTTCGACCAGGTTATCGGCGGTTACAAATTGAATACCGGTTAATTCTGATAAATAATTACAAGCAAGGTGGGCATATCCTGATGGGGCATTGATTCCTGTTCCGATGGCGGTTGCCCCCAGATTTATTTCCTGAATAAGCAGTGCGGCTTCGCGTAGCCGTTGTTGATCTTCTAAAAGCATGACTGCATAAGTGCTGAATTCCTGGCCCAAGGTCATTGGAACGGCATCTTGCATTTGGGTACGACCAATTTTAAGCACATCAACAAATTCTTTCGCTTTATTGTCAAAATCCAGACGCAGCACCTCCATGGCATTTACCAGACGATCTATCTCAAATCTCAATGCAACTTTAACAGAGGTAGGATAAACGTCATTGGTGCTTTGACTCAGGTTTACATGTTCGAGAGGGTGCATTTCCTTGTAATTCCCGCGTTCAAACCCGAGAATTTCCAACGCCCGGTTAGCGATTACCTCGTTTGCATTCATATTTGTAGATGTGCCTGCACCACCCTGAATCACATCCACAACAAATTGATTGTTCAAATTTCCTTCGCGAATTTCTTTACAGGCAAGTTCAATTGCACCTGCTTTTTTATTGTCCAATAATCCCAAATCCCGATTAGCAAGTGCACAGGCTTGCTTGACATAGGCGAGAGAATGTACCAGCACTGGGTAGGTTTGAATAGAAGTTCCGGAAATGGGAAAATTCTCCATCGCGCGAAGGGTATGGATGCCGTAATATACATCTGACGGTACGTTACGTTCTCCAAGAAGATCATGTTCGGTTCGATAGGTTATTTTTTTCATGTGGACATTGTAACAAACATTGCTGATCCTGGGAAAGTAAAGCGGCTGAAAGCATCTTTCAGCCTTCAACCGCTTTTAATCTTCTTTGGTTTCGGATAGGTTAGAACATCAAAGCATTAATCTGCTTGATGGTTTCAGGAGCAGGTCGCAAATCTTTTTCGGTTAGCCGGTTCAGGGCAGTATCAACCAGGTTGTATTTATCGTTTAATGCTGGTTTTTTGGTATCAAGGTAAACAAGGCCGGTGATCAGCCAGTTATTTTGTTGAGCCTCTTCCAGTTTTTGCAGGGCCTGGAATTTACTGGTGGGATCGTAATCTTGCTCCAGCTTTTTAAGCACAATGCTCGAGCCATCATGCATTTCGACCTCGCGAACAGAGCCGGCCTCAAAATCATCAGGGATCATGATCTCGTCGCGCGCTGGAATATAAGAGATTTCGTGAAGAGGAGCTTCGTGATCTTTTCCCCAAGCATACGAGTGATAGGCATTATCCTGGTTGTTAAAGGTAACACATGGGCTGATGATATCCAGCACAGCGATGCCTCGATGTGCAAATGCAGCTTTGAGCAGTTCCTTTACCTGTTTTGGGTCACCTGCGAAGGAACGAGCTACAAAGGTAGCATTGGAAGCAATTGCCTCCATGCAAATATCGATAGGCATATATTGATTTACGCCCTGTTTTTTCAAGCTCAGGCCTACTTCAGCAGTAGCGGAGAACTGCCCTTTGGTGAGACCATAAACGCCATTATTCTCGACAATGTAAACCATGTCAACATTTCGGCGCATCATGTGTTTGAATTGCCCCATGCCGATACTGGCGCTATCGCCATCGCCAGATACGCCAATGCCTTTCAGTGTCATGTCGCCAAATAACGCGCCAGTAGCGATCGAAGGCATGCGCCCATGCAGGCCATTGAAACCGAAAGACCGGTTCAGAAAGTAAGTCGGGGATTTGCTTGAACAGCCGATGCCGCTAAACTTGAGAACGTTTTCCGGAACAATATTCATCTCGTAAGCGGCTGCTATGATCTGGTTGGCAATGGAGTTATGTCCGCAACCCTGGCACAGGGTGCTGGGCATGCCCTTGTAATCGCTTTTACTCAGACCGGCAGTATTTACCTGGACATTGGCGCCAGCCATAGGAAGGTTTTGTACCATATTATTTATTCTCCTTTGCCATGATTTCTTTTACAATGCGCTTGGCTGTGGGTGGCATGCCATCACTGTAAGCAACAGATACCAGCTTGGATGAAAGTTCGGGCATTGCAATAATCAATTCTTCATACAATTGGCCGTCGCGATTCATTTCAACGATGAAAACTTTTTCATGTTTCTGGACAAATTCTTTTACATCATTTGAAAACGGAATCGAGCGTAATCGCAGGAAGCTTGTCTTTTTACCTGCTTCTTTTTCAAGCAGGACACGGGCTTCATCAACCGCAGGGACAGTTGACCCAAAAGCAATGATTGCCTGTGAAGCGCCGTCCACAGTGGTAATGACCGGTTTTGGAAGGTAATCTATGGCGGTCTGGAACTTTTTCTTCAGGCGGTCCATGTTGGCTTCCCAGATGGCGGATTCTTCGGTGTATCGGGCGTAAGCATCGTGTCCGGTGCCGCGGGTGAAGTACGAACTGCCTGGCAAGCGGTTTCCTGGCAACGTGCGGTAGGGAATTCCATCGCCATCTTTATCCAGGTAACGGCCCCAGGGTTCGGTCAGTAGTTTTAAATCTTCTTCCCAGAGGATTTTGCCGCGATCCATCGGAACATCAGGGTATTTAAAGGCCTCAGTCATCCATTGGTTCATTCCGAAATCCAGGTCGCCGAGTACGATAACGGGTGTCTGGATGCGTTCGGCAATGTCAAATGCGCGCCAACCAAATTCAAAGCATTCATTGACTGAACCTGGAAGCAAGATGATATTATCGGTATCGCCATGCCCCATATTTGCGGCGAAATTTAAATCACCCTGGGATGTGCGCGTAGGCAAACCTGTGCTGGGGCCAATTCGGGTCACATCCCAGATCACAACAGGTATTTCCGCAAAATAGGCCAGACCGACGAATTCGGTCATCAGGCTTAAGCCTGGGCCAGAAGTTGAAGTCATTGAACGCAGGCCTGCCCAACCGGCGCCAATGCACATGCCAATGGCAGCGAGTTCATCTTCAGCTTGAACAACTGCAAATGTATCTTTACCATCCACGCTTTTACGCAATTTGGGTAAATATTCATTCAATTCTTCTGCGAGGCTGGTGGCGGGGGTAATAGGATACCAGCCCACAAATTGAACGCCGCCATAAACAGAGCCAAGTGCGGCAGCGGTATTACCGTCAGCCATAATTAACCCTTCGGTCTTGTTCATTGGCTCCAGGTAATATGGATCCTTCTTTTCCAGATTTTCTCTTGCCCAAGTGGCTGCTGCTTTGGCGATATTTAAATTCAGATCGACGGCTTTTTGTTTGCCTTTGAAGGCAAAACTTAGGGCTGCTTCGATTTTATCCATCTGAATCCCAATCATCTGAGCCAGGATGCCTACATAGGCGATGTTCGCGATCATATCGCGTAAGTTGGCAGGAATGTTGGGGTCATTCCGTACGATTTGTTTGACGGGCATCGGGTAAACAGTGATGTCATCACGTGTGATTGGCTTTTTGATGGAATCATCGTAGAAAAATACACCACCCACGATGACACTTGCCAGATCCTTCTCGAACGAATTGGGGTTCATGGCCACCACGATTTCGCGTTCATCTCGGCGCGCGGTGAATCCATCTTTGCTGGCACGAATAATATACCAGGTTGGCAAACCTTGAATATTGCTGGGAAACAAGTTTTTACCAGAAACTGGTATACCCATTTTGAACAGGGCGCGTAATATTGTCGCATTTGATGTTTGCGAACCTGAACCATTGGCAGTGCCAACCACGATGGAAAAGTCATTTACGATACGTTCGGTCATAAGCTCCTCAATTGGTTTGGAATAAAATTATTTTACCGGGCGGTGGTCAAGAAGATCTGAAAGTAAGTCAGTATGTTCTACTAGTGCGCGGTATCCAGAATCAAAATCTGCAATGCAGATGGCATTTACCATTTTTTCATGATACTCCCATACACTGCGGAGATAGTTATAATCGGTAAAAACATTTAGCCCAATTGCTTCATAAGCTTCCCAGTAAGCTTCCAAAATGCCGCTAACGAATGGATTATTCAGCCGACAGTAAATGATGAGATGAAGTTGTTTGTGTTCGTCGTGAGGAATCTGAATTGGGCGGCCATCAAGTTTGCGCCAGGCTCGTTCCATAAGAATCTTAAGGCGGGAGTGATCTTCGGATGTTAATTTTTGAACGGCTTCATGCCAATAGGCAGCTTCGATGTTTTGCCTGAGATCAGCAAATAATTGAAAATTGTTCGGGTCAAGCGCCATGGCATAGCCAAGGCTCTGTTGGACAGCGGGCAGGAAAGTGAATGGCAGACGCCGAATACCCGTGCGTGGGCGAACATCCACCAGCCCCAAAGCGCGGGCCACTTCCAATTGTTCGCGCAGACTGGCAACGCTTACACCCAGTTCATCGCTTAATGTCGATAACGCAGGCAGATTTTCATCCGCTTGCGTGTGAGCAGCCAGGTAACGCATGAATTCAGACAAGTTCTCTATTGTCGACATTATTTCGCTGATGAATATGATTAATCCGATAATTACTATTAATATATCACCTTTGCGAGTCAGGGTCAAGTAATACAAAAAATCTCCTGGTTATTTTCCAGGAGATTTGGTGCGATCAAGTTTTCAGATATTCCACCGCAGCGGCAGCCATCAGGGCTGCTCCGCGAGGCAACGCGCCTTCGTCGAAGTCGAATTTTGGATGATGGTGGCCGTAGGTCAAGCCATTTTCCGAATTGGAAGAACCTATAAAGAAAAATGTTCCCGGGATTTTTTTCTGGTAAAAGCCGAAATCCTCAGCTCCCATGGTAACGTATCCCTTTTCGTCAAGATCATGATCGGGTAGAACTTTTTTTGCAGCCCGTTTTACTATTTGTGTGATTTTGGGATCGTTAATCACCGCCGGGGTAATATTGTCGATAATTAGTTCCACCTCGCAGCCCATTGCTTTGCCAACACCATGAACAATTTCTGTGAGACGCTTATAGACCATTTGCCCTACTTCGGGGTTGTAGGTTCGAATGGTTCCTTTCATTTCCACGATTTGAGGAATCACATTGAAGGCATCCCCGGCACGCAAAGAGCAAAAAGATACAACGCAGGTTTCTTGCGGATCGGAATTGCGAGATGCGATTGTCTGCGCGGCGCTGATGATTTGTGCTGCCGCTACAACCGGGTCAATGGCTAGATGTGGAATGGCTCCATGACCACCTTTTCCGGTTAATTTTATAGCAAATTGTGCCGCAGAAGCCATGACAGGGCCATCCGCGATACCTAGCCAGCCAATCGGTTTTAAATTCCAAATATGGAGCCCAAGGCAGTTTGCTGGAGAAGGTTGTTCGAGCGCGCCCTCCTCGATCATCCTTTCTGCTCCGTTTGCGATTTCTTCTGCGGGCTGAAAGATGAGCTTGACCGTTCCATTGATTTCATCACGGTGGTCATTTAACAGGCGCGCAACTGTCAATCCGATGGCTACGTGCCCGTCATGCCCGCAGGCGTGCATTAACCCTGGGTTTTGTGAGGCGTATTCTGTGCCAGTTTGTTCGGCGATGGGCAGCGCGTCGATATCGAAACGAAGCATAATGATTGGGCCAGGTTTATCCCCATCGATCATGGCGATGACACCAGTTTTGGCTATACCAGTGGTAACTTCCAAACCGATTTCTCGCAGTTCAGCGGCGATTATGCCAGATGTACGCACTTCCTGGAACCCAAGCTCAGGGTGAATGTGAAGGTCTCGGCGAATAGATTGTGAGTAAGCGAATAATTTTAAGGCTTCTTGGTAATAATCGGTCATTTCATCTCCAATTGACAACCCTGAATTTTTCTTCATATCTGGGGTTTTCTTCTGTACTGTCCAGGCTTCTCCGGCTGCGGATTCGCTCTTCCAAATTTTGAGGATCACCGATTTGGCTGGCATGTTCCTTAAGTGCGCTTATCTTGATTTCCCAGGTGGCGGTTACATCCAAGACCACATTGGGTTGGTTTGTGAGTGAGGCCCAGACCTCTTTTGGACTGTGAGGTTGAAAACCTTCTTTAAGTAGCTCAGGGAAAAATAATTCATTTCCGGCGGCTGGAAAAACAGCATCCAGCACTACCTGACCAGCTGCGCGATGATCCGGGTGATTTAGTCCGTAAGCCGCAAACAAATTTTGCGGATCGCAAGTTACCAATACATCCGGTTTAAATTGACGGATGGCGCGGACAACCTCCTTGCGCAGGTTCAAATCAGGTATCAGGTAACCATCATCTTTATCTAAAAAATGGACTTCATGGACGCCCAGGATTGCCGCGGCGGCACGTTCCTCTTTGTGGCGCAGAGCGCATAACTCATCACCGGGGATATGCCGGTTATTGTCATTGCGCCCTTTGTCGCCGCAGGTTAGTAGAAAATAAATAATCTCATGGCCGTTTTTTGCCCAGCGTGCCAGGGTTGCGCCGCAAAAAAATTCCGGGTCATCGGGGTGAGCCAGAATGACCAGGATACGTTGTTTTTCGGGCCAGTTTGCAGAATAGTCTGTCATAGTTATTTTCCTCATGATGATGAGCCATGTGACAGGAAAACCCTGTTGATAGGCTCATCATTATGATTTTATTTTTTAGGTTGTGCTTTTTTCTCAGTCTTGCCACAATCGCATTGCCCACCTTCATGCTTATCACAAGGTGCTTCTGCTTTACGGCGCAAGGCTTCTAACTCATCCCAGGGTTCGAGAGTATCACGTGGATATTCACGTACAATCGGGCGTTCAGGTCGTTCGAAGCGTTCTGGACGCTCAGGTCGCTCCTGGTGTTCACGATGTTCCACCACTTTTAGATCGAGTTCCACTAATACTACGTTGCGTAACGGAAAAGAGTCCAGAACCTTGCCCTCGCCGTCTGGCGTAATGACCCGTTTGCCGCGTTTGGGGAGTTCCTTACGGGCAGCAACATACTGTTCATATTCGTAAATCAGGCAACAGCGCAAGCGGCCGCACATCCCCGTAATCTCGGTAGGGGTTAGCGAGATACCCTGTTCTTTGGCCATTTTGATCGAAATTGGGCTGAATTCTGTCAGGAACTTAGAGCAACAGCGTGTCTCCAAGCCGCAGGCACCCATGCCCCCGAGTAATTTGGCGACATCTCGAGGCCCAATCTGGCGCATTTCTACTTGTGATTGTGGGTAAATTTTCTGAATATCTTTCCGCAATGATTTTAGATCGACTTTGTCTTCGGTCTCGGTGCTGAACATTAAGGCCAGCCGGGAACCATCGAAAGAATATTCGGCAGCGATAATCTTAACTCCGGCTAATTGCAGTTCGGAGGCGCGTGCCCGGCAGTTGATCATTGCTTCAGTTTGTTTTTGGGCCCAAGTTTGGCGCAATAACAGGTCAGCCGGTGTAGCTCTTCGTTCAACGGATTTCCAGCTGCCTTCGGGTGGAGGCGTGGGATTTTCGATGCGTTGAATTACCTCGCCAATTTGGCGACCTCGAACTGTGTCTACGATCACCGATTCACCTACCAATAAATCAGGTACAGGGGTGGCATCAAAGTGATAGACTTTGCCTACTTTACTAAAACGAATACCGACAATATTGGGTTGCATAGGTCCAGTTTATCTGCCTCTCTCATATAGGTCTAAAGATAGGTCTAAAGAGGTCATTTGTGAGAAAATGTTAGATGATGTCGATGGTGGGTGCGTTGTTGCCGTTAATGGCTGCAACACTTACACTCGCGGCAACTGTTTCGGCGAGATTCTTGAGGGCCAATGCGGCATCAGATTGTGGGTCGACGATCACAATTGGTTTTCCATTATCGCCACCGATTCGGACATTTGGGTTTATGGGAATGGCTCCGAGGAATGGGACACCATAATGTGCTGCCATTGATTCTCCGCCGCCCTGGCCAAAAATGTCCATGCGGGTGCCATCTGGCAGGGTCAGGTAACTCATGTTTTCGATGACGCCAAGAATGGGAACATTGAGAGTTTTGAACATCTCCAACCCACGGCTGGCATCTTCCAGTGAAACTGCCTGGGGCAATGTGACAATGACAACCCCAGAAAGGGGAAGAGCCTGGGCCAGCGAAAGCGGCGCATCCCCAGTGCCCGGTGGCAGGTCAATAATCAGGTAATCCAATTCGCCCCATTCAACATCACTGATGAACTGGCGGATGGCCGAATTAAGCATTGGCCCGCGCCAGATGAGGGGTTGACCCGGTTTAACAAGGTAGCCCATCGACATCATTTTGACTCCATAAGACTCGGCTGGTTGGAGTTTATCATTTTTGGGGCTGGGCATCGTTGGGGCGCCCATCATGGTGGGGACGTTTGGTCCATAAATATCGGCATCCATCAAGCCAACTCGCGCACCGCTGAGGGCCAAAGATACAGCCAGGTTCACCGCAACCGTGCTTTTCCCTACTCCGCCTTTACCAGATGCCACCGCTATGGCATTGCGAACGGGAGCTGTGACTAATCCGCGCATACGACCATCATTCGGCACATCTGAATCCAGCTTGACCGAGACCTTGCTTGCGCCAATGGCTTCTACTGCTTCGCGTGATTCTTTTTCAATTCGGCCACGAAGTGGACAGGCTGGAGTGGTAAGCATGACGCTAAAGCTTACCTGGCTTCCTTCGATTTTCAAGTCGCGGATCATTCCGAGAGAAACAAGATCCTGGTGGAGTTCGGGCTCCTGTACCTTGCTGAGTGCCGCAAGAACGGCTTCTCGTGTTATTTCTGTCATATTATTTTATCTACCTATTGAAGAGATGGCAGTTAACAAACTGCAGGTTAGGATTATACCCTAACCTGCAATCATCTTATCTTTATGGGTGATTAGCTTGGAACTTTAGCCAGCCTTGGCGGCCTTTGCAGCGGCTTTATCAGCGCGCGCCGCTTCTTCACGAGCATTGTTCTTGGGGCGAATACCTGCATAATACGAAGCCGGCTTCAATAGACGTTCTTTGTTAAAGAGATTGCGTTGAAAAGAAGCTATCTCAAAATCGTGGTCCATCTTGATGGCGTCAAATGGGCAGTACTCGGCACAAAAACCACAGTTCATGCAAATATCGGCATCAATGTAAAATTCAGCGGGCTGAGGAACTGGCCGGCCGGTGACGGGGTCACTTGTTCGCACGATCCATATACATTGGGGCGGGCATGCTTTGGCGCAGATGCCGCAGGAAGTGCAGCGAATGTTCTTTTCGCCGTTTTCACCTTCATCGTATACAAGGAAAGGGACATAGCGGAATTCTTCCGGTAAGACGAGTTTTTCCTCCGGGTATTGCAAGGTAAACGTGCCTTTTGTATCCTTGCTGGTGCGAAACTCCACTTTCTTATAACGTTTGAAGAACCAGCGGATGTCTTCCGTGTAGGAATCAACAAAGCGGCTTAGCGTAACCTGGAGACCTTTGAGTAAACCTAGACCATACATAATTTATGCTCCTACCGGTCGAGTTCACCGAGCACGATATCGACCATGCCCAGGATTGTAACAAAATCCGCGATTTTTGTGCCAACGCACATCTTTTCAACTGATGTAATATTGACAAACGATGGAGTGCGGATGTGGTAGCGATAGGGGTTACCCTTGCCATTTGAAATCACATAGAAGCCAAGTTCGCCTTTGGGTGCTTCCACGCGACCGTAAGATTCACCTGCAGGTACTCGAACCTGGTACTGAGGTTTCCCAGCCAGGAAGGGACCCTGGGTTATCTGTTTCACCGCTTGTTGCAGGATGCGTAAAGACTGGCGGATTTCATCGACACGCAGGTAGTAACGGTCAAGCAGGTCGCTGTTGTGCCGCACCGGAATGTCAAATTCAAAACGGTCATAGATACCGTAAGGATCCGCCCGGCGAATATCGTATGGAATGCCGGCAGCACGCAGGTTTGGCCCAGTTACCGAATATGCGATTGAATCTTCGGGGCTGAGGTAACCCACGCCTTTCATACGCGATACAAATATTTCATTTTCGGACAGCAATCGGTCAAATTCTTCGGCTTTGCGCGGCAGCCGCTCTAAAACCAGATCCTTGATTTTTTGCATGCTGGCTTCATCGATATCGCGGACAACCCCACCAAAGCGATAATAGTTACACATCATGCGTGATCCGGATACTGCTTCAAAAATATCCAGGATGAGTTCGCGCTCTTCAAAGGCATAGAGTGCCGGGGTGAAGTACGCACCCAGATCATTCCAGAGCATACCGAACAGGATCAGGTGGTTCTGGATGCGGCTTAATTCACCCATGATGACACGGATGTATTCCGCGCGCTCAGGAACCTGTACACCCATCAGTTTTTCAACCGCCAGGGCATAACCCCAGTTGTTGTACATGGAATTAAAATAGTCAAGGCGGTCGGTATAGGGCATATTTTGTAGGAATGTATTGCGTTCGCCTATCTTTTCGTGGTTGCGGTGTAAATAGCCCATGACAGGTTTAAGACTTACGACTGTCTCACCATCCAATACGACGACTGCCCGAAATACTCCATGGGTGGAAGGGTGTTGGGGACCCATATTGACAATGATGTGGTCGGTTTTGATACCGTCTTTTTCTTCGGTCTTATATTTTTTCAAAGCCGCATAAAGCGCTTCTTCAGGATCAGTCGGTGTCCATTTTTCCGGGTCAAACCCGGGCTGGAACATGATGTTATCGCCATACGGGTTTTTTGTTTCTGCGTATTTATGCCGTCCCTCAGGCCAGCGGCTCTTGAGTGGCTTGGTATCTTCTTCGTGGAAGGCTTCCTTCCAGTCCTTCCGCAGAGGAAATCCATCAAAGCCTTCCCACATCAAGATTCGACGCAAATCGGGGTGCCCCGTAAATTTTATGCCGAATAAATCCCAGGCTTCTCGTTCTTGTAATTCGGCGCCGGGCCATATCGAAACCACGGATGGTACTTCAGCCGGATCAACTCGTTCTGCGCGAGTTTTGAAAACCAGTGCAGGTCCCCCGGTGGTTTTGTAGGCGTGATAAACGACTTCGAGCTTGTTCTGTTCAGGATAATCTACACCAGTGACTGATGAGAGTAGATCATAGCCGAATTCATCACGAATGCTGGTTGAGACGTTAAGAAGGGAGTCTTTTTCAATGATCCAGCCTGAATAGCCTGGACGAGCATCCGCGGTTACAACACCAGGAAATCTGGCTGCCAGATCGATAATTTCAGTGAGTATAGGGGTAGGCATCTCAATTCTCCTAGGCGTTTTCGGCAGTGGGGTGATTTGCCAATTCAGCGGCCTTGGCCTTGATTTCAGGAATGCGGCGCGGATCGATCAGGTCTGGCCCAAGAAATGGTACTGCCACTTCAACAGAGTCGGCGCCTTTTTTGTACCAGCGCACCTGACTGATGGATTGCTTGTCTATTTTTTCTTGCAGCTTGATCATACCGGCCATTAAAGCCTGGGGTGTGGGTGGGCAGCCTGGAATATAGATATCCACCGGCAGGAACTTATCAATTCCGGCCACAACGTTATAGCCTTCCTTGAATGGACCACCACCGGATGCGCATGCCCCCATCGCCACAACA
Source organism: uncultured Anaerolineae bacterium (assembly GCA_903846015.1). GTDB lineage: Bacteria > Chloroflexota > Anaerolineae > Anaerolineales > Villigracilaceae > UBA5195. Next base: position 17,215 of record CAIMZS010000132.1, on the reverse strand, counting down.
TATTTGGGTTCGGGCATCTGATTGAACAAACGTACGATCGATGGGATCATTTTCTTGGTAACTGTACCGGCTACGATCATTACATCGCTCTGACGTGGACTTGGGCGCATCACTTCCATACCGAAGCGCGCCATGTCATAACGGGCGGCCTGGGCAGCAATCATTTCGATTGCACAGCAAGCCAAACCAAACATCATTGGCCAGATGGAAGAACGCCGTCCGAAGTTGTAAACCCGGTCGAGCGTAGTGATGGCTACTTTTCCATCGAGTTCTGACGGGATATTGAAGTCCGGCAGATTGAGTTCATTTGTGCTCATAGTGTCTCCTCGTACCAGTCCTGGTAGATTGCCGCAAGAATATCGTCATTGGCAAGGCTCGGGTCATCATCAAATCCTGGAAGCGTAATCGTCCAATTGTGGATCATCTGAAGTGAAACGTTTTCCAAATCCACAAACGGATATGCTGATTTCAACGCCAGCGCAATAGCATAAATGGATTCCCAATTCAGCGATTCTGCCATGATTGTGAAAATTATAACGGGGGGCTGGGTTTACGTCAATTGAATTATGCAAATATTTATTTGCATAATTCAATTAGTGATGATAAGATGACAAATGTCATGACAAATCTTACATCGAGACAACGAATTTTAGCTTATCTTCTGCATCATCATGGTGTTAGCGCCGCAGAAATCAGCCTGGCCCTGGATGTGACGCCGGCAAATTCTCGTCATCACCTTTCTATTCTGCTGGCTGATGGGCGGGTCAAAATTATTGGAGATCGTATCCATCAAGGACCCGGCCGGCCAGTAAAAATTTATGGCCTGGGCGATGCTTCATCAGGTAATAACATGGCAGGGCTGGCAGATGCTTTATTGGTGCAATTTCTGGAAAATCTGCCAGCATCTACCGAGATGGAGATTTTGCAGGCGCTCGCGAGGCGCATTGTGAAAGCCGGTCCCTGGGATAAGAATACGCATATTACCAGAAAATTGGCAATGATGATTGAAGAGCTCAATCACTTGGGGTATTCCTCGAGATGGGAGGCGCATGCTGCCGCGCCTCGCATTATCTTCGAGCGCTGCCCATATTCGATGTTGATTGACAAGCATCCAGAGTTGTGCCGGATGGATGCAATTATTCTTCGACAGCAGCTTGGGCTTGACGTAATTCAAACTGCCTGTCTGGAGAAGACTGCGCGTGGCACATTGTATTGCCAATTTGCGGTTGGCCGGTAGGTTCGGACGAATGGAAGAGTATGTTACTCTTTTGCGAGAGCCTGTTCAAGATCGGCCAGGATGTCGTTTACTTCTTCAATGCCGGCAGAGAGACGCACGAGCCCATCCGGGATGCCTACGCGGGAACGCTCATCGGGGGTCAGGCTGCGGTGAGATGATGTCGCTGGGTGCAGCACCAGTGAATACACATCTCCCAGTGTGGTTGCTGGGAGGCACATTTGCAGGGCTTCCATAAAGCGGAATACAGTTTTCTTGTCTGCTCCCGTGATTTCAAATGAGAGTACGCCTCCATAGCCCCGGTCTTCAAACAATTGGGTAGCGAGGGTATGTTGTTGGTGCTGTAAAAGGCCCGGGTAATTTACCTGGGTAACGCGAGGGTGTTGATTTAGCCATTCAGCAATAATCAGCGCATTCTGGCATTGTTGTCGCATGCGCAATGGCAGGGTTTTCAGGCCGCGCAGTGTCAACCAGGCTTCAAATGGGCCCAAAGTGGCACCAACAAGTTTGTTCATTTCGTACAATTTATTCTTGTTTTCAGCCGATGTTGCTATTACACCCGCCATCACGTCACCGTGACCAGCCAGGTATTTTGTGGCACTGTGAATAACAAAATCTGCGCCGTGACTAAGGGGAGTAAATAGAAAAGGCGAAGCGAATGTGTTGTCAACCAATAAAGCCACCCCGTACGCCCGGGTGATACTGGATAGCGCTGGAATGTCGGCTACCTTGAGGAGAGGGTTGGATATTGTTTCAACCAGCAGAAGCGCAGGGTGGCTTTCCTTGATCGCATTCTCCACAGCAATAAGGTCAGTGGCGTCTACCAGTTGGGCTTTTACACCGAGTGTTGCGAACAGGCCACGCAGCATACTGAAGGTAGCCCCGTAGACATCCAGGGCGGCTAAAACCGTGGCGCCTGCCCGAGCACCGGCGACAAGTAAGGCAGCATGGATGGCTGCCATGCCAGTAGAATAGGCTTGAACGGCCTCGGCACCCTCAAGGCTGGCAACTGCCTGTTCAAATGCGGTCACGGTTGGGCTGGCATAACGTGGGTATACATAACCTTCTTTGGTCCCGGCGAATACGGCATCCATGTCATCCATGTTCTCATACACATAGCCAACCGTTGGCCAGATAGGTGTTGAAACAGGGGTGTAATCTGGCTGGGGTGTACGTTCCCCCGCATGTACTGCACGGGTTTGAAAAGCTTTGTGAGAAAGGTCTGGCATGGGTCGAGCTCCTATTTTTGAATCAATCTTTTTTCAATGGGTTTTGGCTTGTGAAGAGAGCCAAATTATCGGGTGCCGGACGGGTCAAATTCGTTTTTTATCAATTCGATATTTGCCGCTTTTAGGAAGTTTATGGAATTCTCATCGGTACGATAGGCTACACTGAACACGATGCGTGTGATTCCGGCGTTGATCAAGGCCTTGGTACAGTTAATACAGGGCAGATGTGTGACGTAACAGGTAGATCCCCTCGTCGAGACTCCGTGAAGTGCGGCCTGTATGATAGCGTTTGTTTCAGCATGGATGGTGCGCACACAATGCCCATCCACCATCAGGTGACCGGCTTCGTCACAATGTTCCTGTCCTGCCGGCGAGCCATTAAATCCGGTAGTTAGAATACGTTTCTCCAGCACCAGAACGCATCCCACCAGAGCCCGATCACAAGTGGAACGTTCCGAAACTGCATATGCGATTTTCATGAAGTATGAGTCCCAATCCGGGCGCATAGCTCTTCCTTTTTATGCTGGAATGTGTGACGGTGAATTATACGTCCTTCGCTTATTTCTGCATGAATAATTAAGAAAGTCGGAATGTATATTGACTGATGATAGGAAGATCCTGATGTGATGGCATAGAAGGGTTTTGTGGCATCAAGTGCGGGTGTAATCTGGTGAAATTGGTTTATTGCTTTTATAGGAAACTCTTGTGTCATTTTTGAGAAGCGGAATCCAAACATGAGGGTTGTAATATAAAACATATAAGGAGAGACTAATATGAGCGAAAATGAAAATATTACCGGTACATCGTTCTTTGACCGTCCTAACGTACAGAAGGATACTATTCCGGTGGCGGATGGTATTCCTTTTGGTATTGAAATCATGAACAATTCTACACTCGGTATTGGCGGTGCCTATGCCGCCTGGGGTAAAAGCTATGATAATCAGCAGCTGCCCGGATTTGTCGGATCTCGTTTGGGTGAGCCGTTGTTGGACAAAGAAGTGATGAATTTGAGTGAGCTTGGATTTGTCAGCCGGCACCACATCCCTGATCTATCGGCTGCAGACCATCTGGAATTGGAGCTGGAAGTTGGCACGCGTCTATTGAAGGAGGCTGTCAAAGCAAATGGATGGGAAGCATCCGATGTGGATGGTGTGTTGATTGGAATGAGCGGGCCAGTCAGCAATGATTATGTGTTGCAAATTGCCCAACGCGCCGGTATTCGCAATGATGCGCTCAAAGTCAGTGTTCACAAGGCATGTGATGGTTCAATGGGCGCACTTCACCTGGCATTGAATCCCGATCTGGGATTGCCAGGACAATTGAATGTGGCCGAAGAGTTGGCTGGGAAAAAGGTCTTGGTAGGGGGGATAGAGGGTTTGAGTCGTTTTACCAGTCACGCTCGTGACAAAAATGCCCTACAGCTATTTGGCAACGGCGCAGGTGTTATCGGGGTTGTACCTGGTGAGACCATGAAACTCATGGTGGGCAAGAGTTTTGAAAATTTTGACCATGAAGGCTTATTGCAGGTGCGCATGTATTATCCGCACTCTAAAGAAATTGTGCCGGGAAAATCGCTGCTGGAGATTTCACAAGATGCTCCCAACCATTTGCGTGTAGCTGGAATGATGCACGAACCTGCGGATGGATTCCCCGTGGTGATGGCCGGGTTGATGGGTATGGTCAAGCTATTTGTCCGATCAGGTGTTGAAGTGGTTAGCGATGTTTTTCGAGAGTATTCGGAATTAATGAGCAGCCTCGATTCAGGCAAACACATTGATATTGGAATTGTTCATCACGCTAATTATAAGATCAACTTGCTCAAAGGAAAACAACTGCTAAAAGAAGGCATACAATTTCCGATGCCGTGGTTACTCAATGATTTCGGAAATGTTAGCGCAGCTTCTTGCATTATTGCTTTTTTGCGGCAGCTACAAAGTATTAAACCGGGCGATCACGTTATGTTTGATGGTTTTGGGGCTGGCACGTATTATGATGTGATGGCAGTTTCGATGGGATAAAAGGTTATTTGTTGGGTGCTTATCTGAATAAAAATGTCGAGCCTGGGTTTTGGGCTCGACATTTTTATGGAAACCATCTTATTCCGTTCTATTCCACTGTGACACTTTTTGCCAGATTCCTGGGTTGGTCAACATCCAATCCGCGGATGGTGGCGATGTGATAAGCGAGTAACTGTAAAGGGATGACGGTCACCAGGGGCGAAAGCATCCAGGGGCTTTCGGGAATCCAAAGAATATGATCAGCTATACCACTGACCAAATCGTCGCCGTCGCTGGCAACTGCAATAACTGTACCCTGTCGGGCGCGAGCCTGTTGGATTTGACTGATCATTTTTTCATGCCAGGGATCCTTGGGGGCTATGCATACCACCGGCATATTCTCATCAATCAAAGCGATTGGACCATGTTTCATTTCACCGGCCGGGTACCCTTCGGCATGAATATAGGAAATTTCCTTTAGTTTTAGCGCTCCTTCGTAAGCGATTGGCATATTGATGCCGCGCCCAAGATAAAGGCAGCCACGGATATCCTTAAGAAGATAAGCAATTTTTTCAACGTCGGGTTCGCGTTGCAAGGCTCGTCCAACCAGGTCCGGTACCAAGCGTAAATCTGCTACCAGTGATTTGCGCGTCTTTTCATCGATTACGCCGCGTAAATCGGCCAGCAAAATAGCCAGCATGTACTGGTCCACCAGCGGGGCGGTAAAGGCTTTGGTGGATGCCACCCCGATTTCAGGACCGGTTTGCATGGAAATGCTGCCATCTGCAACGCGCATGGCTTGAGAGCCAATCGCATTTACAATGCTCCAGATGATGGCGCCTTTTTTGCGTCCTTCTTCCATGGCTGCCAACGTATCGGCCGTTTCGCCCGATTGAGAAATTGCCAGCACGACTGTATTCCTGTTAATGATCGGATCGCTGTAACGGAATTCCGAGCCAATAACAACTTCCACAGGGATGCGAGCGATTTTTTCGATCAGGGTTTTGCCGACCATTCCGGCGTAGGCTGCTGTGCCACAGGCTGTGATATAGATCTTTTCGATTCTATTTGCGATTTCTGGCGTCAGGTTGAGTTCAGGCAAGCGCACTCTCCCACGTTCGAAATCTACACGGCCTGCGAGTGTGTCAGTTAGTGAGCGCACCTGTTCGTGGATTTCTTTTTGCATAAAGTGGCGGTATTCGCCTTTTTCGGCTGCTACGGGGTCAAAAGCAACAACATGTATCTGTGGGGTAATTTTTTCGCCGCCGATGGTTTCCACTAATACCGAGTTGCGAGTGATAACAGCCATCTGGCGTGATTCGAGAAAGATGACACGGCGGGTATGTTCCAAAATGGCAGGGATATCTGATGCAATGAAATTTTCGCCATCGCCCAAACCAATCACGACCCCGCCAGCATTTCCGATTCGGGCGCAAACAATCTTGTCGGGTTCATCTGCGCTCATCAAAACTACGCCATGCGCACCCTGAATATGTTGGAAGGTCTTGCGAGAAGATTCAATCAGGTTCAGCCCGGAAGATTGATAGCGTTCTACAAGGTGGACAATTGTCTCGGTATCTGTGTCGGAATTGAAAACGACTCCTTCTGAAACTAATTCTTCTTTGATCTCCAGAAAGTTTTCAACGATACCGTTGTGTACCACTACCACTCGGCCTGAGTTTCCAAGGTGAGGGTGGGCATTACGAGCGGAAGGTGCGCCATGGGTTGCCCAGCGCGTGTGCCCAATACCAGGTGCTCCGCTAAGCGGTTCTCGTTCTACCAACCGATCCAGGTTGGCAAGTTTGCCAGCCTCGCGCCGGATTTCGATCTTTTCTTTTTCCATAACGGCGATCCCGGCTGAATCATAACCACGGTATTCTAATCGCCTTAAACCATTGAGGATGATCGGCGTCGCATTGCGCGGGCCGATATAACCAACTATTCCACACATGGGGGATTTCCTCCAAAAAATGACCGGTATTCACGAATAAACCATCACCCATGACCACAGTCAAAAGCGATTGTTGCGAGTACCGCCGCATGCCATGCCATAACTTTTGCCTGCTGAATTGCTTCTGCAGGGTTGTAATTCTGGCTTATTGTGGAGGGAAAAGATGTTCGGGAGTGGCACTCCCGGAGGGCTTCCGCTGATCTGTCGATTTTCACCCGGTTTTTTAACCGGGGTAGCCCCATCTTGCGATGGAGAACCCTCCTCCTCGTCACCCCGAATAAAACGCGGGGTCTTGCGCTGTTTTCCCTTGTTTCTGAATTCGCCGGTTTGCTCCTTTCTGTTATTTTGGGGATTATACACCAAATAACTCAGCCAAAAATGGATGGCTGAGTTATTTGGGTGGTTGCCTTATGCTTTTTATGGACAGAATTCTGTGCAGATTGGCGTATCTGTAGCTATTGGTGTCGGTGTTTGCGTAAATGTTATGACGGGTGTTGGCGTTCGCGTTGGCGTGACAGTCGGTGTCCTCGAAGCCGTCGGAGTAAATGTAACCGTGGCTGTGTTTGTTGGAGTCCTGGTTGGAGTAGATGTCTTCGTTGGCGTCGGCGTGTTTGAGGCAGTTGGTGTGTTCGTAATCGTTGGCGTGGGCGTCTTTGTCGGCGTAGGTGTTATCGTCGGCGTGGGTGTTATCGTCGGCGTACGCGTGGGTGTAAGAGTAATAGTAGGTGTGTTCGTAATGGTTGGCGTAGGCGTCTTTGTCGGTGTGGGTGTTATCGTCCGCGTCGGTGTAAGGGTAATGGTTGGTGTTAAGGTTGGCGTAAGCGTAATGGTCGGCGTGGGCGTCCGTGTCGGTGTAAGGGTTATGGTTGGCGTTAAGGTCGGTGTAAGCGTAATGGTCGGCGTGGGTGTCCGCGTCGGCGTAAGGGTTATGGTGGGCGTCCGTGTCGGTGTCGGTGTGTTTGTGATGGTGGGCGTCAGCGTCCGCGTTGCCGTGTTTGTGGTGGTAGGCGTCAGCGTCCGCGTTGCCGTGTTTGTAGATGTATTTGTGGCGGTCGGAGTAAATGTAACCGTCGATGTTTTTGTTGAAGTTGCCGTTTGAGTAACAGTTGCTGTTGGCGTGATTGTGGGCGTTAGTGTGATGGTTGCTGTATTGGTGGAAGTTGGCGTAACAGTTGAGGTTGGAGCCGGAGTGCCGTTCCAAACAACATCACATCCATCCGCCATGTGCACTGTCAGACCAAAGTAGTCTTTATACCCAGTTAAAACATCAGTTTGCAGGAACTCGAACCGAATGTAAACTGTCGAAGTTGTCGAAGTTGAACCGATTGTATAATTTAAATCCTGGCTTATTAACAAACTTGGGGGAGTGGTTGTGGGGATGTTTATGTTAGAGAAGCCGTTCAAAGTGTTGTTGTTACCGATCCTGATATATCTTGCAGACTGGTCTGTTAAGGTAGGATGAGCGATATTGTAAACATCATTATAAAATGTCCAATCAAAATCAACGTGTTGGACAACAGCATCCATCCCAGAACTGTTCAGGAAGTTGAAAGTAACACGAGCAGTGTTGCCGCTGGAAACCGAAACGCTTCCTGGCGGATATTTATCAATACAACTCAGCGTAGCCGTGGAAGTTGGCGTGACAGTTGCTGTTTTGGTTATGGTAGGTGTTAGTGTAATGGTTGGCAATGATGTAGCCGTGGCAAGCAGAGTTGGGCTGGCAGTAAAGGTGGGTTGAAGAATTGGAGGCGGAACTTTGATGTTGCGCGATATGCGGAACCGTTCCACAATTGCTTCGCGTGTGGATGACAGGTGGAAAAGCGGCCAGGCGGCATTGATAAAGGGCGTTAAAAATGGGTGATTGAAATCAACGCCAACGATGACTCGATCGTTAGGCCCGCCCGGGTCTTCTATTTTGACTGATCCATTTGTGGCAAGCGTACATTTGCCATAATCGGACTCTATTAGACCGCCCATGATCGGGAAAAAATATTGAAACCCTGGCACCGGCGCGTCGTTTGGCGCAGCAGGGATGGGGTCACGGGTATCGCGAGTGGAACACACAGTGACGTTTAAGTAGCCCCTTAAGTCAAAGTTTGTCCAACGAGTGAGCGTGGAATCTTTGAAAATAAAATAGCTAAAACTATCGGCTATATCGTGAATGGACTTAAGGCGGGCATAGTCGGTTTCGCGAAACCTGATTTGAGCCGCAAGTTTTGTGTCGGCGTTGGCGCTGGAACAAGGAATGTCGTTGCCGTTGGCATCCTTTGCACTGGTACCATCGCCAACACCTGCTGTTAAATCGGCTTCGACGCAATAAGTGCTGTTGTATTGGCCTGTCGCGGCAAAGCGCACAGCCTGACGGGCCATATTCTGGATTGACAACCAGGCGGCGAAAAGAAATGAAAAATCGATGATCCCAAATATGATCGCCAGGAAAATTGGAAATGCCAGGGCAAATTCAACCGCCGCCTGCGATTTCTTATGGCGGTGGATGAAACGATTTGGTGGAGCTGATGATGGAATATTCATATGCTTACCCTGATGAAATATGGTTGATGATAAGAAATTAAAATTACCTGTTTAATCGAGTCGCAATCTTGCGGGCTATGGCCAGGAAGATTTTTTGCAGATCCTGTGGGCTGGCCTGGTAGTAGGTGCCTGTCCCGCCTTTATCTGCAATGTAATTGAGCAAAGTTGCGCCTTCTGCGGGTGTGCTCCATTTGGTGGAAGTTACTTCGGTGCCCAGGCCAATTGCAAAGATAAGCGAGCCCACATAGTTCGGATCGGCAAGTACATCGGCCCAATCGCGGGTGAAATCATCTGCATCATAATGAGATGGATCTGTCGCAAAATAATGCCGGGTTAGTGGATCGTTGTCGAGACAATAAATCTGACGGTCACGGGTACCGGCCGGACAGATGGCCTTATTGTCTTTGTCGTAACCAGCATTTGGCACACCATCAGTTAGTAAGATGGTAACCAGGAGAGATTCTTCGCGGGCGCCGTGTTGTTGAAAAATATTGGCCGCCCACCATAAACCAGCGCCCATATTGGTTGACAGGCAGCCGCTGGCATCATCTGGGGTGCCGTAAAGTGCTTTATTGTATAACCCAGGACATGGGATCGAATAAAAACCACTGTTGGAATCAAGTAAGCGGCAGGTCGGAAAGCTAACATTTGGTAGAGGCTTATCCGGGTAAGTAAATGGGCAGACGGCGCCTTCTTGAGGATTGCCAGCGCCATCAAAATACTGGTCCGGCTGGCGTAAGTCTCCGCCGCCAGAAGAAGAGTAATAACCGTCATACATCCACAGACCACGCAGGGCAGCCAGGATTTTATCCCTATCCCCTGAAAAATATTCTGGCGCCAGACCGGTGCCGTAATTAAAATCAACAGGTCGTGCAACATTATCGAAAACGACGATGGCAACGCGGTCGTAATCAGGATCCATGAATTCATTCACAAAACTAACAGCGGCAGCCTTTACTTCGTGGAAGGGATGGCAGTCGCCGGTCCACAGGATAAGCGGGTAAACGCTGGTATCTTCAGGGCTGGTTAGGGGGTGATTTTCGTTGCATTGGGATGGATTGCGCTGTTGGGCACCCTGGGGCCAGTAATTTGTGAGATCAGCTTTCATGACCCCCATCGACTCTGAACGGTCTATGACCAGTACCACATCCAGCGTTGCGGCTTCAGCCATGGACGTGACTTCGATGGGGACGCTACTGATACCGACGATTGCCATGAAAAACATAGGTACGTCTTCACGGGCGGTAACGCGAACCAGTTTGCGCGGCGGATTTGTGCACAGTTCAGGATCGCCATTCCCGTCAGAGAACCTTACCAGGTCGGCCTTAGTGGTTGCGCAAAGATCAACATTGGCTGCAAGCGAATTAGAATCCGGCACTCCGTTGAGCACCAAGAATTCCCGCGCGGCTTTTTGCAAGAGCAAGGGACTGACATTTTTCTTGTATTGCACGGTGGCACTTAGCGCGGCAGCATCGACTGCGCGGCGAAGCCTGGCGTAACTGACATACATATAACCCAGGTCAACAGCCAAGCCGATGACAGCGACCAATCCAATAAAGACAAGCGCCATGATCACCAGGATTTGGCCCCGCTCATATTTTCGTTGGGATGGGAGTGTGATAAATTTCATAAGAACCTTTTATTAAGGAGTTGGTGAAGGCACAGGAGTGGGTTCAACCGAGGAAAGCGGCATGACTGAGTAGGCATGCACATTGATAGGGTCCGGAATACCGGTAAAGCTGAACAATTTTAAAATCTGATTATATGAATAAAATATTTCAACCAGTAAGATGCCAGTGCTTGGGGCTGTGCCATCGATTAAATCCAAGATCTGGCTGTCATTGCTATACTGGGATACATGATTATTGTATCTGCTGCCAGCTGCGCTCACATGACGATCGAGGTAGCTCGAGCCTTTGGTAACACTGAAAAAAGTGACCACGATGTCATCGCCGTTCGCCTTGCTGAGAATGATCGGGTTGATGGCGCCTTTTGAGAGTTGCACGCCATTTGAATCATATTTTCCCTGGATAATCTCATAAATCTTTGCGAAAAAGGGTTCGTAGTTATCGACACCATTGGTAACAGAATAGGGATCATCATTGCTGCCAAAGCGGGCACCTTCGCGGGCGCCATCAATGATATTAATATATTGGTTGAGCAAATTACCAAACTCAACCATGCCAGCCAATAACATAAGAAGAACTGAAAAAACCAGAATCAACTCAATGAAACTCTGGCCTTTTTCTTTTTGTTTGAAGTTAAAAACACGGTATTTTTTGTTCATCGGTTCCTTCTACTGCGATTTTCCAAGGATCAGATGCATTACGATTAATTATATTTTACGGTATAAGCTCTCATAATAAAATCCTACCTTAGTACTATAGTACTATTTTCCTAACAAAATTGTAAGGGCTTTCGGAAAATACATCAAAATTATTGCGCCCATCACCAAATAAGGACCATACGCCGTAAAAACGGTCATGGTTTCGTAGCGGCGTGTTGCCACCAAGAATAAGACCAAAGCCAGGCTTACTATCCCTCCCAAAAGGATACCGATTACCAATCCATACAGGATGACCGGCCAACCTAGCATTAACCCTAGCACACCCGAGAGAATGACGTCGCCAAAACCGAGCGCTTCTTCGCCATCGTCGTGACCTAGTTTGCGCGCGCGATAACGGGCAAATAGGATTCCGACCCAGTAAAATACTAACATGACGATGAAACCCGCAATTCCGCCTGCTATTGAGGTCGTCAGGTTATACCGGATAGTGCCAATTACAACACCAACTAATATACCCGCCAGGCTGACCATATGCAGGATTAAGCGGTGTTCAATATCAATCACCACGATCACCGCAAAATAGGTCAGAGCCAAAAGGCCTGGCCAATATCCCATCCGCGTTGGCGGGTTGAGCCAGAGCGTAATTGAAAGTATAATGCCTGCGACCAAGGTCAGGTAGGTTCTCAGAGAGCGTTTTTTACCACAAGCGCTGCATACCTTCAGAGTGAGATATTCCGTCCATTTGACGGATGCTTCACAGTGAACGCAAATGGGTCTAGTCAGTTTGCGTTGCGTCGGAAGAATATCCGAGAAGTAGTTGACCAGAATGCCAGCGATCAATCCGAACAAGCCAGCTGCAATAATTTCCATAGTATCCAAATTATACCAAAATGATGTTATTTTCTAATCTTCCAAAACCCATTCTTCCAGGATAAAAGGCCAAAATGGCTTACAATTTGATTACAAAATTGGAGAAAGCATGGAAAAGTTTGTAATTGAAGGTGGTATACCGTTAAAAGGCGAAGTTACGCCTTCCGGCAATAAGAATGCAGCGCTGCCATTGTTGGCGGCTTGCTTGTTGACAGAAGAACCCGTCATCTTACATAATGTTCCTCAGATACGAGATGTGCGCGATATGGGCAGGATGCTTGAGAGCCTCGGGGTTGGCATTGATGATTTGGGAAATCGTTCTTGGCGGGTGACTGCTCATGATGTGCGGCCGGCTGACCTTGACCCAGAGCTTTCCCGTCGAATACGCGCCTCGATTTTGTTGGCTGGCCCGATGACTGCACGGGCGGGGGAACTTAAATTACCTCCTCCAGGTGGGGATGTGATCGGCCGTCGACGGGTAGATACTCACATTTGGGCTCTTCGGAAAATGGGGGCTGAGGTTAGCTACGATCGCTCATTTGAATTTAAGGCCTCTGGGTTGAAAGGTGCGGATATTTTGTTGGATGAGGCCAGCGTAACGGGTACGGAAAACGCAATCATGGCGGCTTGCCTGGCCAAGGGAACTACCATTTTGCGGAATGCTGCATCAGAACCGCATGTGCAGGAATTGTGCGCAATGCTAAATGGATTGGGTGCAAAAATTAATGAGATCGGATCGAATACTCTTCACATTCAAGGCGTTGAACGGTTGCATGGCGGTGAGTTTACGATAGGGCCTGATTATCTTGAGGTGGTCAGCTTTTTAGGCGCGGCCGTAGTCACTCGTGGAACGGTACGAATCCGCAATGCCGGATTGCATTACCTGGGTATGATTCGAATTGTCCTCAATCGCTTGGGAGTGGATTGGGATGAAGTTGGGGATGACATGGTGGTTAATGCAGAACAAAGGCTGGAAATTGAACCTGACCTCGGGAATGCCATTCCAGAGATAAAAACCAACATCTGGCCGGCTTTTCCAACCGATTTGATGAGCATTGCTATCGCCATCGCTACTCAGACCAAAGGGAGTGTTCTTTTCCATGACTGGATGTATCCCAGCCGAATGTTTTTCGTTGACAAATTGGTCAGCATGGGAGCGCAAATTGTTTTATGTGATCCTCATCGCTGTATCGTCACTGGCCCGACCAAACTCTCCGGAGAAAAAGTAGAGAGTCCGGATATTCGCGCTGGTATGACGCTGGTGTTGGCAGCCCTGGCTGCGAATGGCACTTCAACTATTCGCAATGTCGGGCAAATTGATAGGGGTTATGAAAATGTTGATGGCAAATTACGCGCGCTTGGCGCTCATATTGAGCGCCAAACAGAACAATAACTGATCTGGGAAATAAAAAGAGAGCCTAATTTCTGCGCTCTCTTTTTATTTGCTGCAAAATTGGGTTTAATAATTGGAGAATTTAGCAATTACGGACCATTAACAGTGACTTTGGTGAGGAATACAGTCATCGTAGTTTTATCATCATTGCTAATACGAAATGAACCGCTTATGAATCTTTTATTTGGAATCTGAACTACAAAATCGTAATTTCCCCATTTTACTTGGATAACGAGTGATTTTGTGACTTTATAGGCGTAATAAACTGGCTGATCCTTGGAAAGCGTTATACCATTAAGTGTGACAATAATTTCTTTTACTCCGGATAAATTGTCGATTCGAAACGTTCCAATCGGAAGCTTGTCAGTATTCCCAGGATCAAAAAAACCGGTCCACGGCGTGGCAGTGGCAACTCCTCCAAGCGAAGGATCTATTGTAGCGGTTGCAAGTGACAGATCAGGCGCAGTAGTTTGTGTAGCTAAGGTGGTTGGCGTTTCGGAAGGAAGCGGGGTGTTGGTTGGAGGATTTGTTGCGGTTGGTTGAGCTGTGAGTGTAGAAGCGATCATGCTTTTTGAGATAGCTTCAATAGTGGCATTTATATCTTGCGTTGGAACGGGGGTGGATGCAGACCCGCATGCTGTGAATGTGATAAGAATAACAAACATTAATACTAATTGTTTCATCGAATTATCCTTTGAATAAAAAAATCCCGCAGGTTTCTGCGGGATTGGGTTTAGTTCTTCCCGGCAACTTCCAGGAATTGCGCCACCGTTTCTTTTAGCATTCTCTCCGGTAGTGCGCCAACCTGACGATGAACAATTATACCATTAGAAAAAAAGAGCATTGTGGGGATGCCCTGCACGTTATATTTTTGAGCCCATTCCGAATTATCGTCGGTATTTACTTTTGCCACCAGGACCTTTCCGGCGTATTCTTTGGCTAGTTTGTCCAAAATGGGTGCAACCATTTTGCAAGGACCGCACCACGGAGCCCAAAAATCAACAATTACAGGTGTTTCAGACTTTAGGACGGTTTGTTCAAAAGCGGCATCACTGACATGTACTGGAATATCAAACATATTGGTTTCCTTTTTGAAATCTGACTACTTATATCTTACTAGTGCGATTTGAGACGGGTAGATTTTATATGATTAGCGCTTATTGCTCTTGTGTTTCTTTGTATTTGATGACGAAGTAGAGAAAAAGTTGCTTTTTATTAAGGGATATTCACTGATCAAAAAATATTGAGGTGTAAACAGACTTTGCAACCGTCATCGTTGATTGAAAACAGTGAATTTATTCGTTATTTGATACATTTTAACGCAGTATATCATAAACGGCATGTTATAATCCGGCCCGCTATGGCAGAATTCTTCTCTCGATGGAAAGATGGTCTTACCCGAACTTCCAAAGCAGCTTTTGGGCGTTTGGCTGGTTTGCTTGGCGCAACAGAAATTAGCGCTAACACATGGGATCAGTTGGAGGAGCTTTTGATCCAGGCTGATCTTGGTCTTGAGACGACCCAATCAGTTCTAGTGGCGCTAAAAGCAACTGTGAAACGTGATGGATTGACGCGCGCGTCCGAATTACAGTTGGTACTCAAGGCGGAATTGCGATCACGCCTTTCGCTACCTCCTGTGTTAACCTTCGCAGGTGTAAAACCAGTTGTGATTTTACTGGTTGGGGTGAATGGTTCTGGAAAAACAACTACAGCTGCAAAGTTGGGTCAACGCTATTCCCAGGAAGGGAAAAGTGTTCTTTTTGGAGCCGCGGACACCTTCCGGGCCGCTGCTGTTGATCAACTTCAGGTATGGGGCAGCAGGCTTAAGATTGATGTGATTTCGGGTGCCCCCGAGTCGGATCCGGGAGCTGTGGCGTTTAGCGCAGTACAGGCAGCTCTCGCTCGAGGCGTCGACATTGTATTGATTGATACGGCTGGCCGGCTGCACACACGTTTTAATTTAATGGAAGAACTCAAAAAAGTTTATCGTGTGGTTGGAAAGGCGTTTGATGGTGCCCCGCATGCTGTCTGGCTTGTCCTGGATTCAACCACAGGTCAGAATGCTCTTCAACAGGCCAAAGCTTTTAAAGATTCTGTCCGGGTCAGCGGTGTGATTCTCTCAAAGCTCGATTCATCGGCGCGTGGGGGCATGGCATTTGCTATTCAACGTGAGTTGGGGCTGCCGATATTATTTGCAGGGTTGGGTGAAAAGCCAGAAGATTTGACTCCATTTGACCCGGATGCGTTTGTAAGTGGAATACTGGGATAATAGTTTCTTCTTCGGATGGAAACTTTCTCGGTTTAGATGTGGTAGCTTTTTTTTTTGGAGGTATTATGCAAGATTTGATCGATCGTTTGCAGCAGGCAAGTGAGCTGACTTCGCAATTAATGGTGCGCCTTTGACTTGGCTAAAAAGGAAGCCAGGCAGAAAGAACTTGATGAGAAAATAGGTGCGCCTGATTTTTGGGATGATCCACAGGCAGCGCAGAAAATTAGTAAGGAAGCGGCAGTAATACGTGATGAAGTCGATTCCTGGCATGTGTTTGCACAGCGGGTTCATTATGCGTGCGAATTAGCTGAAATGGAAGATGACTCTCTTAGAAGTGAGCTTGAAGCTGAGATCATCTTGATAGAAAAAGATCTGGAAAAACGATCTTTTACAGCGATGCTCTCGGGCAAATATGATGAAGGTGATGCGATCCTGGCCATCCACGCCGGAGCGGGCGGAACTGACAGCCAGGATTGGGCGGAAATGGTTCAACGTATGTATTTGCGTTGGGCAGAAGAGCAGGGTTATAAAACGGAAATTCTCGACATAACTGAAGGTGAAGAGGCTGGGATCAAGTCGGTGACGATCGCGATCAGCGGTTCTTATGCCTTCGGCTATTTACGGTCTGAAAGGGGTGTGCATCGCCTGGTACGTCTTTCGCCATTTGATGCAGCCCACAGACGCCATACTTCTTTTGTACTGGTTGAAGTCTTGCCGCAAATAGCCATGGATAGCCCGGATGTACAAGTGGAGCTATCTGATGTGCGAATAGATGTTTTTCGTTCATCTGGCGCTGGCGGGCAGAATGTACAGAAGAATTCCACAGCTATCCGTCTAACCCATATTCCAAGCGGTATTGTAGTCACGTGTCAAAACGAACGCTCCCAGATGCAGAATAAAGAAGCCGCCATGCAAGTTCTACGAGCGCGTTTATTCCAAATCCAGCAAGCCAAACAGGATGCCGAGATTGCGGTTTTGAAAGGCGATTTTACAAAGGCCGAATGGGGCAGCCAGATTCGTTCCTATGTTTTGCATCCGTATCAACTTGTTAAAGATCACCGTACAGAATACGAAGTGGGTAATTCCCAGTCGGTACTGGATGGAGCTTTGATTGGGTTTATGGAAGCTTTTTTACGCCAGCCTACATAGAATAATCTGATTGTGAACATGGAAGTTTGACGTTATTATAAGAATTTGATCGTATTTTCTCATGGAGAAGAACATGAAGAGTAAAATTCCAGCATCCGTGGTTTGGGTAGCGGCTGTTCTTCTTGCTATCCTTGTTGCTGGCCTGATGTTTGCTCCTGTTTATGCGGATGTAGCTCCACCAGAAGCGCCGCCAGGTATACTGATTAAGGTTGAATAATGGTATTTTTGAAAGATTGAAACTTGGCGACCAACAGGGTATCCAAGTCTGGTTTATAGGTAGTGGCAGTTTTCTCCAAACAGGTTG
>CAIMZS010000131.1 GCA_903846015.1 uncultured Anaerolineae bacterium | reverse complement strand
AGCAACATTTTGGAAATACTGGTTGAGATGGCAGTCAACCCAACCATCGCCGCGGTAAAATTTAAATTTTGGACCATATAAACATTAAAAAATGGACCCGCTACATTAATGAAAAAATTCCAAAGCGCTGATGCCAGGCAAAAAGAAAGAAATATTGGCGACGTGCGTAAATCTTTCCACATGGTCCATAGCGAAATGGACATTGAACTTTGAACTGGCAGCGCAGCCTGCTGATCCCTTATTCGCGAAAAAAAATATGTGGAAACCAATCCTACCCCAAATGCCAATATAAGCGATAATTGATAACCTTGCGGTGACCCAACCCGGGTAATAAATTCACCCACCAAATAGGTCATCACCATCCCGGCGATACCCACTACAAAATTTCGTGACCCAAAATAACGACCACGGCCTTCCATTGGAACAATATCACCTGTCATCGACATCCAGGCTGGGAAAGCCATATTTCCAACCGCGCTTCGGATGACAGTCACCACAATGACAACCCAAATCAGCATTTGGCCGGACAACCCAAGGGGCAGAAGTGCTAATGTTAACAGGGCAAGACGCGCCATGATCCCACCAAACCAGATTGTAACTTGCTGGCGGTGCCCATAACGCTCTACCAGTAATGCCCCAGGCAAAAGACAAATAGCAGCGGCCAGGCTTGTCAGAGAACTGAACAGACCAATTTGTGAACTTGTCGCCCCCAGGGCAAGCAAGTAAAGAGTCATGTAATTGATCGGGATGGTATCACTAGCAGCAGAGAACAACCCATCGAACCAGTAATACGAAAGATTACGGCGGTTTTCTTCGGGCAAAGTTAACGCCCATTCTCCGCCAGTAGTGAACAGACCCAATCGTGAACGTAATTGTCGAATCGATTTCAAATTTATCATGCGTAATATTTTTTACCTGTTTCAGGATAACAAATTCTATACTAAATCCTAAAACCATAATCGTCAATAAGCATTGAAAGAAAGTCGAATTTTCGTTCAGCTTATCGAACAAAAAGCTTTACTGTTTTTTGTTTGGAGTAATCAACGACCATCGCAAGATGGCAAAACCACGGCTAAACAGATGGAATGGAGATTTTCCATCTATAGACCTGTCTCAATTTTTAGAAATGCTTCAGATTCACTTCTAAAGACCAACCAATGTATTACCTGGATGTATAATCACAATTGTTCTAAAATACTTTTACGGAGCAATACCCTGAAACCTTTTGAATTAATATTTTCCTATACCAGAAAATACAAACTTGCATTGAGTGTAACTGCCCTTAGCATGCTGCTACTTGTTGGAGCCCAGTTACTCATCCCGTGGATTGTTAAACTGCTAGTTGCGGCTGTCACCGCTCCTGAAGCCACCATGAATGTGATGGGGTTGGTGAGCCAACTCACCACCATCGTTTTGATCGTTTTTTTCGCTCGCGCTGGCCTGCAATTTTTACGATCTTACCTGGCTCACCTGGCAGGTTGGGGCGTGGTCGCAGATGTACGAAAATATATCTACGAACATATGCAGCGCTTATCGCTTCGCTATTATGAAGACAAACAAATTGGTCAATTGATGTCCCGTGTTATCAATGACACTGACTTGTTTGAGCAGCTCATCTCGCATGCCATCCCAGATATCATCGTCAACATTATTACATTTGTGGGCGTAACGGCGGTTTTACTCAGCCTTAATTGGAAATTGACCCTGCTCAGTACAATCCCTATTCCATTGGTGCTATTATCACTGCAAATATATGCCAAGCGTGTAAGACCAGCATTTCGTAACCGGCAGAAAGAACTTGGCGATCTGAATGCCATGCTCAATGACAACCTATCGGGCATTCGAGAGATCAAAGCCTTCACACGAGAAGCCGAAGAAGCGGTTCGCATTGATGGACGGATAGATAGTTACTATCAATCCAATCTACGTGCCCTCAAGTTGATGGCGACCTTCCAGCCGTTCGTGGATTTCACTTCATCACTCGGCACTCTAATCGTGATCTACTTTGGAGGCCAACTCGCCCTGCAGGGCGTCTTACCCATCTCTGACCTGGTAGCCTTTTTTCTATATCTCGAAATGTTCTACACCCCAGTTCGAAACCTCTCTGCCGCATGGGAGGCTATTCAAAGCTCCTTGGCGGGAGCAGATAGGGTTGCAGGGTTAATGGCAGAAGATGAAGAACCGCATACCGCCCCAGGGGCAATAATCATCCATGGAAGATCAAGGGGTCAGATTTCTCTGCGCAAGGTTTGTTTTGCATATGACCCAGAAAACCCCGTTCTCGAAAATATCGACTTGGAGATCCCATCTCGATCAGTTGTTGCGTTGGTAGGTCCAACCGGCGTTGGAAAATCCACACTCGTAGGCTTGATCCCTCGCTTTTATGATGTCAGCAGCGGTGTTATTACACTCGATGAACATGATATCCGTGAATATACAATGGAAAGCTTACGCCAACAGATCAGCATCGTTTTGCAGGACGTTTTCCTATTTTACGGCACAGTACGAGAAAATTTGCTCTTCGGTCGCCCAAACGCAAGCAATGCTGAGATGATCTCCGCCGCACAAACCGCCAATGCCCACGATTTCATTATACGTCTTCCCGAAGGTTATGATACCCTGATTGGTGAACGCGGAGTCAAGCTTTCAGGTGGGCAAAAGCAGCGCCTTTCCATCGCACGCGCAGTCTTGAAGGATGCACCAATCTTGATCCTTGACGAAGCAACATCGTCGGTTGATACCGAAACCGAGCTTTTGATTCAACAAGCGCTTGAACGATTGATGAAAGGGCGCACAACCATCATCATTGCCCACCGCCTTTCAACTGTTCGAAGTGCTGATAAGATCGTAGTACTGGATGAGAAATGCATCCGTGAGATGGGCACACATGGCGACTTAATGAAGATCCATAATGGGCTTTATCGCCGGTTATATTCCGTACAGCGCAATTTTGAACCATTGATCTCATCAACTATGAATTAGTTTTCAAATGGGTATCGCTCACAACTGGACTATTCTTTAAATATGTCGCTTCATACTGCCTTATCACAAACAAATCACTAACTCAAACTTTGTACAATCTTGGAGGTAATTTTGAACAAAATTCTTTTCCCTGTAAATTTTACTTGGGGCGCAGCAACTGCAGCCTATCAGATCGAGGGCGCTTGGAATGAGGATGGCAGAGGCGAATCGATATGGGATCGTTTCTGTCACACCCACGGCAAGATCACAAATGGTGATACCGGTGATCAAGCTTGCGATCATTACCACCGCTATCCCGAAGATATCGCCCTAATGCGTCAACTAGGCCTGAAAGCCTATCGCTTCTCCACATCCTGGTCACGCGTCCTCCCCACCGGTCAAGGGCCGATCAATGCCGCTGGCCTGGCTTTTTATGACCGCCTGGTGGATGCCATCATGGCTGCCAATATTGAACCATTCATCACCCTGCATCACTGGGATATGCCCCAGGCGCTGTACGATAACGGCGGATGGACCAATCGGGATAATCTACACTATTTCGCTGATTATGCCGCCTTGATGGCAAAAACCCTGGGCGACCGCATTCGGCACTGGACAACCTTTAACGAACCTGGTGTCATTGCATCAGAAGGATATATCAGCGGAGAGCATGCACCTGGAATTAAGAATAACGATAAATTAGCCCGACAGGTTACACACAATTTGATGGTTGCACATGGACTCGCCACCCGCGCAATCCGTGAAATCGATACCACCCTGCAGGTTGGCATCGTCCTCAGCCAATGGGGAATCGACCCTGCCAGCGATGACCCCGCCGACATTACCGCCGCAGATGATGCGTGGTACAGCGGCGATTCAGCATTTCTACACCCCATTTTCCGTGGTCATTACCATCCCCTGCTAGTACAGGCTGCAGGTGATGAAATGCCGCAGATCATGCCCGGCGACATGGCCCTGATTGCCCAAAAACTCGACTTTTTGGGGATTAATTTTTACTCACGCACCGTTATCAGCGCCCAGGGAAAAATCGCGCCTATCCCTGGCTCCGAATATACCGAAATGGGTTGGGAGGTTTGCGCCCCATCCTTCCGGCGTCTGCTCAACCGATTCAACAATACCTACCACCTCCCACCAATCTACATCACAGAAAACGGAGCGGCATTCCCCGATGTAGTCAGCCCGGACGGCAGCATCCACGATGAACGCCGCATCGATTATCTTCGACAGCACTTCACCCAGGTACGGCTTGCCATGCAAGATGGGGTTGATGTACGCGGTTACTTCGTATGGTCATTGCTAGACAACTTCGAGTGGGGGCATGGTTACTCCAAACGCTTTGGCATAACTTACGTGGATTACGCCACTCAAAAGAGAATCATCAAAGACAGTGGTAAATGGTATGCCAATGTAATAGCATCCAGTCAGGTGGATTGAAAAACTATCAAATTGACCCAAAGGAGATGTCCTGATGCCCTTCCCTACCAAGGTTGTCGTCATTGGCGCTGGCAGCGCCAGTTTTGGTGAAAATACGCTCTCTGCACTAATGCGCTCACCCTTATTAAAAGGCAGCAGGCTAGCACTTGTCGATCGAAACAACCAACACCTTGAAATTGTCCGGCGGCTTGCCGAGCGCCTAAACCGAGAATGGAATAGCGAAATTCATATCACCTCACATTTGCATCATAAAGAGGCTCTCGATGGCGCACACTTTGTTGTGAGCGCCATCGAAGTTGGCCCTCGCGAGCAACTATGGAAAAGCGATTTTGAGATACCCCTAAAATACGGTATTCGCCAACCTTATGCAGAAAACGGTGGTCCCGGTGGTTTCGCCCACGCTGCCCGTAACGTACTGCCGGTGCTGGAAATTGCTCGAGACATGGAGCAAGCCTGTCCACAAGCCTGGTTTATAAACTTCACAAACCCAATGGTACGCATCTGCGATTTAGTTAATCGCTACACGAAAATAAAAGTGGTCGGGTTGTGCCACCAGATCTTCATTGCCTATAACTTTGTCGGAATGATGCTTGCCAAAGAACTGGGCATTGACCTGCCCGAAGGCATTACCGGAATGCAAGCTGATGTCAAAGAACATGCCGCTCGAGAACAGGTTCTTCATCAGGTCTTACCACTACTGGATATCCGTGCCGCAGGAACGAACCACTTCTCATGGATTTTATCAATCCGCAGGCGGGATACTGGCGAGAATCTTTATCCGCTCTTCACGGAACGCTGGAATTCCTTCAACCCGCAGTTTGAGCCACTCACCAGGCGCGTTTTTGATGCTTTTGGTATTTTCCCGGTTCCAGGTGATACCCACTTATGCGAATATCTTCCCTGGGTTTCAGATCCGGTTACCAAACCCTGGGACAAATACAACCTGCGTTTATATGAATGGGATCTCAGGGCCGAGATGCGCGAAGACAGCATGGCAAGGTTAGCAAGTATGGCAGATGGCACTTCTCCTATCGATGGGCTGCGCGACACAGATAGCGAAGGGGCTCTTGAGTTGATCGAAAACATTGCAGGAGCAGGTACTCACTATCATCTGGCCGCAAACCTGCCAAACATAGGCCAAATTTCCAATTTGCCTCTCAATTCAATAATTGAAACCCCCGTGCTCGTTGATGGCGAAGGCATCCATCCAGTCCATGTTGGACCACTTCCCGAGCCAGTTGCTGAACTCTGCCGTCGGGAATTAATCGTAGCACAAATCGGAATTGACGCCGCCGTTACAGGCGACCGCCAAAAGGCGCTTCAATGCCTGCTTCTCGACCCTGTCATCACAGATTTCGAGGCGGCAAAGGCAGTCCTGGAAGATTACCTGACCACCTACAAAGTTTATTTACCACAATTCTGGCAATAATTTTCAACCCAAGCGCAGCGTGCAAAAATACCCGTTCCAGCATGTAAAGTTGATCTTCAATCCCAGTTCAGGGCGGTCGAACGCTTCCCCAGCGCTGTTACATGATGTCCTTTCAGCGCTGCAAACCTGTAACTTTATTGCCGAGGTTCACCTTATCGATCAGGACCATCCGAATGGGAGAGAACCGAACCAGAAATTGGAAACCGTAATACGCGAAGCCATCAGAAGGCACATTCGGCTTTTTGTGGTCTGCGGGGGCGATGGCACAATTGAAACTGTTGCGCGCCTGCTGATCGACAAACGTGTCACCCTCGGCATTATCCCTGCCGGCACACAAAATAACATAGCTCTCAGCCTGGGCATCCCTGCCGAAGTCGATAAGGCGGTTGAGTTGCTGCGCATCGGAATGCTTAGCAAGATTGATGTCGGTATTGCCAGAAGCGCCAATGTTGAAATACCTTTTCTGGAAATCTGCTCGGTCGGTTTATTTTCTGCCTTATTCCAATCTGCCGATAACCTGCAGAAAGGCGACCTTGGCAGTATCAGCAGCATCCTTTCCACTTTGGCCTCATTTCCACTTGCTGACATCCATTTGACCATGGAAGCTAAAGGGGGCTCGCCTTCTTTACCAGATCATGAAATCCATGTAAAGGGGCATGTAGCTCTCATCGCCAACCTGCCATATTTCGGCTTAAATTATCGGTTAGCCCCAAACAGCCCCTTCGATGATGGAATTCTCGATGTCCTAATCTTTACCGAATTTTCCAAGTTGGAATTGGTTGGCAACGTTCTGCAAACACCAGGGGATGACAATTCAGATGCTCGAATTTTGCGTTATCGCGCCCGCCGCATTTCAATTCACAGCGAACCAACACTACCTGTACAGGCCGATGGAACAGCCCTGGGCAACACACCGATCGAAATCTATGTTAAACACAGAGCTATTTCTATTATGACCGGTTTCGCTTCAACCCACACACCACGCTGGGGTTTTCTGCGCAATCTAAATATTTTCCGCTTCCTGAAAGGGTAATCCAAATCATCGGGAAATCAGGCCCAATCCCTGAATTCACAAAGTAACTTTTCATCCCGGCCTGCGACCTATTAAGATTATGCAAAAGGTATATGTCCAGTCATGCTGAACCGATCAATACTCCCACGTCAGTTGTAACCCCTATCCCACTTACCAGAGATGGTAAGCCTGTCACCAGTCCCAGCCAAAATAGCAACTCTGGAAACAGCAGCGAAACGGTACCTCTAATCATAACTTTCTACATAACAAGCTGAAGCAACAATATTAAATGGACTTTCTATGCACAAACTTCTGATCCTCACAAACCTCAAAGAATATGATGAATACCGTCATCATATCGAAACCGCAAACCTGCCAGGCCTGGAAATTGCCGACGCGCCATCCCAAGATGTAGATATCGTCTTCGGTGATCCAACCCGAATCAAGCAGAAACTCAATCAACTGCCGGGATTAAAGTGGGCTCAATCTACCTGGGCAGGTATCGAACCCCTGCTCGATCCATCATTGAGACGCAACTACATACTGACCAATGCCCGCGGCGTGTTTGGCGGATTGATGTCGGAGTTTGTCTTTGGTTACCTGCTCCTTTATGAGCGGAAAATCCTACAGCGTATCGAAATCCAAAAACAGGCTTGCTGGGATAAAACCGCCAGTGGAACCTTGCGCGGCAAAACCATTGGTTTGTTGGGAGTCGGATCAATCGGGATGCACCTGGCTGGTACCGCCCGGCATTTCAACATGCACGTGCGCGGATTCACACGGTCAAGCGAAACATGTGATCAGGTGGATCGCTATTACCACGGATCAGAGCTTCCCGAGTTTGCCACCAACCTGGATTACCTGGTGTGTGTTTTACCAAATACCAACGAAACCCAACACATCGTCAATGCTGATTTTCTCGCCAGCTTACCATCTCATGCCGTACTCATAAACATCGGTCGCGGCAATACTGTGGACGAGCCCGCACTCATCGCCGCACTTAAAGCAAAAAAACTTGCTGGAGCTGTACTGGATGTGTTCGAGCAAGAACCATTACCAGCAACGCATCCCCTTTGGCAGACAAAAAATGTCTTCATAACCTGCCACAGCGCTGGACCAAGTTTCCCAATGGATATTTCAGAACTGTTCGCCGAAAATTACCGGCGGATTAGCGATGGCAAACCCCTAAAATTTCAGGTTGATTTCGAGCGCGGGTATTGAGAAATCCACATTGCATTAACTGCTTGAGTACCGTCTCCAAAATCATGGTTCAGGGTTTATGCTCTTAAGAAACAGATAAGCAGCGAGACGACCATGAAATTTCAAGGGAGAAGGCAAAATAATGAGCACTCAAAACTATAAATTGTATGGCTACCGGTGGGTCGTGCTGGCAGTTTTTATGTTCATTAATGTCACTATCCAGATATTATGGATTGGTTACGCCCCTATTACCGGACCGGCAGCAGTTTTTTACAGCGTTAGCGATTTACAAATTGGGATGTTGGCCATGTCTTTCATGATCGCATTCATCCCCTTATCCATCCCTGTATCGTGGGTAATCGACACGTATGGCTTTCGACTGGCAGTCAGTATCGGTGCTGTGTTAATGGGGATATTTGGACTTCTACGTGGTTTCGCCGGTACAAACTACTCTCTGGTACTGTGGAGCACTATTGGGATCGCCATTGCTCAGCCTTTCCTGCTCAATGCCTGGACTAAAGTACCCGCCAATTGGTTCTCGATCGATGAAAGAGCGACTGCCGTTGGGCTGGTAACTCTTTCCAGCCTGATTGGTACCGCACTTGGAATGGTAATAACACCCATTCTCATCGCAAATATGCCAATTTCGATGGTTCAGTTGATCTACGGCGGAATCGCAGCCTTTTCAGCGATATTATTTCTCATATTTGCGCGTGAAAACCCGCCCACCCCTCCTTGTCCTGCCGGTCAGGAAGTACGCTCGCTTATGCTGGATGGTCTCAAGCATGCCTTAAAGGTAAAAGATTTCTGGCTGTACCTGGGAATCTTTTTCATCGGTATGGGGATTTTCAATGGCATCACAACCTGGGTGGAGGATATCGTCCGCCCACGCGGTTTTACCCCGGTCGATGCCGGGAATATGGGAGCACTGATGCTGGTTGGCGGATTGATCGGTGCAGTGGTTATTCCGCCCTTCTCGGACAAGCAGCACAAACGCCGCATCTATTTATTGACAGGTTTTTTGCTTGCCATTCCCGGTTTGATCGGCCTTACTTATGCAACCAACACATGGTTATTATTCATCTCTTCGTTTTCACTGGGTTTCTTTCTGATTGGCGTCAGTCCAATTGGCATCCAATACGCCGCCGAGATCACCCAACCAACACCCGAAGGCACATCGAACGGACTGATCCAACTTTTTGGACAAGCTTCGGTCGTTTTTGTGTATATCATGGAAGCATTCAAAACACCCGATGGAGCCTTTACCCCAGCACTACTACTCGCCGCCGGATTTCTTTGCCTTAGCGCATTCCTGGCCTGGCTATTAAAAGACCCTGTAAGCCTGTAAAACCTTACGCTATCTATTGAATTGACCATACGACAAAACAACACAACCTGAAAAAACGTCTCAGGTTGTGTTGTTACAAAAAGGTCATATTAAACTTATGCCCAGCGTTCGATCTCGTTCACACCATATTTGACCAACAAATAATCCAATGCTTCCCGCAAAAGCTCAGCTTCTCCAGCCTGGCGCTCGGCAGCCAGTTTGCTAAGGCGTTCAAGTTGGGTCTGGGTATAGTGCGATGTTTTCGGTAACATGCGCTCGTCATACGCCAGGCGCACCTTGCTGCGCCCAGTAACCTTGGCACGATACAACGCCTGGTCTGATTTTCGCATCAACTCCGATTTCAAACGACCATCCATCGGATAACAAGCAATCCCGGCGCTGATAGAGATCCCCTCGATCAATGCACCTTCTTTTCCCACCTTAAAGACAGTTTGTTCGGCAACAACTCGCAGCTTTTCCAGTGTCAGGAAGGCCTGCTCCCGCTCCACGCCCGGAAATATGACTGCAAATTCATCTCCGCCATAACGCACAGGCACACCATCGCTGCCGGCCGCTTCGCGGATCAAGGCCGCCAATGCGATCAAGACATCATCACCAGCCGCATGCCCATATTGATCGTTTATTTGCAAAAAATGGTCGATATCAATAAAAGCCAATGAAAGTGGAGTATCCGTGCCTTTCGATTTTTCCAGGAAACCATCCAAGGTTTCATGAAAGGCTTTGCGGGTCAATAAACTTGTTAATTCATCAATTGATTTTGGTACTGAGGAAATCATGTTTTTATCTCCTGTCATCAGATCACGATAGTCCCATTTTCAATAAAGAACAATGAACGTTCAGGTAAGCTATTTTTGAAATCAGTCATTTGATATCGTAATATGTCATCATATTATAACATTAACTATAATCACATAAATGATAATTCTCCATTATTAATATATTATTTATGGAGAATTTTATTTAACTCAGCTTATCAATGATCAAGAGTGCGGTGCAGAATTTCGAAAAATGGATTTGGAATGGGTGAACACGGATTTTCCGCTTCGTCGCCTCGTGCCCGATGTTCTTGGGGAATGACCGGATTCTGCTGTCTCAGCGCGCCAGGTCTTGAGTGGATTGAGCCGGGGTTTCAGCCCAATGGCAGAATTGGCAAGATTAATTTTCCAAAAAGTTGCACCGCAGCCTCAAATTTCTGAATCGAGGGAAATTTGTTCACGATTAAAAGTTCGAAGGGACAAATTCCACGAATATTATTTTTGTTTTTTTGCAATGCGGTCACATTGGGTAACACTCAGTAACACTGGGTCACACTTTCCAGGGTAAAGCATCGCTGTTGAAGGTTTCTGAACTGTGATTTGAGGGATTGTAAGATCACCATGATTACGCTGATTACCTGAAGCACATAGCGTTGATGTTGCCGATGAACCTGCTCTGTTTTTAAGGTGCGAAGTAGCCCTAGTTTTTGTAGGGCAAAGTGTACTGCGATCTATTGATTTTGGAAAGACTGACGATCGTCAGGCGCAACGCGTTGCGCCACTACCATTGAGACAGAACATTTTCCAAAAAATTGCCCCCCCAAAAAAATAAACAATGAAGCCGTGTAAAATAAAAAACTGAGTGGAAAGGTGTGTTTTAGCCAAACAAGATCTGTGAACCCCGCCAGATTGCACCCGGATTCAATAATTTCGGTCTGATAACCGCCGCCTCAATACAGACAAACTGAAGATACCCATCCAGCTCCATGTCTGCCAGACCCGCACATTTTTCAGGTCCCGGGTTCCAGATGACCGCATCGGGGAATTCTTCTGCACGAATCGCAAGTTGGCGCACACCTTCGGTTAACAATATCTCAGCAGGGCTATTAATGAAGATTCGATCCACCTCAGATGAAAAGGAAACATATTCGGAATCCATATGTTCTTGTTTACCCCCCATGGCAGAATTAATATATTCCAGACCACCCAATCCGCCGACAACAGCAGATCGAACATCCGCAACCCTCAGATAAGTATGCAGCGCGGCGCTGAATGTAAACGGTAACACATCTATATTGGTAACAGACAGGCCCATTTCCAACCTGTTTCCTGCAATACTTACTGTATACTCAAGCAGAAAACGGTGGGGCCATATTTGCCGGGTTTCCCCGCTGTCAGACAACCAGAAAACCGCGCTTTCATCGCTTCTACGTGCTAATTCCCATAGCTGTGTGCGCGCAAAACCATGCTTAGGCAGAATTCCCATCCCAGCAAACTGAGGAAATATTAATGGGACCCCACCTCGTACGGCTATGCCTGGACGGAATTCGGATTTTTGACTGAGAAAAAGCCGTTCGCTATCTCCTGCAGGTACCCATGAAAGCACATGCGCACCATAAGGACTGATACTTGCGAAGGCACCATCACTGCTTTTCAAGATAACGGAATCGGGTAAGAGAGATTGTGAACTGGAAGACATGGTAATTGCTCCGGAAAGTAAAATGAACCCAACTATATTATTATATTCGCAAAAACTGGCAATACGTTAAATCGCATTCTTCGGCTTGACTATGAACACAATTGCCATTAATATGATCGAAATATTTCTGAAAACTACTTTTCAAAAGGTGTAATGATGAACATAACTAACTTCAATGACTGGCCAACCGGAATTCTGGAGAATAAATTTGTACAGGTTGAATATCTGGCTAATTCAGCACGCATCGTGCGATT
>CAIMZS010000130.1 GCA_903846015.1 uncultured Anaerolineae bacterium | reverse complement strand
AGTCACACGCGGATATCGTACGGATGCTGGGGGAGATCAAGTTGTAAGATGAATGTTTTGCCTTCCAGACCAAGAATCGCGACATGACGAAGTGCCACATCTGGGCAAATCCGAAAAAAGGCATGGTCAATATGGAGCACAAGGACTACCTGGCGCGCATCCCAAAACCTACTCGATCGTGAAGCTGGACTACAATGCGGATGTGTATGACATCGAGCCGGTGCTGATCCAGCCAGCGTTTATCCATTGCGTGGAGCCCTCTAACGTAGTGAAGACGGAGCGTTCTCCGAAGGTTCGGCTCTGAAAGCGCTCTCGCCGCAGTTATCGGAAGGTTCGGTGGTTGCGGCGCTGACACCTGCACACACCGCAGGTGCGGTGTGACAACAGGCTGTATGCTCAGGAGCTCCGCTACGCGTGACGTGAAAGTGTTGTGTCCGGTTCTGCACCGTCGGAGGGGTGGGCAACCACCCCTCCGACCGGAATTAATTCCTTATGTTCGCTTCACTTCAAACTGATCAGCACAGCTCTGACCAACCGACGATACGTATAGCTGCCATTGCTTGAATTGTAAGACTCACAGGTTAACAGAGTCACCCAGGCCAGTTCCTCGTGTTTCATTACAGCATTGACATTTGAAGGGTCGACCAGTTTGTTCTCACGTACTTCGTACGTGTACACCTGCCCGAAAGCATGTATCTTGATCTGGTCGCCAAATTTCAGTTTGTTCATGTTGATGAACGGGCCGGGAAGGTTGTTGGCATCCCAAACATGCCCTGTCAACACGCTGTTGCCTGTATGGGTGGGGTAAGCGCTGCCATCCAGATAACCGGCATCATTTCCCAGCCAGGTTACATCCCAACTGCCGTTCGACTGTGGCACGCCCACAATATTCATCTTTACATCAATGGCAGGGATTTCCAACCAGAAGTTGCTCATTGCTGAATATGCCTGATTTTGCGTGGGCAGGATGGTTACCTGGTCCGGGGCAAAACCCGTGGCAGGAAGTTCCTTCTTATTTACCGGATTGGTTGTGATCGAGAACCTGAAGCGGGTATCATCCAGCCCGCCATTCAACTTGACATTGGCCAGGTTTCGAATGGAGGTGGTGCCGCATGCCAATAATTGGTATGAGCCGATCGGCAAGGGTTGTCCGTTATTTACGCTGAGGGTGGCGGTAAAGGTGGAAGTGTCGTAAGAAATACTATTGACCACAACCAGTCCATCGTCACCCTGTATGCCAGCCAGACAGGTTTGCGTATCGAAGAGCCCATTTCCGCCTGCTGATACCAGCAGGTAGTTGGCAGGGTTGGTCACGGAAGAAGGCCAACCGGAATCGGCTGATGAGACGTGCAGCATATCCATGTTGAATATAACTTTTAATTCTGAAGGACTCATCTTTACGATCGTCATCGAATTGTTGAGAGGTGCTGTAGTCAGGGCAAGTGGCAAAGTGGAGCCATAGAATGAAAAACTGCTGGCATAGGTGAACGTTCCCGCCGGGGCGCTGACCACTATATCCACCATCCCGGCTGCATGCGCCGGGCTGACTGCGGTGATCTGTGTGGATGAATTCACCACGAAGGCAGTCGCATTCGTATCGCCGAAGGTCAACGCTGTAGCCCCACTAAAGTTGCTGCCTGTGCTGCCGGTGATGGTTACGGTCGTTCCGCCCAGGGTTGGGCCATAATTGGGTGAAATGTTTGCGTAAACATCTGTTTGGATGTAGGTGAACGCATCGGTGAAGCTGGCTGCGCCTGCGCCGGTGATGACGACATTAACGATGCCGCTGGCGTGGGGTGGGGTGATACAGTTCATTTGTGTGGCTGAAACCCATGTGCAACCCGATGCTGTATTGTCAAAAGCGACCAGGGTCGTCCCGTCAAAACCAGCGCCAGTGATGGTTACCGTAGTGCCGCCCGAAGTTGGGCCGCTGCTGGGGCTGACACCGCTGACAGATGCTGGCAGATAGGTATAACCATCTGGCGCAGTCAATAGGGTCGTGCCGGTAGTGACAATCACATCCACCAGCCCGGGCGTGTGGGCCGCAGTGACACAGCTCAGCTGTGTGCTTGAAATCCTGGTACAGGCGGCTGCGCTACCACCAAATGAGGCCGTGCTGCCGCTGGTGAAGCCAGTTCCACTGATGACAACCGTGCTGCCACCCGCGGCGGGACCAAAGTTGGGAGAAATGCCCAGCGTAACACTCTGAATATAGGTGAATAAGTTGTTGGGGGCAGTTGTGCCGCCGGGTGTGGTGATTGCAATGCTGACTGTACCAGCCACGTGTGCGGGCGTGGTGCAGGTGATCTGGGTGGCCGAATCCACGCTGCATATGGCAGGTGTGCCGCCGAAAGTGGCCGTCCCGCCGGTCAGATGGGTCCCGGTAATGACCACAGTCGAGCCACCTGATGTTGGGCCGATGTCAAGAGAAATACTTGTAATCGTTGGGGCTGGCGGAACGCCAATGTTGATGCTCACATCTTTGGATGCGCTGCTGTAGTTGACAGCATCCGTGGGCGTAAAGTCCACATGCAGAGTATGGGCGCCCACAGTGAGGACTACGCCTGCAGCAGGGGTGTAAACAAAACTTCCGGGTGTTGTTGCGGTGGCATTCAATTGCGCGCCGCTCAGGGCGGTGCCGTAGACGATATCCGCCGGGTCAGTCCAGGTGATGGTTGGGTCAGCCTTGCCAATGCTGATATTCTGTGTCTGCGAGGCCGTGTAGAAATTGGAGCTTGCAGCGCCTGTGGCTTGAACAACGCACAGGTCCGCGCCAGTGGATCTAAACGTGGCGCCGCTCACCCAGGCGCACGTGCCGCTGACCCTGCTGTAGGTCAGGGTGCTGCTATCGGAATTGGTTGTTGTAGCGTTGACGGTGAAATCGCTGAGATACGCAGGCGTTGGCGCCGGGTCGAAGGTGATCACCGGTGTGGCCATATCCACAGACACGCTGACTGTACCGGTGGCTGGTTTGTAATTGACCGTATCGTTGGGTGTAAACGTCACGCCTTGCATGGCAGTGCCAGCACCGGGCGCAGTGGCAGGGGTGGTAAAGTCAAAACTGCCAGCCGGGGTCGCAGCGCCACCGCTGAGCGTGGAATCTGCCAGCGTCTGTCCATAGGTGATTGGGCTGGCTGCCGGCCAGGTGGTCACGTTGGAATCTGCTCTGGTGAGCGTCACTGTAATGGCGGCAGATGTGGCTGAATTGTAGTTGCTGTCCGCGGCCTTGGTCGCCGTCACAGCGCAGGTGCCCGAGGCATCCGTCACTGACAGGGT
>CAIMZS010000129.1 GCA_903846015.1 uncultured Anaerolineae bacterium | reverse complement strand
CTGTTCGACGAAATCTAATTTTGCGTGTAGAAAGATGCTCTTGTTAAGGCGCAATGGTAAAATGACTTTATGAATATTGGTGTCGAAATCCTGATCATTTTTTTATTGATCATCTTGAACGGTGTATTTGCCCTCTCGGAAATATCCGTGCTGTCCTCGCGCAAGGCGCGTTTACAACAGCGTATAAATGAAGGCGATGTGGGTGCACAGATTGCGCTGCGCCTGGCAGAAAACCCGAATATCTTCATCTCCACCACCCAGGTGGGCATCACCCTGATCGGCGTGCTGGCGGGCGCGGTTGGTGGCGCCACCATCGCGGATGCGCTCGCCAGTCAGCTTGAGCTGATTCCCCTGCTGCAGCCCTACTCCCATTCGCTGGCGCTCGGTATCGTGGTTGTCTCGATCACCCTGCTGACGCTGCTGTTGGGTGAGCTGGTCCCCAAGCGGCTGGCTCTGCACAGCCCGGAGGATATTGCCTCGACCATTGCCGGGCCGATGAATTTTGTCTCGCTGGTTTTTTCTCCATTGGTACGCCTGCTCAGCGGTACCACCGACCTGATCCTGCGGCTGATGGGCGTTAAACCGAATGATGAGCCGCCGGTTACCGAGGAGGAACTGCAGGTACTGCTCGATCAGGGCACCCAGGCCGGTGTCTTTGAAGAATCTGAGCAGGACATGGTCGAAGGCGTCTTCCGGCTTAATAACCGCCGTGTCGGCTCGCTCATGACTCCCAGATCCGAAATCGCCTGGCTGGATGCCAACGATGAGCCGGATGAGATCCGCCTGCAGATCGAAGAGAATCCCTATTCGCGCTTCCCGGTGTGTGAAGACAGCCTGGATAACGTGCTGGGGGTCATCGAGGCGCGTGACTTGCTGCTTGAAAGCCTGCATGGTGAGCCGCTGCTGCTTAAGCGCAATTTACAGATCCCGGCTTACATCCCGGAGACGGCGCTGGCTTCCAAGGCGCTGGATATGTTCAAATCCAATACGGCTGAGATGATGATCGTGGTGGATGAATTCGGTTCGGTGCAGGGTTTGCTGACGATTTACGATATCCTGGAAGAGATCGTTGGTGATATCGACAGCGAGCCGCAGGCCACTCAGCGTCAGGATGGTTCCTGGCTGTTGGATGGCATGCTCTCGGTCGAAGATTTCAAAGAGATTTTCAACCTGCGCCACATGCCGGATGAGGAAGAGTACGAGACCCTGGGTGGCTTTGTCATGCTTCACCTGGGACGGGTGCCGCTGGCTGCCGACCGTTTCGATTGGAACGGGCTGACTTTTGAAGTGATGGATATGGACGGAAAACGTGTCGACAAGGTGCTGGTGATGCTCAAGCCGGTCGTTCTACCTTCGTCGCCGGGTAAGCCCTGACCATAAAAAATAGGTTTTATCGATAACGAGCGCTTTAAAGACAGCGCTGTCCATTCTGGTAACATTTTCTCCTGGACCTGACCTGATGACTCTGCAAAAATTTTCTTCGCTTCGTTCGAGTGTTTACGCCACAGAAGGCATGGTGGCTTCTTCTCAGCCGCTGGCTTCTGCTGCAGGCGTGCGCATCCTTTCCCAGGGCGGCAACGCCGCCGATGCCGCGGTGGCTGTTGCCGCCGCGCTCAATGTCACCGAACCAGCTTCCACCGGTTTGGGTGGCGACATGTTCGCCCTGTTTTATGATGCCGCCACGCGCCAGGTGAGCGCCCTGAACGGTTCCGGGCGCCTGCCGGCGGCGCTTACCCTGCAGCGCATCCGCAATGAAGGCATGGGCACCGAAATGCCGCCTTATCACCCCTACACCGTCACAGTGCCTGGTGCCTGCGCCGGGTGGTGTGACCTGATCGAGCGCCACGGCACGCTCCCGCTGGCTGCCATCCTCGAGCCTGCCATGCGCCTGGCGGAATCGGGTTTCCCGGTGGCTCCGATCACCTCGCACTTCTGGCAGATTGGCGCAAATCACCAGTTAAAAACTGCGCTTAATGGCCAGGAATTGACCATCGCCGGGCGCGGTCCCAACCCGGGAGAAACCTTCCGCAATCCTGGCCTGGCGCGCGCACTGCGTGTCATCGCCGAAGGCGGTAAGAAGGCTTTTTACGAGGGCGCGATTGCCGAATCGATCGTGGATGTCTTGAAGAAATCAGGCGGCTGCATGGCTCCCACCGACCTGGCCGGCCACGAATCCACCTGGGAAGAGTCAGCCAGTGTGACCCACGGCGGTCTGCGCATCCATGAATGTCCACCCAATGGGCAGGGCATCACCGCCTTGATGGCGCTCAACCTGCTGGAAGGTTTCGATATGTCCGGGCTGCCCATGCTCTCGGCCAAACGCTTACACCTGCAAATCGAGGCCTTGCGCCTGGCCTTTGCGGATTCACGCTGGTTCGTCAGTGACCCGGCCTTTGGGAATATCCCCCTGGAAGAACTGCTCTCGAAGGAGTACGCTGCCGGGCGCCGCAAGCTGATCAATATGCATACCGCCACCCTGGATCAGGAACTGGGCCAGCCGTTCACCTCCAGTGATACCGTTTATTTCTGCGTTGTCGACCGTTGGGGCAATGCCTGTTCATTCATCAACAGCAACTATATGGGTTTTGGCACCGGCATCGTGCCGGAAGGCTGGGGCTTTAGCCTGCAAAATCGCGGACACAACTTCAGCCTGGAGGCCGGGCATCCCAATGCGCTCGAACCGGGCAAGCGCCCTTACCATACCATCATCCCGGCGCTGATCACGCGTGAAGCGGACGGTTCGCTGATGGGAGCCTTTGGCGTGATGGGTGGCTTCATGCAGCCCCAGGGTCATGTCCAGATTTTCATGGCGCTGGCACATGGGCTTAACCCCCAGGCGGCACTGGATCTACCGCGTTTTTGCATCCAGGACGGCAACCCCACCGAGGCGGTGGCGCTGGAGGATGGTATTCCGATGAAGATAATGGCGCGTTTGGCCGAGATGGGTCATCAGATCAAGCCGGTCACCGGTTGGGGACGGGCCTTGTTTGGGCGCGGCCAGATCATCCTGCGCGAACCAGACGGCACCCTCATCGGCGGCTCCGATCCCCGCTCCGACGGCTGCGCCACACCCCTGGTGTAATTTCTGGCATCCTGTCATTCCCGATGTTCTTCGGGAATGACAGGATGCGAAATCTGCGATAGTGCCCGTTCTGGCAATCTATACAGGCAGCCACACATCGAAACGAGTGCCACCACCGGGTTCGTTTAGCACCTCAATCTTACCCCCTTGCTGATCCAGAATCGAACGCACAATGAACAACCCGAGCCCCGTACCCTGGATTTCTTCCTCAATGGCGTTGCTGCCACGGAAAAATCGAGTGAACAACAACGGTATATCTTTGCTCGGGATCCCCATGCCCGTATCGACAATCGAGATTCGTATTTTTTTATCAACACTTTGCGCCTGAACACTTATCTTACCCCCGCTGGGCGTGAATTTAATCGCGTTTCCAACCAGGTTGTTCAGCACTTCAGTCAGGCCATTTTGATCAGCCTGTACCAGGCGCGGCAGCCCGTTCTCCGCAGGCATCGATATCACGCTCAGCGTGATTCCTTTTTCCTGGGCAGCCGGCTCAAAATTTCGGAATACCTGTTGGATCAACGCATCGATTTCAAGTGAGCGGATATTCATTTGTTCCGCTTTGCCTTCCATGCGACTGGCACTGAGCAGATGTTCAACCAATATGCGTTCACGATTTAATTCACTTTTTAACACTTCCCAGTACTCGTCGGAATTCTCAGCGCTCATTTTCTCATCCAGCAAGTTGACCATCAACAGCATGGTGGTGATCGGCGTTCTCAATTCATGGCGCGCCCGGTTGATAAAATCCGTTTTCATTTGTTCCAGGCGGCTCTGCACGCTGATGTCTCGAACAATTGCGACCACTTCATTTTTGCCAAAATGCTTAAAACGTATTTCAAAGAGATGAAGGCTATCCTTCACTTTAAATTCAATCTCAATGCTTTCCACCTGCTCTCTCGGCAAGGGCTCGCCAAGCAGCACATGCAGCCTGGTTGCCAAATTGTCGCCTACTAATTCATAAATCGATCTCCCGAGCAGTTGGTCCGGATGTTCAATCAGAGGATCGTTTGAATGGATATTGCAATCCAGGATGACTCCGTCACGCCGGATCCGAAAAATCATATCCGGTATCGCATCCAGCAAAGCCCGATTATGCGCTTCGCTCTGCCGAAGATCATTTTCCATTACTTTTTGCGCGGTGATATTTTCCTGCAGCGCTAAAAAGTGAATGATCTGCCCCATTTCATCGAACATCGGCGCAATCGAAGTTTTCTCCCAGTAAAGCGTGCCGTCTTTCTTACGATTAAGGAATTTACCCTCCCAGACATGGCCCGATAAAATGGTATTCCACAACTGCTGGTATTCTTCTTGGCTCGTATAGCCGGTCTGCAGAATGCGGGCGTTTTTCCCGATGATTTCGCTGATAGAATAGCCGGTCAGGGCGCAGAAGTTCGCATTGGCATATTCAATCACTCCATCCGGCTTCGCGATCAGAATGGAAATCGGGCTTTGCTCGACGGCTTGTGAAAATTTGCGTACATCATTATCCGAATTTATTCTCTCGTGCCATAAACTCAGTGTTTGTGCAATATTGCCGAGCAGATTTTGTTCATCGGGCAGGTAGAAGGGTGTGCCGGCCTGGGTATAACAAACCGTTATCTGTCCACACTTTTGATCATCCTGAAAGATGGGGGCTGTTAATCTGGTCTTGAACGAGTCGGAGAAATTCGGGCTCTGATATGCTTTTCCATCCAGGCTAATCATCGCAGCGGCTAACTGTGGATACCCCATGGCCGGGATCAAACTCTCAATCACTTTCTGGCAAACCTGCGCTTTTGTCAAATTCAAGTTGAAAACCAGTCGGCTGACATAGTTGAGGCAGGACAGTTCTTTTAGCCGTTCATTAAGCAGGGCTTCAGCCTTTTTCAGGCTGCCGATCTCGCTGATCACCACCTGCATCATGTGGGCGCCATTGCTATCCAATGCTTCAGCTATTTCCAGACGCGCCCAGAAAGTCGATCCGTCCTTTTTTAACACCTGCAATTCAAAGGCTCGCGCTGTGCCCGTTTCAAACAGTTCCCTGAAGTGCCGGTAATAAATGTCCAGATTTTGCCTGGCGATGCAAAAACTGAATGGTTTTTTGATCAGAGCTGTTTTGGGTACGCCCAGCAGACTGGTGGCGGTCAGGTTGGCCTCTAAAATCAGTCCTTTTTCACTGACGGTGCAATACCCTACCGGCGCAAGTTCGTACAGATCGAAATAACGCGCCCGCGCCGCATCAATCAGTTCTTGCGATTGGCGCAGTTCGCTGTTCTGCATCGCCAGGTCAATTTCGTTGTTGCGCAGTTCTTCCAGCGCGCTGTCACGTTGTTCCACTGCATCCTGTAGATCATTGGTTGTGTTTTGCAGAATCTGCTCCACTTGCTTGCGCCTGGTGATATTTTGTCCCTGCGCAATCGTGGCAATTGCTGTTTGCCCGTCCGCTCCGAACAGTGTTGCGGAATTCCACAACACCGTTTGAATTGAAGCATCCCGATGCATGATTTCGATCTCAACCGATTCCCAGCGCCCGCCGATCGATGTTGCCTGAATCTGGGCCATCGATTTTTTGACGTTTGCGGGTGGCAGCAGAATCGACACGGGT
This sequence comes from uncultured Anaerolineae bacterium, assembly GCA_903846015.1. GTDB lineage: Bacteria > Chloroflexota > Anaerolineae > Anaerolineales > Villigracilaceae > UBA5195. The sequence goes on along the minus strand of CAIMZS010000129.1, from coordinate 1,064 downwards.
TGGCCGAGTACTTCCGCTTCAGTGCGACCGGTCAGGAATTCAAAGGCGTGATTGAAGCGCGTGATGCAGAATTGCGGGTCCCAAACAATAATGGGTGCATTGGCACAGTTGATCAGATTTTCAAGATAACTATTCACAAGCGCCAACTCGTCGGCTCGTTTGGCTTTTTCCTCGTTTTGAAAAACAAGTTCTCTGGCAATCACCAGTTCGGCAGCCCGCTTTTCCTTCTCAGCGTTTTGAAAGGCAAGTTCCTGGTTGGCAATCACCAGTTCGGCAGCCCGTTTTTCCTTCTCAGCGTTTTGAAAGGCAAGTTCCCGGTTGGCAATCACCAGTTCGGCTGTTCGGAAATTTTGGAGGTTGATGTTTGTTACTTCAGCCTGGTTACGCTCAGTAATGTCATTAACAATCGAGAAAAGCAGATGTTCGCCGTGTAAAACGAGTGGAGATGAAAGTATTTCCACATTGCGAACTTCCCCGCTGGCCAGGTGGTGTAGAAAAATGGTATTATCCCGTTGCTGCCCCAAAGCTTTGTGCTGCTTAATCGCCGCTTGCGCTAGCGCTGAATTATTTTCTGAGATTAACATGCCGCACAGGCTTGGTTTTGGATAGCCATAAAAGCGTACCGCGGCCGGATTGGCTTCCAGAATAAGACCTGTTTCGGGTTCGATCAGCAGCATGCTCGCCGGGTGATTTTCGAACATCAATTGGAAAGTCAGATGGTCAGATTCCGGTGAGTCTTGGGGTTGGATAAAGGGTTTTCGGATTGTCATTTGCGCGCTCGTTGAATTAATCTCATTTTTCCACCCTCATCCCAATTTCATTACAATAAGAGTAGGGTATGTTGGCAAACAGTTGAACATAATTCTGGATGGGCACGGGCGGCGATGAAATCGAAAACTTGCTGAAATGTCCCTTCGAGAAGCTCTTTATAGATCTCTTATCATAGTAACACATGTGATGCCTGAAATTTTGCACCACCCCGTAAATTTCAGGTAAAGTTTTCCGTTGCGTTTCTTTGGCCTGTCATTCTGTCATTCTGTCATTGCGAAACCGGCGCACTTGTT
>CAIMZS010000128.1 GCA_903846015.1 uncultured Anaerolineae bacterium | reverse complement strand
CATCGCGTCTCGCTCATTTGCCGCGCGGCCAAAATCCGTATGATCCATATCAGTACCGACTGTGTCTTTTCGGGAAGGAAAGGCAATTACAGCGAAGACGATCAATCCGATGCGGAAGATCTGTATGGGCGCACCAAGTTCCTGGGTGAAGTCCATTACCCACATACGGTCACCCTGCGCACATCGATCATCGGTCATGAGCTTAAAACCCGCCTTGGGCTGATCGAATGGTTTCTCGCACAGCAGGGCGCAATCAAAGGTTTTGAAAAAGCGTTCTTCACTGGTTTTACCACTGATGAACTATCGCGCATTATAATGGAGCGTGTCATTCCAAATCCTGAATTGAGCGGGCTGTACCAGGTCTCGAGCGATCCCATCTCCAAGTATGATTTGCTCAATCTGGCGCGCGGGGCCTATCATAAGGATATCGAAATCCTGCCAGAGCAGGATTTCTTGTGTGATCGCAGCCTGGATTCAACCCGCTTCCGGCAGGTCACCGGTTACCAACCGCCCGCCTGGCCACAGATGATGGCCGAAATGGCCGCACACGCCGACTTTTACAACCAACTTCGAGGATAGAACATGCAACCTTTGCAGGATAAACGCATTCTAATTACGGGTGGCACTGGCTCGTTGGGCAAGGTGCTGGTTCGCCGTTTGCTGTCCGGCGAACTGGGCACACCGAAAAAGATCATTGTCTTCTCGCGCGACGAGGCCAAGCAGCACGCCATGCGTGTCGATTATATGAAGAAGGGTCATGCCACCGATGAAGTCATTTACCAGAACTTTCGGGAACTGCTGGAATTTCGGATCGGCGATGTGCGCGATTTTCACAGCATCGCTTCCGTGCTGACTGAAGCAGATGTGGTTTTCAATGCCGCGGCGCTCAAGCAGGTGCCGGCCTGCGAATACTTTCCCTACCAGGCAGTGCTGACCAATATTGCCGGGCCAGAGAATATTGCGCGCGCAATCCAGGAACATCGCCTGCCGATCGAAACGGTGGTGGGCATCTCGACCGATAAGGCCTGCAAACCGGTCAACGTGATGGGCATGACCAAGGCCATTCAGGAGCGCGTCTTTATCCAGGCCAACATGCGCTGCCCGGAAACACGTTTTGTGTGTGTGCGCTATGGTAATGTGTTGGCTTCGCGCGGCTCGGTCATCCCCTTTTTCCACGAGCAGATTAAAAACGGCGGGCCGGTGACGATCACCACGACGGATATGACGCGTTTTCTTTTGAGCCTGGATCAGGCAGTGGATACGGTGTTCGCGGCGGTGTGCTGGGCAAATCGCGGCGAGACCTACATTCCGCGCGTGCCATCCGCGCTGATTACCGATATTGCTGCTCTGCTGATCGGGGATCGTCCGATCAAAACTGTTGTCACTGGCATACGGCCTGGCGAGAAAGTGCATGAAATTCTTCTTTCAGAAGAGGAGAGTTTTCGCACAGTGGATCGCGGCAATTATTATGCCATCCTGCCGATCCTGCCCGAAGTAGGTGGACAGGCGAGCTTCCAGGCCGCGCTTTCAAGTGAATACAGTTCATCCGGGAGCGTGATGGAGCGTGAGGTGCTGGCTGAGCTGCTGCGCCGCTTCCGCCTTATGGTGGATGACAACCTGCAACTGGATG
>CAIMZS010000127.1 GCA_903846015.1 uncultured Anaerolineae bacterium | reverse complement strand
CTGATAAAAAAATGCACATGGCTAAAATCAGCCGCCGCAAAGGCCGGAGAATTCATCCAAAGCTGAAACAACGTCGGAACCCCCAGAATGACGCTGCAGCGTTCATCAACAATCAGAGCCAGGGATGCGTCCGCCTCAAATGTTCGCGCCAGCACAATTCGCCCGCCCGCATAAAACAAGGGCGTCAGGAATACAAATAAGCCACCAGCGTGAAACATCGGCGTGAGAATCGGGGCAACATCGTTTTCGCTTAATCCCCACGAAATAACGGTATTGATGGCGTTCCACAAGATCTGGCGATGGGGAAGCATGGCCCCCTTGGGCGTGCCCATTGTCCCGGAAGTATACAGAATGCAATAAATATCGTCGCCGTTTAAGGGCGGTCTGAGCGGCTCTGATCCGGCTGCCTGCTCCAGAAACTGTTCATATTGCCCCGCTCCGGAAAACTCTGCCCCATCGAGCTGGATAAAAAACTCCACCGTGATGGCAGCCCGCATCTCTTCCAGCACCGGTACAAACTCCGGGCCGACGATCAGCACCTTTGGCGCGCAATCGTTAATAATAGTGGTCAACTCACGGCCTGTCAGTCTCCAGTTGAGCGGCGCAAATATCGCGCCGATTTTGCCCAGGCCGTAAAGCAGATCAACATACGCAATGGAATTATGTGCCAGGATGGATACTCGATCGCCTTTTTTTACGCCAAATTGATCGCGCAAAAAATTCGCCGCCTGATTGGCCCGCAAGTTAAGCTCTGCATAGGTGTAACGCCTGCCGGAATTCAGATCATACAATCCTTCGCGGTCAGGGGTCAGCCGGGCGCGGTTGGTGAGCAACTCAGCAGCGTGGCTCATACTCCCGGTCTCTACACGGGCTGACAGTGTCATATCTCCCTATGTCCCCAAGACAATCCCGCCATCCACACGCAGTGTCTCACCGGTTATGAATGAAGCGTCATCGGATGCCAAAAACAGGTAAGCATTGGCGATATCGCGAGGTTCGCCCAGCCGTCCAAGTGGAGCGCGGGTTTTTATACCATCCAGGATTTTCCCAGGCATGGCGGTTAGCATCTCAGTGGCGATAAAACCGGGAGCAACTGCATTGACGCGGATACCAAACTTGCCAAGTTCGCGCGCCCAGACTTTGGTCATTCCGATCACACCAGACTTGGTGGCAACATAATTGGTCTGCCCAAAATTTCCATCCAGACCAACGATGGATGTGGCATTGAGAATAACACCGCTGCCCTGTTTAGCCATCACCGCAGCAACAGCCTGGGTGCAGTTGAACACACCTTTCAAATTGACCGAAATGACCAGATCAAAATCAGCTTCGGACAACTGCCCCACGAGTTGACCTTCCTTGAACTTGATAAGCTGCCCATCGCGTAAAATCCCGGCGTTGTTGACGATGACATCAATGCGCCCATATTTTGCGACAACATCATCAATCCACGCCTGAACATCCGCACGACTGGTAACGTTGACCTTGTAAAACAAAGCATCCGCCCCAAGCAGCTTGACGGTTTCCTGCCCAAGCGCCTCGTTGACATCGCAAATAACAACTTTCGCGCCTTCCTCAGCGAAGCGCAGGGCAGTGGCTTTGCCAATCCCTGCCGCGCCGCCGGTTACAAGCACAACCCTGGCTTTCATACGCATAAAAACTCCTTGATGGGTGTGGGTAGTGAACTGCGAGCAATTTTGCGTCCACTACCCACTTATTACCCAGTTTTAGCCCTGGATCATTTTGAGAAAGCTCGCCATAAATTCGTCGGGTTTTTCGATAAATGGAGAATGACCTGTCCCAGCGATGACAATTTCGGCAAATTTGCCATATTGTTCCAAAATGTGGCGAGTCTGGCCAACCATCGGTTGAGGCGGATAAACCTCCGCGCCCGGCCAGCCCGGCACATAGCCATATTGCCCAAGTGTGCCGAAATCAAATAACGAAGCATCTCCAACGATCATATCCGAGTCACCACGCACCCACAACATGGGCGGTTTGGGGCTGGCGTCAATAAACTTCTGTACCGAATCACCGACATACTTGGGAGAGAGGGCGTTGATCGGGCCGAATACTCCGGGCGCGACATTGGGCCAATTGCCGGATGGAACAAAATCACCCGGATACTTGTCCCCACCTATTTTCTCGCTCAGTAACGAGGAGAGCAGGTCTTCTTCTCGGGCAGGCACAAAGGGCGGCTTCCAGTAAAAAGAATTCATAACCACGCGAGGTGAAGCCTGTGGATTATCGCTTGAACGATCACCTGCCGCTATCAGTTTGGGAAAGTCCGGATTAACGATGCCGCCACCCGAGCCAGCGAAATCTGCGTAGCAAGGTTGTCCATCGACCCCTTTCGAGCCGCCAAAACCATAAGGCGAACCGGGATCGATCACCGTACCGCTCAATACACGACCCGGCGCAGCAGCCACCAGGTTGAACACCAGTGTCCCACCCATCGAATGACCGGCAACATGGGCTTTCTCGATAGAGAGACTGTCCATCAACGCCAAAATATCATCGATCCAATCGGCGCTGCCGCGGGTGGCATCGATGAGTTTGTCCTCGGTATCGCCATAACCGCGCAGATCAGGCGCGATGCCGCGGAATCCCGCCGGGAGTGCCAGCATAATTTCCTCCCAGTAAGTGGCGGACGAGGCGTTGCCGTGCAGGAACAACACAGGCGTGCCGGTCTCGGAGCCGCTGAAAAGAACGTGCGTCTGAATGCGCGGGGTATCAACCATTTTGGAGGTGATACCAGGTAAAGTGGGAATGCTAGACATGCTTTTCTCCTATTACTTGCTGAATTGAGCGCGTAATTCGCGTTTGAGTATTTTGCCTGCCGCCGAAATTGGCAGGGCTTCCATGCAAACAGCTGACTTTGGAACTTTATATTTTGCCAGCCGGGCTGCCATAAATTCGAGTAATTCTTCTGCTCTGGTGCTGTTACCGGGTTTGATCACCACGCAAGCCTTCCCGACTTCGCCCCATTTTGGATCAGGCAGACCGATGACGGCGCACATATGAACGGCGGGATGCTGGTAGAGTACCTTTTCAATTTCGGCAGGATAGATATTCTCTCCGCCGCTGATGAACATATCCTTCTTGCGGTCGATAATGAAAAAATAACCTTCGCTGTCAAAACGCGCAATATCACCGCTGTGAAAATAGCCGCGGTCATCCACGGCAGCGCTGGTCGCTTCCGGATTGTTAAAATAACCCGAGCAGTAAGACGGGCCCTTCAACACCAGTTCGCCCTCCTGGTCTGCCCCCAGGAAATTATTGCTGTCATCCACCACCTGGGCATCCACAAAGAAATTCGGGCGGCCGATCGAACCAGCCTTGCGAAGAGCATCATCAGGGGCCAGCGCAAAGATGCCTGGACCGAATTCCGTCATGCCAAAGCCCTGCTTAAAACGAACTCCCTTTTCAGCGCTATACTTTTCCACCAACGGAACCGGCAGTGGCGCACCGCCCGAAGTACAGAAGCGCAGCGCTGAAAGATCTGCCTCAGCCCAGTTCGCGGCGGTCGTCATCATCTGATACATGGTCGGGACGGCTGCGAAAATGGTCACTTTTTCACGCTGCAGCAGCGTTAGTACCTGGGCGGGGTCAAAAGCCCGAATCAGAATCGTGGTCCCGCCGAAGATGACTTGCGGCAGGGTATAAACAAACAGGCCGCCCGTGTGAAACATCGGAAAAACGTTGAGATAGACATCATTGTGGGTAACGTCATGAATGACCGTGTTGAGCGTATTCCAGGCAATCATACGGTGCGAGACTTCCGCCGCTTTGGGTAGGCCGGTTGTGCCGCCGGTGAAAATCAAGGCAGCGCCATGCTCTGCTTCGAGTGTTTCGCAGGTGACCGGAGTATCTGCGGAGGCCTGGATGACTGACTCAAACTGAAAACTTCCTGCAATACCGCTGCCATCCAGGTGCATGGTTAAAAGCCCCGCATCAACTTCGGGGTTGGATGGGAAGCGGGTTATCACTTCAGAAACGGCTGATTTGAAATCGTCAGAAAAGATCAGGATTTTCGGATGGGTATACTGGAAAATTTCCAGTAGTTCGTGCCAGTTGAGCCGCCAGTTGAGCGCGGTATGGATCGCCCCAAGTTTGCTGCAGGCAAAAAAGGTGTCGAGATGTTCATAACCATCGCGGGCCAGGATCGCCACCCGGTCGCCTTTAACGACTCCCTGCGCTCTGAGCCAGTTCGCCAGCTGATTGGCGCGGCGATTGGCCTGGCGAAAAGTGAGCCGCCATTCAGGAGCTTTGCCAGTATCAATAAAAGCCAATTTATCGGGAGAGTACAATTCTCGTCTTGCCAGATAATCGCCGATATACATGCTGCCTCCACTGCCTGCTATTTCCATTTCCAAACAGAAGATGCCATCGTAATCCCGCCGCCGCTGGCGCAGAACAGGACAATTTCGCCAGATTTGGGGCCTTTTCCTTGCGAGATGGCGTCATCCAACGCCATGAGCACACATGGTGAGCCAGTATAACCCCATTTGTCCATCACCCAATGTGTTTTTGAAATCGGCTGTTTTAGAAAATCCATCATCGACTCAATCGTGCGCAGGTTTAGCTGGGTAAAGTAATACTGATCAACATCGTCAAAGCTCAGCCCGGCCTTATCCAACGCACCCTGCATCAATTTGGGCCAATATTCGAGGTTGAAAGTCTTGGGAAATTTTTTGACAAATTCAACTTTTGGAGCGCCAAACTCCGCAAAGTTTTCTACATTAACCGGGCGATAGGTGCCCCCACTGTAAATCCCAAGCGCATCGTGGAATGAGCCTGCTGCCAACAGGTTGCTACCAAAAAAACCTTTTTCTTCTCCAATGCCAAGCACAACAGCCCCAGCGCCATCAGCAAACAGGTTGGCGGTCTTCTTATCCTTCAGATCGATAAAACGGCTCATGCCGTATCCGCCTGCCACCAGGATATACCTGAACGAAGGCTCGGTCAGCAGATAGCGCGCGCCCTGGTCCAATGCCGTTACCCAGCCCGCACAGGCTGAGTTGATATCGTAACACCCGGCATTTTCGGCACCGAGTTTATACTGCACCACCACTGAGGTGGAAGGAGACAGATAATCGGGTGTGTCCGTGGAGACAATGATCAAATCCAGCTCATCCGCGCGAATACCGGCGCGGGTCAGCGCCTTCTTGCTGGCTTCCACAACCAGGTCAGATGTGACCTGTTCAGGAGCCATCCATCTGCGCTCGCGGATGCCGACATTGGCCAGCAGCCATTCGGAAGTAGTCGCGCCCATCAGCGCATCGACTTCTGCATTGGTGACGATCCGGTCTGGGACATAGCTGCCGGTGGAAAGAATTTGTGGGCTGCGGGACATTATTTATTCCTGTTTGGAAGTGGAAGCTGTGAAGATCGCTTTTCCGGCAATTCTTCAAACTTGCCTGGATTTTAATCCATCCTCACTCAAAATACCACTTATCGACATTTATTGGGGGCAGTCCAGAATCTCGGTGAAATTAGCTTTGGTCATTCCCGAAGAACACCGGGACAGGTGTGCGAAACCGGCGTCCTTGCTCCATGCCGGTTGTGGCAATCTCCGTTTAATCGGGTGGGTCCCAGGCAAGAGGGTTTTTTACCATTTAAGTGGAAATGCCCCACAGGAACTGGGGTCTACCGCGAGCCACCTCGCGGAAAGCACGCTCCAAAAAGCTGCACCGCACCTGTTCGAGAACTCGAGAATTGCCGCTTGACCAACACCCACGAGTGCGGTAAAATACCTACTCGCTAATGCCTTCGTAGCTCAGTGGATTAGAGCGCTTGCTTGCGGAGCAATAGGTCGCGCGTTCGAGTCGCGCCGAGGGCACAGCAGATGCCATATATGGCAAATAGCCGTCTTTTTTGGGACTTACCCCCATAAAAGACGGCTATTTATATTCCCAAAAACGGTTACGACCCCGGTATGATCCATCCCTCGCACAAATGGATTGACACCCGCGCCGATTTTGTCCTTTCGCGTCAGCCCACCCCCCATTACGGTCGGTGGCACGATTACTCACCCCACCTGCCGGCAGCAGCAACCGTTGGACATCCTACCTCACCACAGATCAAAGAGTGTTAAAATATCCGTAGCTTCCGTGTTCGTCTGCGTCCCGCCAGAAATTGGAAAAACGAGTTATGCGATACTGCGAAAAATCGCTCAGAGGCTCAAAGGAACCGAAAAGCCACGAAAAACGGCATCCGTATATTGGGCATTGGTGGGGGAGACCGCCATATAGAGGGCAAAAAGAATTAATAATTTTAATAAATTTCAGCGAATAGTGAGTCAACATGTTGTCATTGGAGGACTGCATGATGCCTAAATTTTTTTTTGTGCGCCTGGTATTGGTAACAGGAATGTTATTCAACATTTTTGGAAATACTGACTTTATTTCCGCCGCTTCCTCCGCGTCTGTGAAAGAAATCAGCTATTCCGGTACTGCGTACGATCCGGGCAATCCAGCTTATACCGATATTTGGGTGGATCCTGTCACTGGAAATGATAGTACCCACAATGGCGCTTCGCCTGCCGCTGCATTCCGCACATTGACCCGCGCCTGGAACAGCATCCCCATGACGAATCCATTAACTCACGCCGTGCGGATCAATTTGCAGCCCGGCACTTACACTGTCAGCATGATGCCCAATTATTGGGAAACCCGCTATGGGACTGCTGCCGCGCCGATCATGATCCGCGGAAACGGGGCCGCTCGCGCAGATGTCCTCCTGCAAGGTTCAATCAACATGTACGAGGTGCATTATATTTATTTTGAGAATCTAAGTATTGTGCTGGATGGTGACGCCTTTCACTGCGAACTTTGCGATCATCTCCTGCTGCGAAATATGTTATTAAATGGCGGCGCGCAGCAGGCCCAGGAGACGATCAAAATCAATCAGTCACAGTATGTATATATCGAGAACAATGATATTTCAGGCGCCTGGGATAACGCGATTGATTTTGTGTCTGTACAGTACGGGCATATTCTGAATAACCAGATCCATAACGCCGGAGATTGGTGCGCTTACACCAAAGGCGGGTCGGCTTATCTGCTCATTGAAGCCAACACAATCTACGATTGCGGCACAGGCGGTTTCACTGCCGGGCAGGGAACGGGTTTTCAATTTATGACTTCTCCGTGGATCCAGTATGAAGCGTATGATATTAAAATTGTGAATAATGTGATCCACGACACCGACGGCGCGGGCTTGGGAGTCAACGGCGGATACAACGTCTTGATGGCATACAATACCATGTATCGAGTCGGCACCCGCGACCATGTCCTTGAAATGGTTTTTGGTTCGCGTTCCTGTGACGGCTCCCCCGGCGACCCTGGACGGGAACGCTGCTTGCAGTATTTGAATCAAGGCGGTTGGGGCACAACCATTGTGAGCGATGGCAACAACTATATTCGCATCCCCAACAAAAATATTTTCGTATACAACAATGTGATCTATAACCCGCCAGGTGTTCAGAGTATGTGGCAGCACTTTGCGATATATGATCCATATACCAACCCGCCCAACAGCCATGTGGCCACTGCTGTTACCGATGAAAACTTGCAAATACGAGGTAACGTGATCTGGAACGGCGATCTTAGCATGCCTTTGGGCATCGAAGACAATACACAGGCTTGTATAACCAATACGACTTGTAATGCAACCCAGTTGGTTGGTGAAAATGCAATTAATCTAATTCAGCCGCATTTTGTTGATCCTGCCGCAACAAATTTTCATCTGACAGGCACATGGGCGAACACCGTTACAACGTACACGATCCCGGACTTTCCCGCATGGGATATTTCTGGCGTGGCGGCTGGAAATATCAGCAACGCGGTACCAACCGATTTTGAAGGTACCACCCGCGCGGCGACGAATCCGCCGGGCGCCTATTATTTGGATAATTCGCTTTTGGTTTCGGTCTTGCGAGCGAATCCCAACCCAACGAATGCATCGAGCGTGAACTTTAATGTGACCTTCTCCAATCCGGTGACCGGCGTGGATACTGTCGCGCCATTTAATGATTTTGCTGTTATTAGCGCTCTGGGCGCATCCATAACAAGTGTAACTGCCACATCAACCAGTGCCTACACGGTTACTGTCAACACCGGAAGTGGAGATGGCACCATCCATCTGAATGTATTGGATAGCGGTGCTATCGAAGATGCAAACCACAATACGCTTCATGGCACATATATCTCCGGTCAGACTTACACGATCGATCGAACTTCGCCGACCGTTTCTTCCATCGCCCGCGCGCAGCCCAGTCCCACCAACGCAATTACTGTAGACTTTAACGTAAGCTTCAATGAACCTGTGGCTGGCGTGACTGCCAGCGATTTTTCCTTGAACCTCACCGGCGTGACGGGCGCATATATTAGCAATGTGAACGGAAGCGGCGCAACGCGCACCGTTACAGTCAACACCGGGAACAGCGACGGCACGCTGCGCCTGGATATACTATCCGAGTCTGGTATCACAGACCTTGTTGGCAATCAATTGAGCGGCGGGTTTACAAGCGGCGAAGAATATACCATCCGGTACTCTCCCCCAAACCTGCTCATCCCAGTGAATGCAGCAACGCTAAACAGCTATCGCCCCACCTTTGATTGGTCTGATGTGTCAGCAGCTACGGGCTACAATCTTCAGGTTTCGAAAAGCAACACCTTTAGAACTCTGTTATGGAACAAAAACATCACCCCGTCAGCCTACACAGCAACCGTCAACTTGCCCGCCAACACTTTGCTGTACTGGCGCGTGCGTTCCATGACGGGCAGGGTTTATGGCTTATGGTCGCGACAAGTGTCAACGTTCATCACCCCGCCTGTCGTGCCAAAGCTGATCGCGCCGGCGAATAACGCGCTTCTAAGTGGAACATCGCCGCTCTTTATTTGGACCAATGCCCTGCTGCCCTCCGGCCTGGTCTTTGATTCTTTCCAGATACAAGTAGCCACCGACATATACTTCACGAATCTTGTTCATAATAATGTTGTAGTGGGCATCACCAACTCACAGGATGCCAGCGCGGTTCTTCCGCTGACAGGCGCTGCATACTACTGGCGTGTCCGCTCGGTGAGCAGCAGCAATCCAGGCTTTGCCAGCCCCTGGTCTTTGGTACGAAAATTGATGCTCAAGTTTTCCATGCCTGTGCTTATCGCACCCGCCAATTTAAATACATCGGCGGGCAATCTGCCGACATTCACATGGAACCCGGTCAACGGCGCAAAAAACTACACGATCGAAATCGCAAAGAATCCCGCGTTCACCGGCAAAATAGCCAGAACGGTCAGCGTCCCCAGCTACACCCCTACAATACCCTTGTTATCAGGTGTAACCTACTATTGGCGTGTGAAAGTCAATGGCAATTACGTCCCCGTTTATTCCACAGTCTGGAATTTTGTCCCCTGATTGAAATGATGAATAAGATTTGACCCAAAGAGTACCCGCCGTCATTGCGAGCGTGCTCTCCCGCGTGGCTCGAGGTAGACCCCAGTCCCTGTGGGGCATCTCCTCTTTATCGACGACACCACCCTCTCGCCTTAAACGGTGCCGTCGACGAATCGGAAAAATCCGTGTTCACACAATCCAAAATTCTGCCCCGGATGCGCTACTCTGTACATACATACCCTTTGTGAGTACAATAGAAGCCGCTTACTACCCCAAAAAGACGGGGAAAATCAGCTAAAAACAACCCGTACATACAGAAATAACAGCTTTTTTTAGCGATTTAATCCATATATGGTGTACTTAGCTCAGTAGATTAGACCGGTTGCTTGCAAAGCAATCGGTCGCGCGGAGAGCACAACAGCAAAAAGAGCGGGAGAGTTCCCTGCTCTTTTTTTTCCGATATTCAATTTGCGGGACAACACAGGCATGTCAAAACCACATATACTCCTCACCAACGACGACGGCATTCGCTCACCCGGTCTATGGGCCGCTGCCGAGGCACTCTCACGTATCGGCTTCGTAACCGTTGCCGCACCGAAAGAACAATTCTCTGGGGCCGGGCGCAGCCTGCCAGCCACCTCAGATGGACTGATCCACGAAGAAACTGTCGAGGTGCGCGGCCAAAAGTGGCAGGTCTACGCCGTCGGGGGATCTCCCGCCCAGGCCGTGCAGCACGGCATCCTTGAAATTATGAGCGTAAAACCTCACCTGGTGGTCTCTGGCATCAATTACGGCGAAAATGTCGCCTCGGGTGTCACCATCTCCGGCACGGTGGGTGCCGCCCTGGAAGCAGCTTCATTTGGCATCCCGGCGCTGGCCATGTCACTGCAAACCGACAGCGCCCATCACCGCACCTACTCCACCGAAGTCGATTTTTCCACCGCTGCTTACTTTACGGCATTCTTTGGGCAGCTGCTGCTGGATCGACGCCTGCCACAGGGCGTTGACATGATCAAGGTGGATGTCCCGGCAGAGGCCGCGCCGGATACCGCCTGGGAATGGACACAGCTTTCACACCAGCGTTATTACACCCCCACCAAACCTCGGCGCGCTTCCTGGGATATCCCCGAATCGATTGGCTATAGAATCGAGATGGATTATGAAATCGAGCCCCATAACAGCGATGTTTACACCGTCATCCGCAAACGCCTGGTCTCGGTCACCCCGCTCACCCTCGATCTGACCGCGCATGTGGACAAAAACCTGCTTAATGGTTTTGCAGCTCACCACAGATAAACCGCTGCTAAGCTTCAACCCTCGAAACCCGCCCTAACGCCTCCACAAACACAGCCACCATCTTCTCCAGATTAATCTCTTGCGCCACGATGCGGTATGACTCCGCGCCCATCACGCGCAGACGGGCAGCATCTGCCAGCGCCTCAACCAGCGCCGCGCTTAAAGCCGCGTCATCCCCAGGCGGGATCTGCCAGCCGTTGCCAACGCGCACCAGGTCAGCCTGCGTACCGTCACCCTGCGCCACCATCACCGGCAGCCCGTAAGACATGGCCTCCTGCACCGCCAGCCCGCCGGTGCCCGGCAGCACAAACAGATCCGCGCCGGTGAAAAACGGAGCCAGTTCCGCGCCGTGCCTGGCGCCAACAAATTGAGCCGCGGGGTAAAGACTTCCCGCCAGCGCCTGCAGCGCCTGCATTTCCGGACCGTCGCCAACGATCACCAGCTTCGGGCGGAGCTGATTCGGCAGACTGGCGCAAGCCTGCAGCAAAGCCGGGATGCGCTTGCGCGCCTGCAGCCTGCCTACAAAAAGCAGGCTGGGCTGCCCGTCAAAACCAGCCGGACGCACGGGCACCGGCTGCCTGGGCGCCGGGGTCACCGCGTTTGGCGCAACAAAGATCTTCTCTTCCGCGATCCCACAGCGCGCATACTGATCCGCCCCGCGCTGTGAATACGCGATCATGGCATCGAACTGCCCGAGGAACCGCCGCCTGAGCATCGAAAGCGGGCCGCGTTCCAACGGCGCACCCAGCCCCCAACCGATCACGGCGCGCCCGCGCTGATGCATCCAACCTATAGCTGCGGGCGATGAGAGATAGCGAAAATTGGCTTCCACAATCAGCGCATTCGGGTTCCATGTTTGCAACCAGGACCTGATGCCGCGTTGATAGCAAAAATACAGCGGGCTGGCGGTTGTAAAAAGGTGGATATTGGCAGCATCAACCAGGCGCCCGCGCTCAAGCCTGCCCGCCGTGGCGATCGACTCATCCGCGCGCGGCTGCCCGGCAAACAAAGCCATCCCACCCGCGCAAGCCTGCGCCAGCGTGTCAAAAAACGGCGCACGATAGACAGGCAGCACACGTTGAACCACACCCAGGCGGCCTGGATAGCTGTTCACAAGCTTACTGCTCCAACCTGGCGATCACATATGCCTTCCAACCCAGCTTCTCCGGCGCCTCAATGCGCGGGTAACCGCTGCTCATGCCATACAGACTGTAACCCGCCGCGCTGAGCGTCTCCCAGGCCACCTTTTCCGATTCCGGACCATGCAGTTCCAGCAGCAGCAGCGGGTGATGCTGCTGCAATATCCGCTGCATACCCGGCAGCGCCAGCACTTCGCCCCCCTCGATATCCATCTTGACAGCGTCCGGAGGTGGGTTGCCCTGTTCGAATACGAACTCATCCAACGCCAGCCCAGGCACCGTGATCTCAGCCTTATAGTGCTGATCGCTGCGCCCGGCTGAACCGGCCGCCTTGCCCATCCCAACCGACGCATGCACATAAAAAGTCACCGGCGCGGTTTTATCCATCACCGCCACCGGCAAAACAGTCACATTGGACAGGTTATTCAGGGCGATATTTTGATGGATGCGTGTTACATTGGCGGGCAGGGCCTCAAACGCATACACACTGCCATGCGCGCCCACCGCCTGCGCCATCATCAAGGTGACATAACCGATATTGGCGCCTACATCGTAAACGGTCATACCAGGGAACAGATAATCACCCAGGGCAGCCTGCAGCTCAGGCTCATACGTCCCCAGCCAGCGGCTCTTCTCGGTCTTAAGGTTGATCTGCACCTTGTAACCCTTCAATGCGCCGGCCGCCACCTCGATCACCGACAGGCCTTCATCGACAGTCGCATTGATCGAGCTGCGAATGAAGCGGGCCAGCGGCGGGTAGCGGTACAGCGCCTGCCTGGCCGAAAGCGGCAATATGCGTGCAATCAGCGTGAAAAAAGACAGCAGATATTTTTTCATACATGCGGGGCGGCATAGGCCGGGGACTTGTGCACGTGTACCACTTTCCACTTTCCATCCAGCTTGACAATCACACGCGATTCGTTATGCGCCGCGACCTTGACGCCCTGCGCGGAGGCCGCGCTGACCAGCAGGGTATAACTGGCAATGGCTGTATCGCCATAGCGCTGAATGTGCAGATTGGAAAGGTCCAGGCGGGTCGGGGCCGGTTCGCCCTCTGCGCCAAAGACCGTGCCGCGCCTGGCATTGGCATCCATCATAAACTCGTGAAAAGGCAGCCCATCCAGGCGGTGCGGTGTCACCCACCACTCATACAACGTCAGGTCATCACTGGTCGTGTCGTGATAAGCCTGGGTATCATTTTCCTGCACCGAACGCAGGTGCCTGCGTAAAAACTCATCGATCTCAGCATCATAAGACATGATCAGCCTCCCAGCAAAACTTCAAGATATTGGTCCACCATCAAATCCAGGCCAAAGGCGCTTTCAGCCCTGCGGCGCGCACCCTGGCTGAACGTATGCCAATCCTGCAATACGGTTTCCGCGCCAGCCACCAGCCCGGTCACCACCGGCGCTTCCAACTTCCACGAATCGCTGCCATACGGAGCAACGAACCCCGCGCCAGACGTCACCAATTCGGCCAACGAACCGGTATCAAAAGCCAGCACCGGCAAACCGCAAGCCAGCGCCTCCACCACCGAATTCGGACAGGCCGGGTGCACATCCGCCGAGAACAGCAGGTGCGCCTGGCGATCAAGCTGCGGGATGGCCTCGCGTTTCACCAGCCCGCTCCAGCGCAGCGGCACAGCACTTTTGGCAGCCCAGTGCGCCTGCAGGGCCGGGCCAACCTCACCCACCACCTGCACCTCCATTTTCCAGCCGCGCGCCGCCAACCCCTCTGCCAGCCGGATGGCATTCTCCAGCCCGCCTTCATACCCGCCGCCCAGGCTGCCCTCCACCACCAGCAGCCGGGTGAAATCTTGTGGCTGCCCGCCGCCCGGCGAATAGACCTCCAGATCCACACCGTTATACACCACCGCAAACGGCTTCGCCAGGCCGCCATAGTGCCGGTCCCACAGCCAGTGCGAAAATTCAGACTGGTAAACAATCCGCTGCGCCACAAAACGGCGGATCAGCGCCAGCACCATGTTCCCATATTCGGCTCGCAGGGTGTGCCTGACAGAAATCGGGCGCACGCGCTGGATCCAGTTCAACCCGTCCAGGCGCTGCACCACGCGCGTACCCATTCGCCGCGCCCGGTACAGCCCGGCCAGATCACGCGTACCGCCGATCACCAGCAACGCCGCGAAGGGACCATCCTTAAGATCCGTGCTGACCTGGACCCCACGCGCCTGTGCCCCGGCAGTAAATTTGTGCAAAAACGAGACCATGCCGCCCACACCGTGCACCTTGGGGAGGATGCAAATTCTTTCAGTCATGGGCGCATCCCCACCCGCCGCGCCGGGATGCCCGCCCAGATTTCATTCTCGCCGCTCGATTCAAGCAACACAGCATTGGCGCCCAGGACTGTGCCGCGCGCCACGCGCAGGACACCCCGATGACACAGCACCTTCGACCCCACCCCCAGGATGACATCATCATCAATCAGGATACCCTCGAAAGCCGATTCTGAGGCCGCCCGGTAAACATCGCCGCGCCCCACCGTCACGCCAGGGTAAATACCCACCCGCGCCCCGATCACGGTCCTGGGGTGGATCACCACACCTGAGCCGCCGTGATGCAGCAAAAAACCCGGCCCGATCTGCACCGCGGCGGGGATCTCAACACCCAGCAATTTCAACCCAAGATACGCCAACCGGCCCACGAAAGGCCTTCTGCGCGCATACACCAGCATCTCATAAAATGACATAGCCGTATTATAAACGCGTAGCGGAGATGTAGGGGCGCAGCGTTGCTGCG
>CAIMZS010000126.1 GCA_903846015.1 uncultured Anaerolineae bacterium | reverse complement strand
TTGCAGGTGGTCGAACGCATCCAGAGCGGGCTGGCCTATGCCGAAAAATCCGATATCGCCCGACAGATGCTCCCGCCTCTGTCAGGTGGGAAAAACGTTTTCACACAGGAACTGGCCCAGGCCAGCGGCAGGGAACAAATCCCTAATGTCTATCACTCCGGCACGCCGTTGATCAAGGACAGCAAAACCTTCAAGGGCCGCCGCGACCTGTTCCGCACCCTGGGCAATGAGTTGATCAACCCATCCGGTCAGCGCCCGGCTCTGCTGCTTTTCGGTGCGCGCCGCATGGGCAAAAGCTCCACCCTCAAACAGTTGCCGGTACAGTTGGGGCCGCAGATCATCCCGGCCACGCTGGACTTGCAGGCTTCGGGGGCCGTTGAGAACACGGCCAGCCTGTTGTATTTGTTGACCCGTGAAATCACGCGCAGCGCTCGCCAGGAACGCCGCCTGCCGCTGCCCGAATTAAGCCGCGAGCAGCTCGAAAAAGACCCCTACCTGGTCTTTCAGGATTGGCTGGAGCAGGTCGAGAAAAAACTGGGCGATTATTACTGGATACTGCTGGCGCTGGATGAATTTGAAGCCCTGGGCGAAATGCTCGAAGCCGGGCGCACCGATGAACGCATCTTCCAGACCCTGCGTAGCCTGATGCAGAACCACCCACGCATCACGGTGCTGATGAGTGGCGCGCATACCCTTGAAGAACTTCCCCCGCTCTGGAGCAACTACCTGATCAATACGCGTATGCTGAAAGTCGGCCCGCTCGATACGGCCGATGCCCGCGAACTGATCTTGCGCCCCATCCCGGATTTTCCCCTGACCTATGACGACGACGCTGTCGAACTGCTTTTACTCGAAACCGGTTGTCATCCCAACTGGCTGCAATTCACCTGTCGTGAAGTGGTCGAAACCCTTAACAACGAAAATCGATTCCATGCCAATCGAAGCGACGTGGAAGCTGCGCTGGGCAAAGTTCCGCAAGTTCTGGCAGGTGACTTTAAAGATCTATGGGAAGGCCGTGACAGCACAGATCTGATGCGTGTCATATTGAAAACGGTCGCCAGCGCCAAAGAAGGAGTTATGCCTGAACGTAAACTGGAAAAAATCGCAAAAAATGAAGCAGATTTTCAAAAAACACTCGAGTATCTGATCAGACGTGATTTACTTGTTTACCAGGACCGCGCATATCATTTCCGGGCAGGACTATTGCGACGCTGGGTAGCGAAACAAAGTTGATTGTGCCGGAACATTTCCATTGGCACAGCCGGTTAATCTCACATCAAGAACTTGAAAGTTAAATGCTTGCACAAAAAGCAAGCATATTTTCCATACTGCCGACAGTGCCCGTTCTAGCCCTTGCCCTAATCTGCGTAATCATCTAAATCTGCGTAAATCTGCGATAGTGCCCGTTCCAGCAGGGCCGGTTCAGACACGGGCCGGTTCAGACACGGGCCGGTTCAGACACGGGCCGGTTCAGACCCTTGCTCTTACCCTCGCCCTCGCTCTTGACCTTATCCGCGTCCATCCGCGGCCAATTTGCTCTTTCACCTCGCCAATTCCCAGACAGCCCACAACCTTACCAGAACATAAATTCTGTTATACTGTGTCCATACTAATTCACCATGTTCAGGAAATTCAAAAATGGCAAAATCCTATTCACGTTATGTTTGTGGGCAATGCGGCCGGGTATCCGCCTCTTACATGGGCAAATGCCCGCAGTGCAGTTCTTTTAACAGCATGGTGGAAGAAATTGTCCATGAAGAACCCGCCGCAAAATCCCCGAATGCTTCGCGCGGATTAACTGGGCGCACCACCCCTCGCAAAATCGCTGAAATCGCTACCGATGCCGAGCCTCGCATGGCAGTACCCATCAGCGAATTCTCCCGTGTGCTGGGCGGCGGCATCGTGCCAGGCTCAATCGTACTGGTGGGCGGTGATCCGGGCATTGGCAAGTCCACGTTGATGCTGCAGATGGCTATGGCAATGGCCAAGACTCAACGCGTATTGTATGTTTCAGGCGAGGAATCCGAGCGTCAAATTAAGATGCGGGCGGACCGGCTCTTGAGTGATGGCGCACATTTACCAGAAAATTTGTACCTTGTCACCGAGACCAACCTCTCCACCATCCTGGAACACAACCGTGAAGTCCGCCCGGTACTGCTCATCGTAGACTCGATCCAGACCGTTTACCTGCAAGAACTGGATTCGTCGGCAGGCTCGGTTTCACAGGTGCGCGAATGTTCTTCTCAACTGCGCGAACTGGCCAAATCCAGCGGTGTCTCGGTATTTGTCATCGGGCATGTCACCAAGGAAGGCGTGATTGCCGGTCCGCGGGTGCTTGAGCATATTGTGGATACCGTCCTGTACCTGGAAGGTGACCGCTTCCAGGCTTACCGGCTGCTGCGATCGGTCAAGAATCGTTTTGGCGCAACGGCCGAGGTCGGCGTCTTCGAAATGCGCGAACGCGGGCTGGTCGAGGTCACCAATCCGTCAGAAGCATTCCTGGCCGAAAGAATGATCAACGCCCCTGGTTCAGCCATCGCCGTGACGATGGAGGGCACACGCCCTCTGCTCGTGGAAGTGCAGGGACTGACCTCGCCTGCCCAGTTTGGCAACGCCCGGCGCACCCCCAACGGCGTGGATTACAACCGCCTCTTAATGTTGGCGGCTGTGCTGACGCGCCGTGCTGGGATTAAGCTGGGAGAGCAGGATATTTTCGTCAACGTCGTGGGCGGCATGAAAGTCGATGAACCCGCCGCCGACCTTGCCATCGCCGCGGCGATTACATCATCAATGAAAGATGTCTCCGTGCGGGCCGATGCGGTTCTGATTGGCGAGATTGGCCTGGCAGGCGAGCTGCGCCTGCCGGGCCAGATGCCAGTGCGCCTGCGGGAAGCCCAGAAACTGGGCTTCAAAGTTGCAATTGTGCCCAGGCGGCTGCGCAAAGCGGAACCCTGGCCGGAGAACATCCAGATCGTTGAAGTGCGCTCGGTTTATCATGCCCTCGAAGCGGCCTTTACCGCAGAGCAAAGAGACCTGCCCAAAGGCAGGGAAGTATAGCCATCCAGAATAAATCTTGCATCGATTGGCGATCAACCATCGCCGATCTCGCAAGATTTTCTCAAAAATTAAACTCTCGTGAAACGGTTGTTCCATCAGCGAACTCGGCGTTACTCAGTGGTTAAAGCTTTATGCGATAGTGCCCGTTCTAGCAGGGCCGGTTCAGACACGTACCCATTCAGACACGTACCCCATTCAGACTGTGGAAAAAACTTTTCTACACAGCTATAGCTTGACCTGCCGGAGCTGAATCAAAAGGATGGCACAGCATGCTGTGCCATCCTTTTTGGTTTCTTGCTTGGGAATTGTTACGCGGCTGCTACGGCCTGGGTCACCACGGCGGCAAACGCCTGTGGATCGCGCACGGCCAGATCGGCCAGCATCTTGCGGTTGAGCATAATGTTGGCTTTCTTCATTGCAGACACCAGGCGGCTGTAGCTAATGCCGTTCAGCCGGGCGGCCGCATTGATACGGGCGATCCATAACTTGCGCAGATCGCGTTTGCGGACGCGGCGATCGCGGGTCGCATACCACATACTCTTGAGCATCGCCTCGCTGGCGCGCTTAAAAAGAAAGTGGCGGGAGCCGCGTTGGCCCTTGGTAATCTTAAGAACTTTCTTGTGGCGCAGATGTCCTTGCGGACCACCTTTTACACGCATATTTCAAAACCTCCTGCAAACCTCCGGGCGTCGGTGGAGGGCCTCCCGTCGAGAGAAACCCAACCGGCCAGTTGCGTACACCCGGTAGCCGCAATTTTCAAATTCGGATACGATTGCCTACTTGAGATTCGGCACGAGACGACGAATGCGCTTGATAATACCGCGTCCGTTGACGGGTACCATCTCGAGGAACTGCGCTTTGGTGCGCTTGGAAGTATGGCGGCGTAAATGGCTCTTACCACCCTTCGTACGCACCAACAACCCAGACGCGGTCAGGCGGAAACGTTTCGACGTTGCCTTATGGGTCTTGAGCTTGAACTTACCAGATCTTGGCTTTTGGGGCACAGCAGCTTACTCCTTTCAAAAAAATTAACCGCGGGATCAACTTGCTACCACGGGATTTCAACCAGCCATGGAGACGAACCTCTAAATTTGTGACAGACCCGCTATTCCGGTTTGCCTTCTTTGACAGCCTTCGCCTTGGAAGGACCGAGTACCACCAGCATCGTCCGGCCTTCCATCATCGGGGCCTGTTCGATCACGCTGACATCTGCCAGCGCCTGGGCGATCTCGCGCAGATCCTCCAGCGCGATCTCAGGGTAATCCATTTCACGTCCACGGAACTTGATGGTGACGCGCACCTTGTGACCCTGATTGAGCCAACGGCGGGCATCATCGACCTTGAAACCACGGTGAGCTTCGTTGGTCTTTGGGCGCAGGCGAATTTCCTTGATTTCGATCTTAACCTGAGCCTTCTTCGCCTCGCGGTCCTTCTTCTCGCGCTCGTAGAGAAACTTGCCAAAATCGAGCACGCGACAAACGGGTGGCGCGGCGTTGGGAGAAACTTCCACCAGGTCCATTTCAGCATCGCGGGCGATTTGAATTGCCTGGCGAATGGGCACAACGCCCACATTTTCACCGGCAGGTCCAATCAGGCGGACTTCAGGAACACGGATTGCCTCATTTACTCGGAACTCTTGCTCTGCTATATGCGTCTCCTTGAATCAAATAACACTTACCAGCCACACCTGGCTGGCTTTTGAGCGGATTGGATGATACCATAGACAGGGGTAAGCGTCAACTTTTTTCACATTTTGCGAATCTTTCTGTGTTACATCGCCCTGTTAACGATTGGCCAATCAGAATTACCCCAAATCGACCAGCCAAACAAAAACACACACCACTGGCTGCATGTCATAACCATTTCCGCTCATTGATGAGCACTTTTGCCCGAATAATCGCTCTTTGGGATTTTCCGTGAAATTCAAAGTTAGCCTTGTGTATTCATATAAAAACGCAGAAATGACCTAAAAAAAGGTTTTATCCGCGTTTATCCGCGCTCGTCCGCGGCCAATGGTTTATTACCACGCCAATCCCCAGAGAGCCCGAATAATCGCCGACCAATCTGAAAATCGCAAAAATTGGCTTCAACATGAAAAATTACTTCCTTCAACATCAAATAAAAAGGTTTTATCCGCGTTTATCCGCGCTCGTCCGCGGCCAATGGTTCGTTCTAGCAGGGCCAGGGCCAGGGCCGCTCGTCCGCGGCCAATTTGGTTTGCCTTTGCCTGACCATTACACAAAAGACATTAAATTCTTGCCAATTGTGCCATTCGTCTTTATTTATCATAAAAATTCCATCGCTTGAAATCACCAGGTTCTATTTTATACCGGCGAATGCATTCGGTTTCCGTTTTGGTATATAATCCAACCCGCAATCCTAAAACATATCTTATTCAAGTTAGCTTTTTTTGCGCGCGGAGGGACCCGATGGCAACCAATCAATATCCACCCATTAAGAAAATTGCAATCAGCACTGGAGGTGGCGATGCTCCTGGTCTTAACGCAGTGATTCGCGCAGCAGCCCTTTCTGCCATTGACCGCGGCTGGGAAGTGTACGGCGTGCGCGATGGATTTCACGGGCTGTTATTACCGGAAGAATACCCGGATGGGGGCTTTATCTCTCTCACCCGTAAAAAGGTAAGCGGAATTACCCATCTGGGCGGTACAATTTTGGGAACCAGCAATCGCAACAACCCGATGCGCTATCCAATTATCGGTATGAATGGACAGATCGAAGAAGTGGATCGCACCGATGAAATCGTGCGAGGTTTTCGCCTGCATCACATCGATGCCCTCATCACCGTTGGCGGAGATGGCTCGCTGGCAATCGCAAGTGTGCTCGCCAAAAAAGGGCTGCGGCTGATTTCGGTGCCTAAGACCATTGACAATGATCTGGATAAAACCGATGTCACCTTCGGTTTTGATACGGCAGTTAGCTTCGCAACCGAAGCGCTCGACCGCTTGCATTCGACCGCGGCATCACACGGGCGCGTGATGGTTGTGGAGGTGATGGGGCGCTACGCCGGTTGGATTGCCCTGCATTCAGGTGTAGCCGGGTCTGCCGATGTGATCCTCATCCCCGAAAATCCCTATGATATTCACAAGGTGGTTGCGAAGGTTAAGGAACGCGATGATCGCGGTGATAAATTTACCATTGTGGTGGTGGCCGAAGGCGCAACCCCGATCGGTGGCGGCGTCTCGGTGGTTGAACACGAGGCCGGGCGCGCCGAACGACTGGGCGGTGTGGGCGAGAAGGTCGCCGCCGAGATCCATGCCATTTCTGGCAAGGAAACCCGTGTCGTCGTGCTTGGTCACCTGCTGCGCGGAGGTTCACCCACTTCCTTTGACCGCCTGACCGCGCTGCGATTTGGCGCCGCTGCCGTGCGCGGATTGGAAGATGGCCAGGCGGGCGTGATGGTGGCGCTCGACCCGCCGCATGTCAAATATGTTCCGATCGAAGATGCGATCGGAAAGATGAAAATGGTACCGATGAATTCAGACATCGTCCTTACCGCTATCGACCTGGGTATCACATTCGGATAATTCTCAGCTACCCATGAACATGCCCGGCTCATCGTGAGCCGGGCATGTTCTATTATTCACCAGCGAGCTTGTTTTTACAACACGCTGGAACGAGTGGCAATCCGTTCATGCACCTGCGCCAAAAATTCGGCTACCGGAATATTGTTTTTCTGGCTGCCGTCCCGCCCGCGCAGCGAAACCGTCCCGGCCGCGCGTTCGTTTTCGCCAAGCACCAGCATATAAGGCACCTTCATTAACTGGGCGCTGCGGATCTTCGCATTCATACGATCAGAGTTCAGGTCGGCGCTGGCACGCACGCCCTGTTCGCGCAGTTGCGCTGCGAGCTGGATGGCATACTCATTCTGTCCATCCGTGATGGGGATGACGCGTACCTGTTCGGGTGACAGCCAGATTGGGAAAGCGCCGGCATAATGCTCGATCAGGAAACCGATCATGCGTTCGTGCGTGCTGAGTGGGGCACGGTGGATGCACAGTGGAATCTCATCTGTGCCTTCCTTATTAACAAATTTCAGGTCAAAACGTTCGGGCACAGCGAAATCGACCTGGTTGGTTGCCAGTGTGAATTCACGCCCGACGGCGCTCCAGATCTGAACATCAATCTTGGGCCCGTAGAAGGCCGCCTCGTCAACCGCTTCAACAAACGGGACGCCGCCATTTTGCATGGCGCGGCGCACCATATCCTCGGTCTTGAGCCATAAGCGCTCGTTATCGACATATTTTTTGCCCAGACCGGCCTTGCCATGCAGGGACAGGCGCATGACGTACTTGCCTATCCCGAAAAGATCAAAGTATTTCTTGTAAAGACCGATGACCCCCATGAATTCCTGCTCGAATTGTTCTTCAGAGCAGTAAATATGGGCATCATTCATCTGCATCGAGCGCACGCGCATCAGGCCGATCAACTCGCCGGATTTCTCGTAACGATAGCATGTGCCGTATTCCGCCAGGCGGATGGGCAGTTCACGGTATGAGCGCGGCCTGGCGCCAAAGATCTTGTGGTGCATCGGGCAGTTCATCGGCTTAACGTAATACTTGACGCCTTCCAGTTCCATCGGCGGGTACATGCTTTCGGCGTAGTACGGCAGATGACCGGAACGCAGGAACAGGTCTTCCTTGGTCAGGTTGGGCGTGCGCACCCGGCTGTAACCGGCCTTGTCTTCCATTTCCTTGGCAAGTTTTTCCAGCTCTTCGATCAGGATGCCGCCGTTCGGCAGCCACAGTGGCAAACCCGGGCCAACCTCATCATCGAACATGAAAATCTCGAGTTCCTTGCCCAGCTTGCGGTGATCACGCTTCTTGGCTTCCTCCAGCATCTGGAGATACTGCTTGAGTTCGTCAGGTTTTTCCCAGGCTGTGCCATACACACGCGTCAGCATCTTATTCTTTTCGTCACCGCGCCAGTAAGCGCCCGCGATTGACATCAGCTTAAAGGCTGATGGATTGATCTGCTTTGTATTTTCAACGTGTGGGCCGCGGCACAGGTCAACAAACGTATCGCTCTGGTAAAGCGATATTTCCGGCTTCTCATTAAGCGGATTGCCGTATTCGTCCAGGCTGCCTTTTTCCAGCCCATCGATCAGTTCCAGTTTGTAGGGTTGATCCTTGAATACTTCGCGGGCATCCTCGGCAGAAACGATTTTTTTCTCGAATTTGTGGTGACCGGAAACGATCTGGCGCATGCGTTTTTCGATCTTTTCCAGGTCTTCCTGCGCCAGCGGCTGCGGCAGTTCAAAGTCATAGTAAAAGCCATTTTCTACCGGTGGCCCGATGGTGTACTTCGTTTCAGGATAGAATTCCAAAACCGCCTGCGCCATGACGTGCGCCGCCGAATGCCGGATGCGGTAGAGCTGTGTATCTTGATAATTTTCTTGAGACATTTTGATCTCCTTGTTTTGAAAAAAGACGGTTCGTTGCCGCCAAAATTACTGGCAAGTCCGGGGTGGCAGCTGGGAACCTCCGGACCGCCACGCAGTAACAGTATCATCATCGGTCATAGTCAGCCTCCTGCCCCAAATGGGGAAAATAAAAAAACCCACGCCCAGTACAGTGCTGGGGCGAGAGTTTTATTCACGCGGTTCCACCCAGATTACCGTCATAGACGGTATCTCTTTGAGCCAGTAACGGGGCCAACCGTTCGCCTTAATTTCCGCAGATTTCGGGCTTATGCTCGCGGGTGGTTTTCGGTGGTGGAGGCTGGAACAGGCTCTCAGTCATTGGCCGGTTCTCCCTGTCAGCATCCGGGTTACCTACTCGTCCCGGTCAGTGCATTTTATGAAAATGTGTGGGCGGAATAGGACTCGAACCTACGACCTTTGCGATGTCAACGCAATGCTCTAACCAACTGAGCTACCCGCCCTGGGCAAGAAAATATTATAAACGATGGATGGCAAAAATGGCAAGCGTCAAACCGCATGAAAATAGGGTTTTCTTAAAGTTGCATTGGCTGTGGATGTGCTTTACCACTGCGGCTGATGATTTGTGTATTAGAGTAGGTGCACGTTGTTGAAAGGGCTGGAATTTGGTATGGTTTCGGGCCGGTTTTGTTTACCTCGCATTTTGATTTTATTACACTCGCATGCTTTTAGATATTGGAAGGGATTGAACTTACTGTAATTGGCGAAACAATAAGCAGGTTCTACCTGTGGAAAGAAATCGGCGGAAGCCACACCCAGATTGTTGCTTTGTTATATAAACTTGGTGTGGTCCAAGCACCGGCAGGATCGATCAACCAGAAAATTGGCGCTTTGTCCGCGCCTTACAGATCAGCAGGCAATCTTAAATTCTTATGCGTCTCTATCGCTGGCGTGATAAGATAGGTAAAATTATAGGAGGCTGGTATGGCTGAAGTTGCGTATGTTTCGGAAGATGATTTTAAAAGTGTAGTGCTCGATTCATCCCTGCCCGTGCTGGTGGATTTTACTGCCGTATGGTGTGGGCCGTGCAAAATGGTTGACCCGATCATCAAGCAGTTGGCCGGAGAATGGGATGGCAGGGTAAAAGTGGTCAAGTGTGACGCCGACCAAAACCCGAATATTTTAATGCAGTACGGCATCATGGGCATTCCAACCATCATGCTGTTTAAGGGCGGGGAATTGGTTGAGCGCAGTACTGGCTATCTACCCAAAGAAAAACTTGTCAGTAAGCTCAGCGCGCACATCTGATTTAATATGAATGCCAATGACATCCGCGTCTTGTTTGAATACAATTCCTGGGCCAATGCCCGCATCCTCAATGCTGCTGAGCGCCTGACGAACGAACAGTTTACCGCGCCGGGTAATCTCAGCTTCGGCGGTGTGCGTGGAACACTCGTCCACCTGTTTGGCGCTGAGTACCTGTGGCGAAAACGCGCCCAGGAAGGTATTTCACCCTCCGCCATGCCGCCTGAAAGCGACTATGTGAATCTTGCCATGCTGTCGGCGCGTTGGGCCGAAGAAGAAGCTTTGATGCAGGCCTATCTCGCAGGTCTGACAGATCAAATCTTGCCGGAAACTTTCAAGTACAGGAATGTCAAAGGCATGGAATTTGAAACAGTGCTGTGGCAGGCGCTGACTCATCTGGCAAATCACGGCACACAGCATCGCGCTGAAGTGGCGGTGCTGCTGACAGATTTCGGCCAATCTCCAGGCGATGTGGATATGATCCTGTTCTTTCGCGAGAAAGGAAACAAATGACGGAAAAACAAAAAATGCCCTTCGGCTTATGGTCTTCGCCTATTTCGCCGGCTATGCTGGGTGGAAGGCTGCGGCTCGACGATGCCCAATTTGACAGCGATGGCAGCCTGGTGTGGCTTGAATCATTGAGCGGTAAAACGGCGCTGATGGTCAAAGCCACCGGGTCGCCTGGACAGAGCCTGGACGCCGCTCGGGATGTATCCGGCGGGCTGAAAATCAGCGCTGGCGTGGGTTACGGCGGCGGAGATTTTCACGTGCGCAATGGATTCGCCGTATTTGCCAGTGGCGGCCGGCTTCAGCGTGTGCTGCTGGCAAGCGGCCTCCCGAGAACGATCACACCTGAGTTTGGCAACTGCGCCTCCCCGGTTATTTCCCCGGATGGCAGCAAGGTGTTGTTCGTGCATACTTATGAGGGTGTTGACTGCATTGCGCTGGTTGACAGCGAAGGAAAAGGTTGGCCGCTCAAGCTGGCCAGCGGGGCAGATTTCTATATGCAGCCTACCTGGCACCCGGACGGGCAGCAGCTGGCCTGGGTGGAGTGGAACCACCCACAGATGCCGTGGGATGGCTCACGTTTGATGAGCGCGCGTTTAAGCGCGCGGCTGAATGTGACCGGTTTAAGCGATATAAAACAACTCTTTGGAGATGAAAACACTCCGGTATTTCAGCCGGAATACTCAGCAGATGGGCGCAGCCTGGCCTTTATCGCCAATGACGGAGAGTGGGATACGCTTTATGTGCTGGATTTGCTCAGCGGCGAGAGGCGAGCGTTGGTCGCAAACGCTTCCCTGATGGAACCAGCCTGGGCGCAGGGTATGCGGTTGTTTGCATGGAGCGCGGATTCTAGCTGTATCTTTTATCTAAAAAATGAGCGGGGTTGGCGCACGCTTTGGTCGGTGGACCTGGCATCGGGCCAATCACATCCAATGGATATTGCGCCCTACAGTTGGGTCGACCAGATTGCGGCCTCATCTGTTGATAATAAGCTGGTCTTGATTGCATCCTCATCCAAAATTTCAAAACGGGTATTTACGCTCAAGGATGGGAAGCAGCAGATCGAACAGCGTTCGTCCGGTGAATCCGTGCCGTCTGAGGCGATGCCGGAACCGCACCCGGTCGAATGGCCCGCGCCGGATGGAACCGTTGTGCATGGTCTGTATTATGCCCCAACATCCACTCTCTTCACAAGTGACGGCCTGCCACCCGCGATTGTCAATATTCATGGTGGCCCGACCGGTGTTCGGGTAAATACTTACAATGCAGATGCGGCTTACTTTGCCACCCGCGGCTATGCTTACCTGGAAGTCAATTACCGGGGCTCGAGCCTTTATGGTCGCAGTTACATGTTAATGCTGCGTCAGAAATGGGGCCTGGTCGATACCGAAGACGCTGCCGGGGCGGCTGGTGCTTTGGTGGCGCTCGGTCTGGCCGATCCCAATCGCATCGTCATCATGGGTGGTTCATCGGGCGGGTACACGGTACTGAACGCCTTGATCCACTTTCCGGGCGTCTTCAAAGCCGGTGTCAACCTGTTCGGGGTGGCCAATCTGTTTGATTTGATGATTGGAACGCACAAATTCGAGGAACGTTACAACGATTCACTGGTTGGCAGTCTGCCAGAAGCCGCAGAACGCTACAAAGCCTGGTCACCAGTCTTTCACGCCGATCAGATCAAGGATCCCGTGGCGGTCTTCCAGGGCGAGAATGATAAAGTTGTGCCGCCGGAACATTCTGAACAGATCGTAGCGGCCTTGCGTGCAAACAAGGTTCCGCACATCTATAAGTTGTATCCGGGAGAAGGACACGGTTTTAGAAAAACAGAAACCATTATCGATTTCTACGAGAGCCTGGAAAGGTTCTTGAAACAATACGTGCTGTTTTAGGTGAATGATGAGTAAATACCAAGTTGAATTCGATCAAACGGACAGTGCCCTGCTTGAAGCGGCGAGGGGTGGCAGCCAGCCAGCCTTCCAGCAGTTGGTGGAACCATTCCGGCGTGAATTGGTGGTGCACAGCTATCGTTTTCTGGGATCTTTCACGGATGCGGAAGTTGTTTTTCAAGAAACCTTGCTGCGCGCCTGGCAAAGGCTGGCTTCGTTTGAAGAGCGTTCATCTTTTCGCACCTGGTTGTACAAGATCGCAACGACTGCCTCACTGAACGCAATCGACAGTCGTAACAGGCGTGCCATGCCAACAGACCTGTATCCCAAGGGCGATCCGCTTGCTCCACTGCCACAGACCTTAAGGGATGTGCGTTGGGTGGAGCCTGTGCCGGATGAACTGCTTGATCAGCAGACAGCCATTTACACTGATGCGCGTTACGAAGTTCACGAAAGCATCAAGCTGGCTTTTGTTGCTGCGTTGCAGCTTTTGCCGGGACGGCAGCGGGCGATTTTATTACTGCGTGATGTGCTGGGCTGGAATGTCAACGAAATCGCGGGTTTCCTGAGCATGACACCTGTGGAGGTTAATAGTGTACTCCAGCGCGCGCGAGTGACCATGCAGCAGCACTGGAACAGCAGCCGGGAAAGACAGGCTGCGAAACTCACTGATGATCTGAAGGCTGCGCTGCTCAGCCATTATAAAACAGCCTGGGAAGCAGCTGACCCCAATGCATTGGCGGCGGTTCTGCGGGAGGATGTCACCCTGACTATGTCACCATTACCGGTCTGGTTTGGCGGGCGTGAAGATGTGCAAGCTTATCTAGGCGGGGTTGTTTTTGGAAGCCCGGATGGAGCGCGCCAGAAGCTGGTGCCTGCTCGCGCAAACGGCTGCCCTGCTTTTGCAGTTTATCAAAGCGACGCACAAGGTTTCTACCATCCGTTCGCTTTGCATGTCCTCAGCCTTAATAACGGACAAATTGGCGAGATCAACATTTTCTTAAACCTTGATGAAGGGCAGTTTTCAAGATTTGGATTACCTGTTTCAGGCTGACGGCTACGCATAATTTGTAGTGATGAATAACCGAAAAAGGCGCGCTTTTATGTGATAATATCGGTACTGTATTAATCTCACAAAAGCCCGGACTATTACGTACTAAAAACAATGCGAACGCTTGCCGTTCCCACGACCAGTTCAAAGAAAGGAGCACCCATTGCCACAGGTAAACTACAAACACGAGAAACGTCAGAGAGAGATCGAAAAGAAAAAGAAGAAAGACCAAAAAGAACGGGAGAAACAAAGCAAGAAACCTGTTCAACCAAAAGAAACTCCCGCGCCGCCCTCCGAAAAATAAGCGCGTGCTTCATCTGTAAAAAAGCGGCCTTTTGGGCCGCTCTTTTTAATTTCACGATAAGCGTGCGCTTATTTCATATCAGCCTTTTAGAAGCTATGGGCTATCCCTAACATTATATGGAAAAAGACATCATTATTATCGGTGGCGGCCCATCAGGTCTTTCAACAGCCCTGCACTTACAGCGCAGTGCACCAGAACTATCAGAGCGGATGGTTGTATTTGAAAAAGCCAGATACCCGCGCCCCAAGCTTTGCGCAGGCGGGCTGGTAGCGGATGCGGAAGTGCTCCTGGAAGGGCTTGGGCTGGATGTGAGCGAAATCCCGCATGTGGATGGCACTGGCGCACATTTTGACTTCGCCGGCACAGGCATCACCATCCGCGTTCCCGGCACACACACTCTCAGGATTATCCGCCGGGACGAGTTTGATGCCTGGCTGGCGGGCAAGGCACGCGAACGCGGCATTGAAATCCGCGAGGGCGTTACCGTCAAAAAAGTGCAGACCGATGCACTGGGTGTGACCGTCGAAACGAATTCAGAGGTATTTCGGGCACAGATCGTGATTGGCGCGGATGGCTCGAACGGAATCGTCCGTCGTTGCATCCTGCCAGGCGAACCTGTTTACACAGCCAGAGTGCTGGAGGTGCTGGTCACGCCCAACGACAGCAAAAAGCATGCCGAAAAAGAAGCCTATTTCGATTTTTTCCCTGTCCCAGATGGTATCGCAGGCTACACTTGGGATTTCCCGACACAGTTAAAGGGACTGCCTGTACGCTGCTGGGGTATTTACGATGCCAACCTTCCTGATCTGGCTGGCGGCAAACGGGCAGCGCTTAAAGAAACGCTGGCAGTCGAGATGGCGCGGCATGGTTACCGGTTGCATGATCTTGAACTCAAAGGCCACCCCATCCGTTGGTTTGATCCGCTGAATAAGCTATCTGTCTCACGGGTGTTACTGGTGGGTGATGCCGCCGGAGTCGACTCTATCTTTGGCGAGGGCATTAGCATGGCACTCGGTTATGGCAAAGTGGCCGCAAATGAAATCGTACAGGCTTTTAGAAAAAACGACTTCAACCTGAAAAGCTACCGGCGGCGAATATTATTAAGCCCGCTTGGCCAAACTTTGATCCATCGCTGGTTTATCACGTACATCATTTATACGCTGCGTTGGAAATGGTTTCAGATCCTGTTGTGGCGTTTTATGAAGCCAATTGTGATACTGGTGGCCTGGTTCCTGGTTTTGAATTGGGCCAAACGCATGCCAGCCACAGTCTCCCGGCCTGCTTCATAGATTATGGGTTAAACTTCAGTCGCCCCTAATACCCATTTACTTAGTCCGTGCAGAACCGGGTACCATACCCAATGGATATCCATCCATGTTTACCCTGGGAACTTGTGGAAGCATGGTTTCGGTCTCTGCATATAACTCTGAAAGATCTACAGGCCGGCAAGGATAAGCATAAAAACATGTCGATGACACAAACACCTGGCAAGTCAATGCGTTCTTTTTTAATCATCTGGATTGGGCAGCTTGTATCCCTGATCGGCTCACAACTGACCGGTTTTGCCCTGGGAGTATGGGTATATGACCAGACCAGATCCGTGCTCTGGTTGGCTCTGACACAAATTGCCATGCAGGCCCCGTATGTTCTCCTATCGCCTCTGGCGGGCGTACTGGCAGATCGATGGAACCGGCGCACGGCGATGGTAGTCAGCGATTTGGGCGCAGGTCTGGGCGTGCTGGTGACAGCCGTTCTTTTTATTAATCACCAACTTCAACCCTGGATGGTTATCCCGATCAATTTTTGGATGGCGGCTTTTAATACCTTAATGTGGCCATCCTATACAGCATCTGTGACGATGCTGGTTCCTAAAGAACATTACGGACGCGCAAATGGTTTTGTGCAGCTGGGCGAGGCCTTGCCGCAAATCGCCGGGCCAGCGTTGGCCGGGGCCTTGTACGTGGCGATCAAACTTGGCAACATGGCACTGATCGATTTTGTGACTTACCTGGTAGCGGTGGTGTTAATGCTGGCCTTTGTGCGCATCCCCAGTCCGCAGCAAACAGAGGATGGACGCAAGGCCAGCGGTTCGATCTGGCAGGAAATGAGATTCGGTTGGGAGTATATTTTTGCGCGCAAGGGCTTGTTTTCCATGTTAATGTTCTTCATGGCCATCAATTTCCTTTCTGGCGTGATGAACCCGCTTTTTATGCCCCTGATCCTGGATAATTGGACAGCTGATGTACTCGGTTATATCAGTACTTTGATGGGCGTTGGGATGCTGGTGGGTACGCTGGTAATGAGCGCTTGGGGCGGCGGGAAGCGCAAAATTTATACCTTACTGGTGGCTGCCGGCGCTGGTGCATTCTTTCTGATGGCGGTTGGTCTGCGTGTTACGATCCCCATGTTTGCGTTGTGTGGATTTGGATTCATGTTCACCGTTCCCCTGATGAATGCCGCCAGTCAGTCTATCTGGCAATCAAAGGTTGCCCCAGATGTGCAGGGGCGAGTTTTTGCCGTGAGGCGCGCAATCTCCGTCTCAACCCAGATTATTGCCCCTCTGCTGGCAGCACCGTTGGCAGACTATGTCTTCAAACCTGGGATCGCTGCGGGTGGTTTCCTGGTACCGTTTTTTGGACCGATTGTGGGGGTGGGCGCCAACCATGGGATAGGGTTATTGATCAGCCTCCTGGGTTTTTTAACCCTTCTGGTGAGCATCGCGGCTTTTTTTAACCCTATCATTCGTAATGTGGAGATTAACCTGCCCGATCATGTGGCAGACGAAGTATTATCCAACGGAGCTCCGGAATAAACCCTCTTTGGAAAGCAAATATGCTGCTGCTTATTCCGATGATATCAGGAACGCACTTTTTTCATGAAGCCGGGGGTGTTCAATCCGCGCTCGAGCAGGTAGGTGAAGTAGGCTTGCATGAGAGTTTCGATTTCTTTTTGTAGATCGGCAGGGATGTTGGCGCGTGTAGCCTGGTTGTAATTGCTGCGTTGAAAGTGGCGCAGGTATTTCAGCGTTTCGAGCGAGATGGGCCACAATCCGGGCAAACCATTGCCGCACTTGGGGCAGATGGCACCGCCCGCCGACGGAGAGAAAAACTGATTAACTGGCTGAATTGGTTCGCGGCAATTTGCGCACTCAAACAACTGCGGGCGGAAGCCCAGGTAATCTAGCAGGCGCATTTCATAATAACGCACAACGATAAAAATTTCATCCGGGCCGCACAAACGTGCCAGGGTATCGGTCAATAGCTGGAACAATAGTTGGTTGCCGCCTTCCTGGTCATAGGTGAAGCGGTCGAGCAGTTCAAGCACATAAGATGCATAACCGGTGAGAGTCAGGTCTTCATGCAGCCGCATAAACGGGTTGATTGTTTCAACCTGGGTGATAATCGGGAGATCCCGGCTTTTGGCAAGTTGAAGAGTGATGTGCGTGAAAGGTTCAAGATGACCGGCTTTGCGCGAGCGAATTTTGCGGGCGCCCTTGGCAATGACGCGCAGCTTGCCCTGTTCACGGCTAAACAACGTGAGAATACGATCAGCTTCGCCCCAATTCGAATGACGCAAGACAACGGCTTCGGTGCGGAAAGAACGAGGTTGTTCAGGCATGCAGCCTATAACCTCTCGATGATTGTAGCGGTGGCCATGCCGTGGCCGATACACATGGTCTGCAAGCCATAACGCGCTTTGCGGCGCTCCAATTCGTAGATCAGCTTGGTCATGAGAATCGCGCCTGTCGCGCCGAGTGGGTGACCGTGAGCAATGGCTCCTCCGTTCGGGTTGACCTTGCGCAGATCGACATCGAATTCTTTGGCCCAGGCCAGCACAACCGAGGCAAAGGCTTCGTTGATCTCAATTACCTCCATATCAGCCAGGCTCAACCCGGATTTTTTGAGCGCACGGTGGGTGGCAGGAATAGGCCCATCTAACATAAGGGTAGGATCGGAACCTACTACAACGCGTGTGTCGATGCGCGCCATCGGCATCAGGTTTAGTTTTCCCACAGCTTCGGCGGAGGCCAGCAGCAGTGCAGCGGCGCCATCCGAAACTTGCGAGGCATTGCCTGCGGTAACCACGCCGCCTGGTCGAAATACCGGTTTGAGCCCCGCCATTCGCTCGCGATCAGGATGCTGGCGTACCCCCTGGTCAACACGGAATGTCACCCCATTCGCTAAATTGACCGGCAGGATCTGCTCATCAAAATATCCGCTGGCAATGGCCTGCCCGGCGCGTAGATGACTGTTGTAGGCGAAATCATCTAATTCAGCGCGGGTCAGCTTCCATTTGTCAGCAACCATTTCGGCGCTTTCACCCTGGTGTACCAGCTGGTGACCGACTTCCGGCCATTCAGCGGGATAATCCGCACCAAGCGGTTGGTGTGACATCATTTCGGTGCCGCCAGCAATGACGATATCCGCATCACCAGCCAAAATTGCTTGTGCCCCGAAATGGATTGCCTGCTGCCCGGAGCCGCACATGCGGTTGATTTGCACCCCCGGCACACTGATCGGTAACCCGGCCTTGAGCGCCGCCAGGCGCGCCAGGTTGCCGCCCTGATCGCCGATTGGTGTCACCACGCCCCATAATACATCCTCCACGCGAACAGGGTCTATCCCCGCGCGGCGCACGACCTCCTGTAGCACCAGTGCTGCAAGCTCAACAGGTTGGAAAGCTGCCAGCGCGCCGGTTGATTTTCCGGAACCAATGGCAGTGCGTACTGCCGAAATGATAAAAACGTCGCGATCTGTCACGGATGTGGCTCCTTCTGATGGTACCCGGTTCTGCGATAGTGCCGGTTCTAGCACGGCCACGGGCATAGAAACGAAAATCGTCTTACGCCTGGTATTGTAATCCTGACACTGAAGTCTGTGTTGTCTGAACGCGGAGCATACCCAGCCCGGGGCTTTTTCGAATGAGATGAATTTTTCCCACAAGATCAGAATTTCTGTGATAATAACCAGGATTATTTCATCCCTATTAAGAGTCAGGATTATTTCATGCCCACCATACAACAAGCTCGCGACTGGTACACCGATACCGACCCGGTCCACGATTTTGACCATATCCTGCGTGTTTACCGGATGGCTGAACACCTGGCCCGGATCGAAGGCGCTGATATTGAGATCGTACGCGCTGCCGCGCTGTTGCACGATGCCGAGGGCAGCAGCGCCGATGACAGCGCCAAACGCGCCATTCATCAACACGCCTCCGCCGATTTTGCCGCGCAGGTGTTGAAAGATGAAGGCTGGGAGCAGCAGCGCATCGCGGCAGTGCAGCACTGCATACGCGCGCATCGCTTCCGCGATACATCTGAGCCGCCGCAAACCCTGGAAGCCGAGATCATTTTTGATGCCGATAAGCTTGACGCGATCGGCGCCGTAGGTGTGGCGCGCGTCATTGCCTACTCTGCGCGAGTATCCAGACCCTTTTACGCAAAGCCTTCTGAACAGTTTTTGCAAAGCGGTGATAAAGAAGCCGGAGAGCCGCACAGCTCATACCATGAGCATTTATTCAAACTGAGCAAGATCAGGGCGCGCATGTTTACAAAAACCGGCAAAACCATCGCTGAACAACGCCACAAATATCTGGATGAGTATTTCCAACGCCTGATTTCCGAATGGAATGGTGAGATGTAAAACAGGAGCGAGCATGAAAATTGATATTATTGGTGTGCCGATTGATCTTGGCGCCGACCGGCGCGGTGTGGATATGGGTCCCAGCGCAATCCGCTATGCCCACCTGCAGCGCGAACTGCACAAGTCTGGTTGGGAATTCAATGATAAAGGCAATGTGGAAGTGGCGATCGCTGAAATGTGTAGTATCAACGAGCCAAACCTAAAATATATTGACTGCATTGTCCCGATGGCGCGGCGCACTGCCGGCGCGGTGGCAACATCCATTCAGCAGGGAAATTTTCCGCTGGTGTTGGGCGGCGATCACAGCATTGCGCTTGGCTCGATCCGTGGTGCCGCCAGGCACAACCCCGCCGGAACTTTTGGAAAAATTGGAGTCATCTGGATCGATGCACATGCCGATTTTAACACCGCTGAAACGACCCCATCCGGCAACATACACGGTATGCCGCTGGCCGCACTGTGTGGCTTTGGCGACTCACGCCTGGTAAACCTGTGGGGTGGCGCAGATACGGCCCCGGTACTGGATCCTGAGCGGGTGGCTGTGGTGGGAGTGCGCGATCTGGATGAAGGCGAAAAGAAAAACTTGCGCAAGGCCGGGGTGCTCGTAATGGGCATGGATCATATTGATCGCGTCGGGATGTTCAAGACAATGGAAAAAGCCCTGGCACAGATATCGAAGAATGTGGATGGAATCTACCTGTCCTTTGACGTGGATGCCCTCGATCCACGCCATGCCCCGGGTGTGGGCACACCGGTGACCGGCGGCTTGACCTATCGTGAAGCTCACCTGGCTTGTGAAATGGTCGCCGAAACCGGCAAGCTGGTGGGGATGGATCTGGTGGAGGTCAACCCAATCCTG
The DNA here is from genome assembly GCA_903846015.1 of uncultured Anaerolineae bacterium. GTDB lineage: Bacteria > Chloroflexota > Anaerolineae > Anaerolineales > Villigracilaceae > UBA5195. The sequence goes on along the minus strand of CAIMZS010000126.1, from coordinate 10,060 downwards.
GATGTGCAAAACCAGACGGCAGTACTGGCTGTGGAACTGGCTGTTTCAGCGCTTGGCCGCCGCATCTGGACCGAATCATAAAAATGCGGATTAAAATTTCGTATTTCTTTGCCCGTGGCCGTGCTAGAACCGGCACTATCGCAGAACCGGGTACCATGCCCGTGCAGAACCGGGTACCATTGCGATCTTTGGTGCTTTTACGAGAAGCACGAGCTTGTATAAGCTCAAATAATTGAAAATCTGCCTGAAAACTGCAAAAAAGGATTAGAATACCCCAATGAGACATGGACCGATCCTTGTTGTTGAAGATGTGCCAAATGTCCTCGAACTGCTCGAGGTGACTCTGCGATTTAAGGGTTATGAAGTGGTAAGCGCTAAAAATGGGTTGGAGGGCCTGGAAATGGTTGAAAAGGCCAACCCATCCATGATCATCACCGATATCCTGATGCCGCGCATGGATGGGTATGCCTTCATTCAGAAATTACGTACTTCCGACCCGGCTTTGCGGCGCATCCCCGTCATTTTTCTTTCTGCCACATATGTGACGCCTGAAGACAAAAACTTTGCCATGAGCCTGGGCGCCACGCGCTTCATTGAAAAGCCGATTGATACGGAAGATTTCCTGCTGACCATTGCAGAGATCATGACCCAGGACCCCGCAACTTTACCGGAACCACTTAATTCACGCGAGTTTTATCAAGGCTATCGCGAACGGTTGGAACACAAACTGCGCCATAAAAATACCCAGATCAGTCGGATAGAGCGGTTGATCCCCACCCTGCCTCCAGAGCAGCGCCCGGCCTTTCAGTCCATGCTGCAAGAAGCCTATAACAACCGGGAAAACATCCACGCCGAACTGCAGGAAGTGCATATCCAGCTCGATGAACTAAAACTAACAGGAAAATAATATGACCCAACCTACCCTGACCGACCTGGAGCGTCTCGCGCGCCAGGCCGGTCAAATTTTGTCAGATGGCTACGAAAAAGATCACCAGGTAGACTTCAAAGGAGTGATCGATCTGGTAACTGAAATTGACCATGCCGCCGAAGCATTCCTGATCAAAGAGATCTCACGCCTTTTCCCTGGTCACAGCTTTCTGGCCGAGGAATCAGGCGCCAGCACCGATCAAACGGAACACCTCTGGATCATCGATCCGCTCGATGGCACCGTTAATTATGCGCATGGCGTGCCGCTTTTCTGCGTCTCGATCGCTTATTCTTACCAGGGGCAGGTAATGCTTGGGGCAATCTACGAACCCATGCGGGATGAGATGTATACGTCCGAACGCGGCAAAGGAGCCTGGCTGAACGGGCGCCCGCTCAAGGCGTCTGGCGCGGATGAACTCCAGAAAAGCCTGCTGGTGACCGGGTTCCCTTACGATGCCTGGCACGCCATACCAAGCAACTTTGATTACTTTACCAAATTGGGCAAAATGACGCAGGGTGTGCGCCGCCTGGGGTCGGCAGCCATTGATCTATGTTATGTGGCAGCAGGCCGACTGGATGGGTATTGGGAATTTTCCATCAAGGCCTGGGATATTGCCGCTGGCGGTCTTATCGCCGAAGAAGCCGGGGCATTGGTGACCGACCGTTTTGGCGGCCCGGATTACCTTCATTCACCACAGTCGATCGTGGCAGCCAACCCCACCCTGCACAAAAAATTACTCATTGAACTACAGTGATGCCATATCTTCGCGCAGCCAGGCAACTGTTTCTTTGAGCGCCAGTGGTAGGGGTGTGCCCTGCAACCCGAAGGCCTTTTCAGCCTTGCTGGTATCGACGATGAATGGCCCCGTCCACTCGTACATCATTTCAACGGTTTCACGAATCATGGGGTTAAACAGCCCCAGGAATCGCATCATCGCCGGGCCGCCAAGCATGATTTTGACCGGCTTGCCGATTTCTCGTTCTATCATATTAACTAACTCGGCCTGTGTCACCGGCGCGGGGCTGGGGGTGAACCAGATTTGTCCAAAGGCTTCATCATGCGTACCGAGCGTGGCGAGCAGCCTGCCGAAATCAGCCACATACGAAAAGGTGTGTGGCTGATCCATTTTACCGATCAGGTTGATGGTCTTGCCTAGCAGTGCGGGGCGAATGGCCAAATCCGTGACCGCGTGATCTTCCGGACCGAAAAAATTGGAAGCCCGCCCAATGGCAACGCGAACCTTTCCGCTGGCGTGCGCATCCATTACGGCCTGGGCCATTTCAGCGCGCGTTTTGCCCTTTTTGGTATGTGGCTGGTAGGGCATATCTTCACGCAGCGGCTGTCCGTGGGTATCCCCGTACATATACAGGTTATCACCCATTACCAGCCTGGCGCCGTTTTGGGTGACTGCATCCAGAATGGCCTTCTGAAAGCGCGGGAACTTCTCGGCCCATTCATAGTAAAGCGGTTGGGCGCATTGGTACACAACGGCAGCACCCTTTGTCACCGCGATATTTTTTTGCAGATCGTAGGCATCCCCAGCAACAATTTCTACTTCAGCCGGCATGCCGCCAGTCTTGCCAGAGCGGTTGACCATGCGTACGTGGTACCCGTGTTTAACTAACTCGCGGGCGGTAAACTTACCCAGGGGGCCGGTACCGAAAATTACATGTAATTCGTTTGACATTTTAGTCTCCAAAATTTAAATTACCATCGAAAAACGTTCGAGAACATCCTTGGGCAGCAGCGGTCCGCCATGACCGACATACAGCTTTTTAGGTGCAGATACCATTATCTTCTTAATGCTGGCATGGATGGCAGAAAGGTCTTCTGCAAAGTAGTGATAATTTGGGCGCGAACCCATCAATCTGCCTCCCAGATAACCACCCATCATCACATCCCCAATGATCGCTTCACTGTTATCGAGCAGCACCGAAATTGACCCGGCAGTGTGGCCGGGTGTGAAAATAATTTTTCCTTCTATTCCAAAATCTTGCAGACCAATCTCTTCCTTGATCAGCACATCGGCTTTGATGCCAGAAAAAGTTTGGCCGCTGAGAAATGGCATCAGCAGCCGCGCTTCAAACCCGGTGGGGGTAAGATGATTCATTCGTCCGCGCGCCAGCATATTGGCATCGTTGGTATGCACAGCTACAGGGACAGCGATCAACCGTTTTAGCGCCAGCGTGCTGCCGGCATGGTCAAAATGGGCATGCGTGTGCAGGATCAACGAAAAATCGCCGGGTTGTATACCCAGCCGCGAGAGGGCGCGCAAAATTTTGAGCGCCTCGCCTGGCGATCCGGTATCCACCAGGATCGTCTTCCTCCCCTGGATCAGGTAGGCATTCGAAAAACCGAGCTTGATCTGGATTACCCTGGTCATTTTGTCTCCGTGAAAATTTTGCGCATCAAGGAATTCTGCGCGCCAAATTTTTTGGCTTGTTGTTTCCAACCAATGCCACCCAATAACCGATATAGCCATGCCGGGACTACCTGTTTCGCGAAGAGTGCCTGCGCCTGTCTCGGAATGGAGTTCCCCTTTGCCAGTGCGCTGGCGGCCAGTTCGAGCCCGGCCTTGATTGGAATGACTCGTCCGCCCAACTCGGTCAACGGCATGCCATGCACCATTTCACCACCACCCAGGGCAAGCGATCCCGCCCATTTAAAACCGGTTTGCTGGGCGAAGACTTTGCAAATGGCCAGCGCGGCACGGTTATGAGCGACTTCGGGGAAACCACAGTTCGAAATGGCGCCAAACAACTGGCGGTGGGCTGGCGCCTGCCTGACGCGCAAAGCACGATGTGCGGTAATTCGCTCAAGAGCCTCGATGACTGGCGCAGGCAAGGAGTCGACATAGATGGGAAAAGCCAGTAGCACCAGATCAGCAGCATCCAGCGCAGCAAATAAGGCGTTCATCTTTTCGGGTGAGCGCAGCACTGTATGCAAGTAAATTGTTTCAGTTTGGATTGAGCGGGACTTCAATTGATCAAGTAGATAACTGCCCAATGATTGCGAAGTGCTCTTGCGTGTGCGCGGGCTGCCCACCATTAACACCGCGCGTTGGATGGGTGCAGCTTCGTTCTTGGGTGTGAAAGTCTCGCTTTCACCAGGCAGTTCAGGTACCGGGGTGTTGAAATTGGCGCCCAGATTATCAAGACATGACTTTATCGTGGCGTCAATTTCGGCAGCGCTTTGTGATCTCAATATCAACCCGGTGACCGATTTTTTTGCATAAAAGTTGAGCGCGTTTCTGCCGGCAAGATAACGGAAAATCGCCTCGGCCCCGGCATCAGGAGCATCCAGCCAGCCAATAGCCAGAAAATCGGGATATTTGATATAGCGCTTTTGATGATGGGTTTCTCCATGGATGTTAGCAAAAAAAGGAGCAATATTTTGAATCTGGTGATCTACCATCCGTTTGAGTGTGGACGAATAACCGCCAAAAGTGACCGGCGTGAGGTAAACCATCAAATCACTGGCAACCAGCGCTTCAGCGATAACACGGTTATCATCATTTACATTGCACAATCCCGGACTGCGCACCCAGCAGAAGAAATCGCCCGCGCAATTGCCAATTTTCTGTTCGCGCAGCAGGATATGCTGAACATCCCATCCACCTGCCTGCAGATTATCCATAGCAGCCGCCCGAACATGTTCGGCAGTAACATCATTTTCAAATGATCCGTCAAGAATAATCGCTTTCATTTTATTTCCTTTATCCCCTTATAAACTGCTTGTTAATCAATGCCAACTCATATAAATACAGGGCATCACCGTTAATTCCAAATGGCGGCTGGTTATTGGCGATCTCCAGCGACACCAGCCCGTGAACATGACTCCAGATCAGTACAGCTACCGACAGGCTCAAGACATCCGCCTCACCTCCGTAGTTTTTCCAGGTCGAAAAAGCCGCTTCGTATCCCACTGCTACCTTCGGAAAATCGTCCGCATTTAACTGGCCGGCAGCCCGCAAAGCTTCCACAACACTCACCAATACGCCCAGCGAACGCGCCGCGAATGGGAAAACTTTTTCCAGCGGAGCAACATAGCCAGGGATGGGGGTGCCAAAAATCAGTTGGTAGCGCTGGGGATGGGTGCGAGCCCAGTTGCGATACGCCAGGCCAATGGCGGTCATGCGCCCAGCCGGGTTATCCTGTGGGACAGCATCACGAGCATTGATCTGCCAATCACCAAAGGATGTATAGGCATCGATGATCAGAGCGGTCACCAGATCATCGCGTCGCTGGAAATAGTTATAAATAGCTGGGGCGGTGATGCCCAATTCCCGGGCGATGCCGCGCAGCGATAGGCTGGTAGCGCCAGATTCGGTAATCTGTTTCCAGGCGGTTGACTTGATGGCATCCTGCAAATCAGCCGGTTGTTCGTTGTGACGTAGACGAGGCATATTGTTCCTTTTGGCTTATAAACACTGTATATATACACCGTTTATTTTAGTTTGTCAAGATGCCTTTTCCGTTTGACCTATGAGACGCTTACACGTACAATAGTATCTGTATGAGAAACTGGAACCTTGGACCCGGTGATCCCCTTCAATTGACCATTGCGGCAGATGCGCGCCAGACCATTCCCGATTATGGCGATGACCATATCTGGGAACTGGATCTTAGCGGCGGTGACCCATCGGCGTTGGCGCTGCGCACCACCTTTGGGCTGCGTGCGCGTCTGATGCGCATTTTCCCGCGCTTTACCGAAAACGGTAGGGCGATCAACGCCCCGGTAGATTTTGCGCTTCCGCCGCGTGTGCGCGCTTTTTACCCCAATTTTCTGTCAGTCACCTTTTCGCCCTACCCTGGCGTTGAGATAAGTGCAGATTACTGGGTGGCGGGCTCGCACGTGGTTTCTGGGCGTTTGGCAATCGTAAATCATGCGACAGTTCAACACCAGATCCGTTTTGAGTTGGTGGCACAACTCCTGCCGCTGGAAGGACAGCCCATGAGCCCCAATCTGCGTCAGTCTGTGACTACGCTGGAAGGGTTGGTGGGTGAAATCCACCCGGTACTGTTTCTGACTGGCGGACCACAAGCTGGGCCGGGTCCATATTCTTCCCTGGCGCTCATGCTCGATCTAGCCCCCGGCGCTGCGCGGCAAATAACCTGGGCAATGGCTACCACCCGGGATTCCCAGGATGCTTTTGAACTGGCGCGGCGCACGGCTGCGCGGCCATTGGAAGCAGAAAAAGCGCGCATCGAACTTCTGAACACCAGTGAGACTGTCCAGATCTTCACAGGCGATCAGGACTGGGATGCTGCGCTTGCTTTGACGCAGAAAGCCGCACTGAGCTTATTCCTGGGGCCAAGCGAGCATCTACCCCACCCCAGCTTTGTTTTTTCACGCCTTCCCGATCAGGGCTACTCGCGTTCAGACAATGGCGGCGACTATAAGCATTTTTGGAATGGTCAGCCAGCCCTCGAAGCCTATTATCTGTCCAGCCTGCTGCCAGCAGCGCCAGCGTTAACGCTTGGCATCCTGCAAAACTTCATGGCTGTGCAAGACAGCCATGACGGGACGATCGATTGCAAACCTGGTCTGGCCGGCCAGCGCGGGCGCTTCCTGGCTGCGCCATACCTTGCCAGCCTGGCATGGCGCCTGATGCGCCGTAGTAGCGATAAAACCCTGCTGATATCGGTATATCCTGGGCTGTTGGCCTTCTTCTGGGCCTGGTTCTCTCCCGCCCGCGATTTCGACCGCAACGGGCTGCCGGAATGGCAGCACCGGAGCCAGTCCGGCTTTGATGAAAATCCGCTGTTTGACGGCTGGCATCCCTGGGCATTGGGCGTCAATATTACCACCGTCCAGAGTCCTGCTCTTTCGGCGGCGCTTTACCGTGAAGCCCAATGCCTGATCAAAATGTCCGAGCTTTTGGGTCGTTCGTCGGATGCCATTGCGCTAAAGTCACAGTGCGAGATCTTGCGCAAGGGACTTGAGGCTTGTTGGGATGCCGATGGCGCTTTCTACCGCTATGCAGACCGTGATACGCACTTATGCCTGCCAGGCAGGGTGTTGAGTGAACGCCTGGCCCAGCCGGAATTCAGCCTGCAGAAAGAGTTCAAGCAACCGGTTCGCCTGGTGATCCGCATCCTGGGCGAGGATGAAGCCCTCAAACGCCCGCATGTGGTCATCACTGGCAAACTGAACGACCAGGATCAGCGCGAAACCATTGAGGCGCGCAGCTTCTCCTACAGTTCCAGCGGCGCGGTTGCCACCACTGAAAAAGTCTATACTTCACTGGGAAAATTCGAATTTGATGGGTTGACCCACAATGACCGTATAGTCATCCAGACAGTTGACCTGACCATCGCAGACCACACCTTGCTGCTGCCGCTGTGGGCTGAAATCCCTAATGAACGCGATGCCCACACCCTGGTACATCGCACCATCCTGGATGCGGACCACTTCGATCATCCGTTTGGCATCCCGGCTCTGCCGCGCTTGTTCATACGTGATGCCGATCCGGTCAGTAACAGCATGCACCTGCCCTGGAATCACCTGATCGGTGAAGGTCTGCTGGCGTATGGCTACCGGCGCGAGGCAGTCCGGTTGACTGCTCATATAATGTCAGCGGTTATCCAGAACCTGAAACGCTCCCAGGCTTTTTATCGCACCTACCACGCTGAGACCGGTGCTGGACAGGGAGAACGCAATGCTCTGCAGGGTCTGGCCCCGCTTGGGCTGTTTCTGGAAGCGCTTGGGGTCGAGATCCAGTCTCAAACCCGGGTGATTCTAACGGGAGAAAACCTTTTCCCGTGGCCGGTTACGGTAAAATATAAAGGCTTGACGGTAACGCGTATGTTAGGCCAGACGGACGTGACCTTCCCCAACGGCCTGCTGACAACCGTGATCGACCCGTGCGAGATGGTTGTTTCTTGCGATGATTGAGCATCAACCAAGTCCAGTCTACCCTATGAGTAGGAGCAGAAAATGGCACAATCAACCAATATCCATGCTATTGTGACAGCAGTAATTCAGGAACAGGATGTGGATATGGCCATACGCGCCCTGGAACAGATCCACGCCCCGGTGACCCATCTGTCCAGCGCAGGTGGTTTCTTGGGCAGGCGCAACGCCACTCTGTTAATCGGGCTGTTGGATGGCGAAGAAGAAAAAGTGCTTAAGGCATTGCAGAGTGCTTGCCGTCAGCGTGTGGAATACCTGGCCATCCCATTGGAAGGTTCGCCCCTGCCCATGCCTACACCAGTTCCAGTCACAGTGGGCGGTGCCACGGTTTTCACCATCCCGGTCGATAGATTTGAAGAATTTTAAAAACGCCGGATAGGCTGGTTTTCGAGTGCCAGCAAGCGTTGAACAGCAATATCGGCGGCATGCTCCCATGTGAACTCGGCGCGGATTTTATTCATCCCGGCTTGGGCTACCCATTGGGAGGCGTGCGGATTTTTGTAAACGTAACGCATCCAATCCACCAAACCATCCAATTCAGGTTCCGCGTAAACCGGATAATCGAGTGTAGGCTCATGATCGATGTGCTTTTCGTTCATGTGGCGCAGTTTACCAGGAACCAGGTAGGCCGTTCCCGGGTTACAAAAGTCCTGGGTTGCACCCATGCCGGTCACGATCACGGGCAGTCTGCTGGCCATGCCCTCGGCTACACACATCGCGAATCCCTCGGCGCGGTATGGATGTACCAGGCAGTTGCAGCTGGCATATAAACCAGCCATGCGCACCTGATCCAGCGTTTGGATGATGCAGTTAATTTCCGGTGCATCGCTGCGGGAACGAAAAGCTGCCAGCATTCTTGTGCCATTGTCTGTCCAAAATTCTGGTGCGCTCTTGATCACCAGGCATACTTCATTGCGTGCCGAAAATGCCTTCCCGTATGCATCCAGCAGCAGGTCGAATCCCTTGCGCCAAAATGGACCGCCTACGAATAGAAATTTAAAAGATTTCCGGGTATCCAGCCTCACCCGGCGGGCTTCAGGTCGATACAGGCGTATATTTACACCGTTGGGCACAACCGCCACCCTCTCAGCAGGGATGCCAGCCTCCAAAAAGGCACTGCGCACAAAATGACCTGGCACCCACACTTCATCGACCTGTCCGTTGATCCACTGAACCCAGCGCGTCGGCAAACTGACGTAATCCCACGGTTGGATGATGACCCAGCGCCCCTCCGTTGGAGGTTGAAAAAGATGTTGGGGATGATTTGAAATGTGAACCCGTGCAGCCTGGTTTAACGGCCATCCGACACGTTCCACGATGGAATTGAAACCGGCCGATTGAGCCGGATTGAAGGGGTCTAAAGTAAAAGGGGTATCGCCAGGCTGAATGCTCAGCTCAAGCCGCTTATCGTGCGCCAACCGGGAACATAATTCGCGGTTAATGATCGAGTAGGAATAATGTCCCAGAAAGGGCCCTTCCCAGCGCAGCGGCATCTTCCCATCCGCACAGGCTTTCGCTGACACAGGTAGCGCCGCGGGTCGGGGGATTCGTGTCAGCAAGCCGATCCTGGGCATCGGAGCGACCTGCTCTATGTCAGGCTTTGCAAGCGGGATTTCCCACAGGTCATCCATATCCACCAGGAAACCGGGGAAACCGCGTAGCAGCAGCCGCTTCGCCAGCACACGACCTGCCAGTCCCATGGCTAACACGATCACAGCGAAGCCACCCGGCGCTGGTGCAGCCATTCTCAGGATTTCATTCTCCAACGCAAGCAACTCATCCAGCAGGCGCTCCGGAACGGAAACTACTTCTCGAGGAACAGCGATCGAAAACCTGGGGGCCAGTCTTTCAATACCTGGGGATTGGGTATCCGTATCCTTATACACCAGCCCCGGCTGGCTGGCGCTCAGCACAGCCAGGAAACGAGTCAGGTCTGGCGTATCTTCGCGAAAGGCATTATAGGAATAGATCGGTGCATCCAGAAAACAAGCCCCGACCATATTCAGCCGCTCCAGCGCTTCACGATCTGGAATGTTGCTCTTATGCGAAGGCAGCCCCAGGGCCTGGCATTCAACCTGCAATGCCTTAAAAATATTCTCCCCCGGCAGCACAAAAGCCTTGCGAACTTCCAAAGCCAGCGCCGTATGCCCACCTAACAGCGCAGCATCGATATCAGCCCGGCCAAACCGCAGATATGCTCCAGTCGTTTTGTCATTC
>CAIMZS010000125.1 GCA_903846015.1 uncultured Anaerolineae bacterium | reverse complement strand
GACCAGGTCGAGACTCTCGGCTAACTGCAGTAAGCCTTCCGTGTAATTCGCTTGTTCAACCGAGATCCAGAAAATCTTCGCAAAGTGTGGCTTGAGTTGGGTCCAATCCTGGCGTATCAGGCTGAGGGCCAGGGTGCTCTTGCCAGCGCCGCTGGGACCGGTCAGCCAGAGAACCTGGGCTTGTTTACTGGTCAGCAGCAGTCGGAGAATTTCATCTTTTTCGGGGCGTTCGAGGTAATCGGTTGGGAAGATGCCGATCTGGGGGGCCAGCTCGGCCAGGTCCAGATTTTCGTAGAGCACTTCCAGCCCAGCTTCAGTCAGGCTGAGAAGTTGGGCTGGCCAGTGCCGGTTCATCCAGACGCGCATGTCCTCGCCGGTGGAAAACCTTTTTGAAAGGCCCTCCAGCAGAACTTGATGGACCTTGGCCGACAGCCCGCGGGTCAATTCACCCGTGGTGTTTCCATAGAAACCACGGCTGGCTTTGGAGAGCGTGCCATCTTTCAGGTTCAGCGCGGCTTCCAGCCCGGTGGATGTCTGGACCTCGAAGAGCCTGAATAAAGCCAGCCAAGGCAGGTTGAAGCTGAGTTCTTTTGGGATGCGCTGGAAAAGACGGGACATTTTTAGCCTTAATCGGGACGTTTTTTGAAGTTTTTTGAAATTGTCCCGCGTTATAGAGGTGACAATGAGAGACATACGGGACGGTAGGGATTGTACTGGAAAAGCCGCCGCCGTTCCACCCTTGAGAAAACTCATGTCACTCCCAGCGCGCAGCGGAAAGGACGGAGTTGGAAGGCAACTTATGACTCAGCCCGAGGCAAGTCTCGACTTTTCGGAAAATCAAACGCGGGGTTGTACAATGACGACACCGCGATCAAATCTGCCTGCTCTGCCAACGCTTTTAGCCGAGTGGCTGTCTAAAATCCTGTATCGCCTGGGCGCCGAGCCCAGCCCAGAGCCACCGGATACCCTGGATGAATAAAAATGGAAAGCTTAAACTTGCAAGCAACAGCCCCGATCTCTGGAGTAGCCTACCTACGCAACGGGTCTCCGCCCACACCAGAGACCGACATCCTGGAATTCCAACGGCGTCAGATCGAAGCGCGCGCAGCACAGGATGGAGTGAGGTTGGTCAGATTTTATGCTGACACCGCCAAGTTCCCCCGACCGGGCCTCGCGCAACTGCTGGCGGATGCCCAAATGGGAGACTTTAGCGTAGTGTATGTGGAATCGCTGTACCGGATTGATCGGCGTTTGGGGCGGGTCGTGAAGGTTGTCCAACAATTATGCCAGGCGGGGGTGGGCTTGGTCAGTCTCCGGCAGAATTTCGATCTGCGCAACCCGGAAGCCCAGGCCCTCTTTTTTGCAGCAGTCGCGCTAACTGAGCAGTTCAGTGCACTACCTTCTCGAAAACCCACAAGACAATCCGCCCGAGCTGGCTCGCTTCCATCAAAACCGGAGTACAGTAATGACTGATTCCCAATCCCCGATTTCCAAGCCGCTCACCGCGGCCTATATCCACTACCTTGCCACCGGACTCGATGACTCGTTGGGTCTGGACGCGCAACTGCGCCAGATACAAGCGTGTGCCGCCTCCGAAGGGATTGAACTGGTCAAAATCTATACGGACCTGGCAACTCGAGCCTGCAAGCAGAAGTATCGTCCGGGCATCGTCAAACTGCTGGCGGACGCGAAAAAGGGCCGCTTCACCCGTCTGTATGTCTACTGGATTGATAGTTTGGCACAGCGCTTGGAATGGTCGCTGGAGATCGTGAAGGAGTTAGAGACGCTGGGGGTTACACTTCGGGGGCTGGTCGCTCCCCCTGACCCAGAAATTTATCGGACCAAGTGCGGCTTCCTGCACCGGATGGTGGCTGGTTCGCGTAAAGCCAACCTCCCGCCACCGCTTGAAATTACCCCGCAGCCGTTTGACCGGTTGCATTCCGGGATTCGGCTTGCCGCTCAGCGGGTGCCGAAGGCGGGTTCTCACCAGCCCGAAGCCGCGATCAAGGCTAGACAGCGATGATAAATTCCAACCATCCGCCCCAAAAGATGCTCGGCGCCGCGTACATCCGTTATTCTTCTAGTATGCAGGATGACTCCTTCAGTTTGGAAGCGCAGTTACGCCAGATCCAGGCGCGGGCTGCTTCTGAAGGTATTGAAATCGTCAAAATCTATTCGGACCCAGCCACTTCGGCCTACAAGAACAAGTATCGTCCGGGTATTGCCCAGATGCTGGAAGATTCCCGGAAGGGGCAGTTTAACACGCTCTATGTTCACAAGGTGGACCGGTTGGCGCGGCGGCTGGAGTGGGCCATCGAGATTGTGAAGCAGCTTCAAAGGGAAGAAGTGACGCTCAAGGCCGTTGAGCAAAACTTTGACCTGTCCACCCCCGAAGGCAAGCTGATGTTCCATCTGCTGGGTTCGCTTGGAGAATTCTATTCCGATAATTTGAGCAAGGAAACGCACAAGGGCAAGTATGAACGTGCCCAGCAGGGCTATCACAATGGCTGGGTGCCGTGGGGTTACCGGAGCGAGAAGGTGGGTGAACATAAGTTGGCGATCCCCGAACCTGACCTGGTGCCGGTGCTGCAGCAGATTTTCGAGCGCTACGCCACCGGGCTGTACTACGATCAGGATATGGCGAATTGGCTGACGGAGCAAGGCTTTGCCACGCTGTTTAAGCATGCCTTTACCAAGGATGCCCTGCGCGATCTGCTCCAGAATCCGTTTTACAAAGGTTACATTCTCTACCGTGGAACCTATGCCAAAAATGGCAGAACCCGCCGTAAGGCAGATGGAGAACTAGTGAAGGGGCTGCACGAGTCCATGATTACGGATGAACTCTTCGAGAAGTGCCAGAAAATTCGCGCTGACCGGAGACGACAATCCAATTCCAACCAGATGACCCGCAAGGTCTATCTGCTGGCGGGTCTGCTTACCTGTAAAACCTGTGGCCGCCGGATGCGGGCGCAGAGTGCGGCGAGCGGCCGCTACTATCGCGAAGTCTCCCGTTTGGTCGGGGTAGAGTGTGTATATAATGGAAGGAGCGTGCGGGCAGAAGTGGTGGAAACGCAGATTTCGGCAATGATAGAGAGTCTGATATTGCCAGAAAACTGGCAGGCGACGTTACAGGAAATCATGCGCACCCAGTAGGATGACCTCGACCCGCAAAAAGAGAAAGCGCGCCTCAAAGGCGAAGTACGCCGAATGCGCGAAGCCTACAAGCGCGGGCTGTATGAAAACGATGAACATTCTTTTTGGCGTGAAGTCGAGGGTTTGCAGATGCAGTTAGAGGCGCTGGAGCAGCTCACGCCGCACGAAATCCGCCAGGCGGGGCAGGTGCTGGCGAATCTCCAACCAGTCTGGCGGGCGGCGACGCTCGAGGAGCAGCGCGAGTTGTGCCTGATTATCCTGAAACAGGTGGAGTATGATTTCGAGACCGGGAAGCTGGAGCGAGTCGTGCCGAAAGCAGAGTATGAGATCTTGTTCAGGCTGATGGATAGAACTCTAACAAACTGAGCGAAGCACCGCCCCTGGGTTACACCAGAGGCGGTTTGCATAGAGGGTCAAATCTTGGCCAGGTCTGGAAAAAAGTTGCAGCGCCTGTTTTACCAGGCGCTGCGTGAGAACCAAACTTACTTCTTGAGACTTGCGCCCCGCGTCAGGATGCTCAGGATTATTTTCAGCAACCTTTTTGGCTTGGGGGGTGAAGGCTGGACTTGAGGCCCATTGTTTTTTGCCATGTTGAACTCCGAGTG
>CAIMZS010000124.1 GCA_903846015.1 uncultured Anaerolineae bacterium | reverse complement strand
TAGCAGGGCCGGTTCAGACATGTACCGGTTCTAACACGGCCACGGTCAACTGCCATTCAAATACCATCCCCGTTTTGAAGAACTGTAATATTTCCCCCTGATAAGTTGTATAATGATTTTCAGCATGCACTTATAAGCCAAGGTGAGGAGAATGTAATGAAAAAGACTGCCCTTTTTGGTATTTTATTTTCCGCGGTGGTAATCGCGATCATTACCACTCTTTATCAGCCCCAAAGAGCAGCGGCAGCGGCCATCTGTTACGACTCCAATAAAAAGCCAATCCCATGTACGCCGACGCCCAAACCCACGCGTACAAATGCACCCAAACCCACGCACACAGCAACTCCCGTCCCTGTTCTCAAGGCAACCCTTACCCCCACCAGCATGGTTACATCTACCCCGCTGATCGTTCTTCAATTTCAAAAACCATCTGACCTGCTCACGCCAACCGAAGCAGCCACAGCTACCGCGGTGGTCTGTGTTCAGACGAAATCATCCGATCCCGGCGCGCCGACCGGCACTGAAGTCTCGCAATCCGCGGCTGTCCTGCAACCGGGGGACAGTCCTCAACAAGCTGCCCCGGCTGCCTGCAGTAATAATTTGAACCCCGGTCCTGCCGCGCCAGGGAATCCTTCCCCCTGGTTCTTCGGCGCGGGCGGTCTGGTACTCGGAAGCCTGATCGGTTTCTTCTTCGGGTCCCGCCGCATTTTTGGTCCAGGAAAACTCGGGGTGCAGCCTCCTGAAATAAAAAGCCCAATGATTGGCCCCTATAATGGAGTGGCTGGGTTCCCGAAATTGCCGTCCGGTATTGCCAGTGAGGATGATTGGGAGGCGCCCGCCGGGAGCGGAAGCAATGCCGGGGTGCAGCCTGCTGGAATAAAAAACCCGGGGATTGGCCCTTATAATGGGACGGCTGGGTTCCCGAAATTACCGTCCGGTATTTCCAGTGAGGATGATTGGGAGACACCGGTCAGCGCCCCAAGCATCCATGCAGACCATATCGCTAAGTTGGAAAACCCTGATGCCTATAATGAAACGATTGGTTTCATGAAGGCTTCGAAGATGCAGACCGGTAATGCCAGTACGGATGATTGGACAAAGCAAGCCGGTAATGCCCTGCCCACCACACCCGCCGAGCAAGCCGGAAATACCTGGCCTACCACACCCGCCGAGCAGGCCGGTAATACCTGGCCTACCACACCCGCCGAGCAGGCCGGTAATACCTGGCCTACCACACCCGCACAGCCTGGCGGCGCGGGAATGGATATGTTCCAGAAAGGCCAGGACGCCGGTTATACCGAACTCGGCGGCTCCAGGCCGGGCAGCCCGAATTCCGCCGAAATGGATATGTTCCAAAAGGGTCAGGATGCCGGTTATACCGAACTCGGCGGTTCGAAACCTGGTATCCCGAATTCCGGTTTGGATGGAAATTTCCAGAAAGGCAATAATTTCCATAAAGGTTCTGATGCCGGTTTGAAGAACATCAACGGCGATGAATAAACCACCAACACACAGCACCCAAAGCGAAAGGAGGCCGGGATCCGAGCAGATGCCTGCCTCCTTTCCCATTCCTGAACTGGGCAGTGAAGCAATAAAAAACCTGTCCGCCCTGCTCAAAGCGGAAAACTACCATAAGCGCCCCCAACCTGAGCCTGGTTCGCAGGAAACCCAGGGGAAGCTGGCAGCGCTAAGAAATTTATATCTATACGGCAAACCCGTCAGACGTGACGAAGCGGAAAATGCGATCCCGCCCGCCAGCCTGGCTGCCTGGCTGACGGCCGGTCTGCTGGCGGAAGAGGCGGGATCCATCCAGGCGCTGTTCCAGATCCAGGTCTACAAAGGATTCCTGTTCATCACGGACCTCATGCCGCGCCTGCACCCGGCCGATATGGTGCTCCCGATCGGCCCTTCAGGAAAGTATCTCGCAAATATCACCATTCGAAGACCCGTCAAGACAGCCCTGGACCTGGGCTGCGGCTGCGGAGTCCAGGCGCTGCTGCTTTCCAGGCACGCTGAAAGGGTCACCGCCACCGACATCAACCCACGCGCGTTGGCACTCACCCGCCTGAATGCCGAACTCAACCAGGTAAACAATATTGAATGCCTGTTGGGCAGTTTTTTCGAACCGGTCGGCGGACGGAAATTCGATTTGATCGTGGCAAACCTGCCTTATGTGATCAGCCCCGAAAGTATTTTTATTTACCGCGACCTGGGGAAAAATGACGACACGCCCATCCGCGAGAATATCCAGCAAATCCCACTGTTTTTAAATGAGGGCGGATACGCACATGTCATGTTGAATTGGCTGCATTCCAACCAGGAGCCCTGGTGGCAGCCGGTGGATCACTGGGTGGCGGGTCGGAACATGGACAGCTGGCTGTTCTATCAAAATTCGATGCCGCCTGAACACTACGCTGATATGTGGATCGTAACGGATAAAAATGAAAACCCGGGCGAGTTCGCCCAGATCAAGAAGCGCTGGCTGAAGTGGTACGAAGAACATGGAATTCAACAGATCGCTTTGGGGGCGATCACACTGCGCCGGCGCACAGCCAGCGACTCGTGGCGCTGTTCGATCCACGCCGGGCAAATCAACCCCGGCGATCTTGGCGCCCAGGTGCTGGACCTGTTCGAGAATCAGGATTATCTTGCCGACGTTAAGACGCCGCGAGATTTACTTGCCTGCCGGCTGGCGCGGGCTAACATCCGTCTTGAGACGCTCCCGGATGGCGCCTGCCAGGCTAGCACTCCGGCGGGCTACCTGATCCAGGAAAAAATTGAGCCGGTCACAGCACGGACGATAGACTTCCTGGATGGGCGCACAACCCTGGCGAGCGCAATTCAAAGCGCAGCAGCGGGAAACAGTCCACCGGCGGCATCCGTGCAAGAAACGGCTGTCCGGGAAATTTACCAGCTCATCACCCTGGGAATGCTCAAGCCTGTAATGGGTGATATCGTTTTACTGTTCCCGCCATTCCTGGCAAATTTTGGGCCACCGCCTGCCTCCATCTCAGCGCTATATTCATCCTTACGAACCCAGGGCTATCAGGCCAAAACTCATGATCTGAATACCCGATTTTATAAATTCATCATGGGCAATTGGCCCAAATTGGTGGATATTTTCAGCAGCAGACTCAATGATTTGCTAAGGCGCAAAATATTGTCGATTGAAGAACACAGAAATTTAGTTTTCATCGCCTTACCGCTGATCAGCTATCTCATTAATTTTGACCCAATGATGGTCACGCTGGTAACAATCGAAAAAGTGGTGAATGCTTTTTTCTTTGGTTCATCCGACAATTCCCCGTCGAATCCAGTCGAACATTTTACACAGATTTCAAAATCCGTTGAATTGGGAACCGAAGCCATTTTATTTAACCAATTTTTGCTGGATTTCAACCTGGGAAATGCGCAGTTTGTCGGAATGTCGCTTTTATCAGAAACCCAGCTCCGTTTCTCGCTGCTGCTATCCAGGATCCTGAAAAAAATCTCTCCCGATGTCATTATCATTGCCGGTGGCGCCTACATCACCGAAATGGTCCAAACCATTTTGAGCGATATACGTTTTTTTGACTATTTTGATTATATTGTTGTGCAGGAAGGCGAGACAGCGTTAAACACCATCCTGAATAACCATAAAAATAATCAGCGTGTGTTTCATCCCAATGTGTTCAGCCGCGAGCGCTGTGACCCCCAAAATAGGACTTTTTATATTGAAGACATACACTCCCTGCCGCAGCAGGATTTTACCTGCCATGACCTTTCAGTGCATCAACACGGAAAAGTGGGCCTACCGGTTTATTCATCCAAAGGCTGCTCATGGAAAAGGTGCACATTCTGCTGTTTTGGTCAAATCGGTCGGTATCGCGAAAGGGATTTGACATTGGTGGTCGATGGCATGGTGAAAGCATACGAAGCAACCAGGATCAATTATTTTTTCCTGGTCGATGAGGATATCAACCCGAAACGATTAAACGAATTGGCCGATCTGATCATTGCCCGGGCACCTCAACCGTTTCAATGGTTCTGTCAAACCCGCTTTTACCCAAAACTCGATTATGAATTATTAGCCAGGATGAAAAAATCCGGCTGCAGCACCATCGACTTTGGGCTGGAATCAGCCAGCCCCAGGATCCTCAGGGAAATCAACAAGGGCATCGACCTGGATATCGTTCAACGCATACTGAGGGAC
The DNA here is from genome assembly GCA_903846015.1 of uncultured Anaerolineae bacterium. GTDB lineage: Bacteria > Chloroflexota > Anaerolineae > Anaerolineales > Villigracilaceae > UBA5195. The sequence goes on along the minus strand of CAIMZS010000124.1, from coordinate 36,105 downwards.
TGCAGCGCAGTTGGCATAAAGGTTTATGTCAACTGCATGGTAGGTTTCCCCACTGAAACACAATCAGATGCTGAGGAAACCGTGGCTTTCCTGGATAAAATCCGCGTGGAAAACCCAGCCCTGGATATGATCTGCAATACCGCATTCGTAAAAATTTTCAAGAATTCCAGCTTCGGCAAAAATAGCAGTGAATACCATCTTACCACGCTGGAGAATGGGTTATCGCCTGTATTGAAATGGCAGAACCCGGATTGGTGTGAGAATTTCTTCGAAAAATATCAGGATCATCTCATCTTTTCGGGAAAGTCTTCCACGGGGAATAAACAGCGCCCGCCCATCCTGAGCGCAGACCCGCTGATTGGTTTATCACACAAGGCGCTGTTTATTGAGCAGTCAAAGGACCTATTGGGAAACACAGTTGGCCCATTCCTGATCAAAATAAATCAAAGTCAATTTAAAAGCATACCCATCACTACAACCATGAAACCGATCGTCAAGATCCTTGCCGGCGAACGCTTGAAATTATCCGACCTGAAAGAATTTTATCGAGGCTATTTTTCCAACCATGCCCCAGACAAGGTTCTTCTCCGCCTGGAGCGGGAACTCCAGGAACTTCATCAGCAAGGAGTGATCACATACTCCTGAGTTCCTTCACCCCATTTTGCGCGCAATACAGATCCTACCCAAATTAACATGGCACCCGGTTCTGCGAAAGTCCCGGTTCTAGCTTCTAGCTCTTGCACTTGCTCTAATCTGCGTAATCATCTAAATCTGCGTAAATCTGCAGTTCAGACACGCGATAGTCCCGGTTCCAGCACGGTCACAGGATTGTTCTATTTTTTGATCAACTGCGGGTTGCGCTCCACGATCGCCTGGTTTTCATCATCCAGGAGAAGGTGCTGGTGCGTGCCCTGTTCATATTTGACCTTCACACGCACACCCGCTTTCAGTAAAAAAGACAATAAAACACCTGCCTTCATTTTTGCTTCAAACTGCGGCTCATTATCCGGCTGAACCCGCACCAGAATCTCGATCAGCGGTTCCTTGCCGGAAAAATCGTTATATTTGGTCTTCTTCATTTCCTGATTTCCAATTGCGCGGCCATCTTCCAGGATTTCGGCAAATGCGTTAACGGTTGGTTTCTTTCCAAAAAGAAAATTCATTGACGTGCTCCTTGCTCGTATGACAGGAAGATCACAATATAGGGGTTCTTGCACTTGCTCTAATCTGCGATAGTCCCGGTTCCAGCACGAGGCGTAATCATCTAAATCTGCGATAGTGCCCGTTCTAGCAGGGCCGGTTCAGACAAATCATTATAACCTGTCACCCTCCCATCAAGTAGCGATCACATTCGCGTGCCGCGCCCCGACCCTCGTTGATGGCCCAGACGACCAGGCTCTGCCCGCGGCGCATGTCACCGGCGGCAAAGACACCCGCCCGATTGGTGGCAAACTTGCCATATTCGGCCCTGGCATTGCTGCGTTCATCGCGTTCCACGCCCAACGCGCCGAGCACAGTATCCTCCGGCCCCAGGAAACCCATTGCCAGCAGCACCAACTGCGCCGGGTAAACCTGCTCGCTGCCAGGGATCTCCTGCGGGCCAAGACGCCCGTTGGCATCCCGCACCCACTCCACCTGCACGGTATGCACCTCGCGCAAATTGCCGTTCTCGTCACCCACGAAACGCCTGGCAGTGACCGAATAATTGCGCGGATCCTGCCCGTACAGCGCCTTGAACTCCTCCTGACCATAATCCAGCTTGTAAACTTTGGGCCATTCCGGCCACGGATTATCCGCCTGGCGCGTATCCGGCGGGCGGCTGAGAATCTCCAACTGCAGCAGGCTGCGGCAGTTTTGCCTGAGCGACGTGCCCACACAATCCGTGCCGGTATCACCGCCGCCGATCACAATCACATCCTTACCCTCGGCAGAGATAAGGGGCAGCGGATCCGCATTCAACAGCCGCCGGGTGCTGCCCTGCAGAAACTCCATCGCGAAATGAATGCCGTTTAACGAACGCCCCTCCAGCAGCAGATCGCGTGGTTTGGTCGCGCCGCCGCACAACACCACCGCATCAAAATCAGAAACCAGTTTTTCAGCGGGGTAATTCTTACCAACCTCGCTGTTGGGCATAAAAATAACACCCTCTGCCGCCATCAAATCAACCCGCCGCTTAACCACCGCCTTATCGAGCTTCATATTGGGAATACCGTAGATCAGCAGCCCTCCGATACGGTCAGCGCGCTCGAAAACGGTCACCATGTGCCCGGCCTTGTTCAACTGGTCGGCGCAAGCCAGCCCAGCCGGGCCGGAACCGACCACCGCCACCTTCCTACCGCTGCGTTCCAGCGGCGGTCGCGGGCCAATCCAACCTTGCTCGAAGCCCTTCTCAATAATGGCCTGCTCGATGTTTTTGATGGTCACCGGCGGATCATTAATCCCGAGGGTGCACGAACCCTCGCACGGTGCCGGGCAAACCCTGCCGGTAAACTCGGGAAAGTTATTGGTCTTGAGCAGGCGCTCAAGCGCCTGACGCCACAGACCCTTATACACCAGATCATTCCACTCCGGGATCAGATTATTGACCGGGCACCCAGAAGCCATCCCAGAGATGATCGCGCCGCTATGACAAAACGGGATGCCGCAATCCATGCAGCGCGCGCTCTGACGCTTAAGATTCTCTTCAGGAAAAGGCAGGTGAAATTCCTGCCAGTCATGTATCCGTTCAGTTGGAATACGGTCGGCGGGTAATTCGCGACCATATTCCATAAAGCCACCGGGTTTTGCCATTGTGCCATCCTTCCTTAATTTCCGCTCACACGCGTTCGGTCGTTCTTGTTCAATTCAAAAGCCGCCATGACCGCGGCCTCGCCGCTCAAACCAGAGGCCTGGACTTCTTTGAAGGCTTCCAACATGCGCTCATAATCTTTCGGAATGACCCGCACAAACTTCCGCAGCGACGACTTCCAGCTTGCCAGGATGCGCCCCGCCAGCGGACTGTGAGTCAGCACGGTGTGACGCCGGATCATAGCCTCCAGTTCATCAATTTCAGCCGGGTCGCCCAGTTCCTGCAGCGAGACCATTTCCGTGTTGCAGTTTTGCGCAAAAGTACCCTTCTCATCAAAGACATAGGCAATCCCGCCGGACATGCCGGCAGCAAAGTTGCGCCCGGTCCGGCCAAGCACCACCACGCGCCCCCCTGTCATATACTCACAGCCATGATCTCCCACCCCTTCCACAACGGCGTGCAGGCCGCTGTTGCGCACACAGAAACGTTCGCCCGCCACCCCGCTGATGTAGGCCTCACCGCTGGTAGCCCCGTAAAAGGCCACGTTCCCGATGATGATGCTGCTCTCCGGGGCAAAAGTCGACCCACCCGGGGGATAAACAATAATGCGCCCCCCCGAAAGACCCTTGCCAATAGTATCGTTCGAATCACCTTCCAACATCAAAGTCAGTCCCTTTGGAATGAATGCCCCAAAGCTCTGACCAGCCGAGCCGCGGAAGTGCAGCCGGATAGTATCGTCCGGCAAGCCGGCCGCGCCGTAGCGCCTGGTAATTTCGCTTCCCAAAATGGTTCCCACCACGCGGTTGATGTTGCGGATCGGCAGCCGGGCTTCCACCGGCGTACCGTTTTCAAGCGCGGACCGGCACAGGTCTAATAGCACACGCTTATCAAGTGATTTCTCAAGACCGTGATCCTGGCGGATCTTGCCTGGGCGCCCACCCGCCTCAGGATCGTCCTCCGTTTCTGGACGGTAGAGCATCTCAGAGAAATCCAGCCCCTTGGCCTTCCAATGGGCCACCGCTGTTCGCATCTGCAGCCGGTCCGAACGCCCCACCATCTCATCAATGCTGCGAAAACCCAGCTGGGCCATCAATTCGCGCATCTCCTGGGCAATAAAATGCATAAAATTCACCACAAACTGCGGATCACCCCTGAAATTCTTGCGCAACTCAGGGTTCTGAGTCGCCACCCCCACCGGACAGGTATCCAGGTGACACACCCGCATCATGATGCAGCCCAACGCCACCAGCGGCCCGGTCGCAAAACCGAATTCCTCTGCGCCCAGCAAAGCCGCGATCACCACATCCCGACCCGTCTTCAGCTGCCCGTCCGTTTCCACCACGATCCGGTCGCGCAAATTATTCAGCACCAGGGTCTGATGCGTTTCCGCCAGCCCAAGTTCCCACGGCAGCCCGGCGTGCTTGATGCTGCTGACCGGCGATGCACCCGTGCCGCCATCGTAGCCACTGATCAGCACCACATCCGCATGCGCCTTGGCCACACCCGCAGCAATCGTGCCAACCCCCACCTCCGAGACCAGCTTGACATTGATGCGCGCCTGCTCGTTGGCATTCTTGAGATCATGGATCAACTCGGCCAGATCCTCAATCGAATAGATATCGTGATGCGGCGGCGGCGAGATCAACCCAACCCCGGGGGTCGAATAACGCACCTTGGCGATCCACGGGTAGACCTTGCGGCCCGGAAGCTGCCCGCCCTCGCCCGGCTTGGCGCCCTGGGCCATCTTGATCTGGATCTCCTGGGCGCTCATCAAGTATTCACTCGTGACGCCAAAACGCGCCGAGGCCACCTGTTTAATGGCGCTCTTTTTGGAATCGCCGTTTGGCAGCGGAATGTAGCGCAGCGGGTCTTCACCGCCTTCCCCGGTATTGCTCTTGCCACCGATACGGTTCATCGCAATCGCCAGGGCCTCGTGGGCTTCCTGGCTGATGGAACCGTAACTCATCGCACCAGTCTTAAAACGTCGGCAGATCGAATCGACTGATTCAACTTCTTGCAGCGAAACCGGTTGGGCTGTGAATTTGAATTCAAGCAGCCCACGCAGTGTGCCGAGCTGGGTGTTTTGCTCATTAATCTGGCGCGAGAATTCATTGAATAGGGGGTAATTACCCGTCTGGCAAGCCTGCTGCAGGGTGTGGATAGTCTTGGGGTTGAAGAGATGGTATTCGCCATCCTGCCGCCATTGGTACTCACCCCCCGTCTCCAGGCTGGTGGGCGCAGTAGCCATCTCAGCGTAGCCATCCCTGTGGCGCATTTCGGCCTCGGTGGCGATCACATCCAGATCAATGCCGCCGATCCGGGAGGGTGTCCAGGTGAAGTATTTATCGATCACACGCTGATGGATGCCCAGCGCCTCAAAGATCTGCGCCCCGCAGTAACTCTGGATGGATGAAATGCCCATCTTTGAGATGATCTTGACCACACCCTTGACAGCGGCTTTGATATAGGTCTTGACAGCCTGTTTATACTCCAGGTTGAGGATCACCCCCTGCTTGATCATGTCTTCAAGTGCTTCAAACACCATATAGGGGTTAATAGCCGTGGCGCCAAAACTGATCAACGCCGCAAAATGATGCACCTCGCGCGGCTCGCCGCTTTCCAGGATCAGGCCGATCTGCGTGCGCGTACCCTGATTGATCAGGTGGTGATGCAGACCAGAAACCGCCAGCAGGGCCGGGATGGCGGCATGCGCCTTGTCGATGCCGCGATCAGACAGGATGATCAGGTTGAAACCGCGCGCAATGGCGGCATCCGCAGCATGAAACATTTCTTCCAGCGCCTGCTCCAGCCCCATACCATCCGAACCAGCCTTGAACAGAATCGGCAGGCTGATGGCGGCAAACCCGGGTATCTTGCTATGCCGTATCTTTGCCAGGGCCTGGTCGGTCAAGAAGGGATAATCCAGGCGGATCTGGTGACAGCTCTGCGGGGATGGATGCAGCAGATCGCTTTCGGCACCAACCATCACCTCGGTGGACATAACCAGTTCCTCGCGGATCGAATCGATCGGTGGGTTGGTCACCTGGGCAAAAAGCTGTTTGAAATAACTGTAGAGCAGCTTGGGTTTGCTGGACAAGACCGCCAACGGCACATCGTTGCCCATCGCGCCAATCGGTTCAATCCCATCCTGGGCCATCGGCGCGATCAGCAGGCGCATTTCTTCACTCGTGTACCCAAAGGCGCGCTGACGCTGCAGCAGCGTGGCCGGGTCACTACGCATCACGGTTTCGGGTTTCGGATCGGCCACATCCTGCAAGCGCACCTGGTATTTATTCAACCAATCGCGATAGGGCTGCTCGGCGGCCATTTGATGCTTGATCTCTTCGTCATCAATGATGCGCCCGGCACTGGTATCCACCAGCAGCATTTTGCCCGGTTCAAGCCGGCCCTTATAGACCACTCTTTCCGGGGGGATATCCAACACGCCCACTTCCGAAGCCAGGATCAGCAGGTTATCGCTGGTGACGTAATAGCGCGAGGGGCGCAGGCCGTTGCGGTCCAGCATGGCGCCAATCATGATTCCATCGGTAAAACCCATCGCCGCCGGGCCGTCCCACGGCTCCATCAGGTTGGCGTGATATTCATAGAATGCGCGTTTGTCATCCGCCATACTGTCATGGTGCGACCACGGCTCAGGGATCATCATCATCATCACATGCGCCAGGGAGCGCCCGGCAAGCGTCAGAAATTCCAGGCAGTTATCAAACATGGCGGTATCGCTGCCATCCTGCCGGATGATGGGCAGGATCTTCTTCATGTCGCTGCCAAACAATTCGGTCTGGAACATATTTTCCTGGGCGCGCAGCCAGTTCACATTTCCGCGCAGGGTGTTGATCTCGCCGTTGTGGATGATGTAGCGATATGGGTGGGCGCGTTCCCAATTGGGGAAGGTGTTGGTGCTGAAGCGCGAATGCACCAGCGCCAGGGCCGTTTCAATATCCGCTTCGTTCAAATCGAGAAAGTACCCCTGCAGCTGATCAGAAACCAGCATGCCCTTGTAGATCAGGGTCTTGTAAGACAGGCTGGCAATGTAGAAGAATTCGCCGCCTTCGAACAGGTCGCCGTAGCGGATCTCGTTTTCGGCGCGTTTGCGGATGACGTACAACTTGCGTTCAAAGGCCATGTCATCGGGGATAGCGGGGTTGCGGGCAATGAAGATCATGCGCATCTTCGGTTCGGCGCGCCGGGCAGCGTTCCCGATGGCTGAGTTGTTTACTTTTACCGTCCGCCAGCCCAGTACGCGCTGACCTTCGGAAGCGATAATCTTCTCGAATTGGATCTCGATGGCGCGCCGGTGATTGACATTCGGGGGCAGAAAGATCATCCCAACGCCGTAGTGACCCGGTTCCGGCAGGCTGAAGCCGTGCCGCTCAGCCTTGCGCTTTAAGAAAGCGTGCGGCATCTGCATCAGGATTCCTGCGCCATCGCCGGTGTTAACCTCCGAACCGCGCGCACCGCGATGGGTCAGGTTGGCGAGCACGGTCAGCGCCTGCCGGATGATCTCATGTGATTTTTTACCGCCAATGTTGACCACCATGCCGACACCACAGGCATCATGTTCAAAGTGTGGGTCATACAAACCCTGTTTCGACGGCACGCCGGGTAAGCCCGGCTGGTGATCACCTCCTGTTTTCTTTTTCACTGCTCCTCCTGGGGAACAAACCACATACATGGCTGAGCTTGTATGCATTTCTGCGCACCCTTTAGTGCGCAGAAATGCATACAAATGATTTACATCTTCGCGAATATTTAAATGTTAATCTTACCCCATCCTATTCAAAATGATTATTACCCATTTGGGGTATATTACGCCATCTTTTTTCTTTTACACAACACTGCCCAGGGGCAGGAGTTTTGATTCCAGGGGTTTTCTCATCTTACAGCGAGAAATGATCTCAAATCTCGATGCAGGCAGCAGTTTGCATCAACGCGATAATCCCCACCCGCCAAAAAAAATAGCCACGGTGAGGAAAGCGCTCACCTCGCAACGACCTGATCGTAGGATTTTATTACCCAAACGGGTACTTTTAAAATTTCCAACCATCCAAACCGGTAGAAATATGCTCCATTTGGGGTATAGATTTCCCAATGGTTGAAAAATACAATAATAACCAGGATAAAAGATGTCTATTCAACACTTTGATCGGAGGAAAATATGTCAACGCCATCTACACCCGTCATGAAGAAAACCCTGGGACTGACCGGGGTAACCGTCAACGCCATGGCTCTGATCGCACCAGGCGCATTTTTGTGGATGACTTTCCAATTACAAGCTGCCAACCTGGACGGAAGCGGCGGCAGCACGGCCCTGGATATGTGGACCGGCATCATTGCCGCTCTGGTGGTGGCATTCCTGACTGCGTTTTCCTTCGCAGAACTGGCCAAACGCTATCCGGAAGCCGGCAGCGGCAGCGCCTATTACTTCGCTGAAAAAGCCTTCCTTGACCGCGAAGAACCACACCATCGCCGCTGGGCGCGCCTGGCAAAATTTATCACCGGCTGGGCTGCTCACCTTTTTTACTGGGTTTACCCTGGCGTGATGGTGGCATTTTTCGCCGTGCTGGTAACCTATCTGGCGGGCCAATTTGGCCTGGCACTGCCAATTTGGAGCCAGGTCGTGATCGCCTGGGCCTTCTCAGCCGTGGTTGGACTGATTGCCATGCGCGGCATCAGCGGCTCAACCACCGCCTCGATCATCATCAATATCATTCAACTAACAGCCCTGGTGGTCTTTTCAGTTCTCGCGATTCTCTTCCGCTACCAGAATCCGCTCGGGATTGCCGCGGCGGAGTGGTACCACCCGGTGGCGAGTTCGATCGTCTTGCCGCACAACTTCGCCGGCATGTTATTCCAATCCACCATCGCCATCCTGATCCTGGTCGGGTTTGAATCCTCCACCGCTTTTGCGGCCGAGGCGAAAAACCCCAAGCGCGATATCCCACGCGGCGTGATCCTGTCACTGGTTATCCAGGGCTTGTTTGCCTACTTGCTGGAATATTTTGCAGCCAACTATGCCTTGAGCGACAGGTTGGTATCGGCAGATGGCAGTCTCAAAGGCATCGCCGCCGCGGCTGTTTCAGGCGCACCCATCGGCGATATGGCCATCCAGATCGGGAATACTCTTTTAGGCGGCAACGGCTTCGCCTTTATGCTGGTGATCGCCGCCAGTGTAGCCATCGCCATCCTGGGAACCACACTGGCAGCCATGAATACTGGCGTGCGCATCAGTTTTGCAATGGCACAAGATTCTGAAATGCCCGATATCATGGGCATGCTGCATGACAAATACGCGACACCGTTCTACGGCGTGATCATGATGGTGGTGATATCAGGGATCATTGGCACAGTCGGCGTTTTGGGCGGCGTCATGACGCTGACTGGGATCACGCTGGCATCCAACCTGGGCACGTTCGTGTTATACGCCCTGATCTGCGGCCTGACGATGGTGGCTTTCATCGGCAACAACGCCTTCAATTTCTTCAAACACGCCATCATTCCCACCCTCGGTTTAATCGTCAATGTGATCATGGTACTGGCAATCTTCGTCATCGGTGTGGTTTCAGGCGGAACCACTGCCCAGGCCACCTATCTTGCCCTGGCAATCTCGATCGGCTGGCTGGTTCTGAGCATTGGATACCTGGTAATCACCAGCGCCCGCAAAGGCCATGCCATAATCCCGTCGACTGCATCCATGGCATTCAAGGATTAGATCAAGCGCGCCCCCATCCCAGCCTTCCCCCCTATAAATCCAAATGAGGGGGAAGGAACAGTGCCCGTGCAGAACCGGGTACCATGCCTTGCATCTGGTTCAAGCAAAAATCCATCCAATCCGGTCTCATCCGTCTTCCAAAATATGGTGAGTATTTGGCAAAACAGTTTACTCTAACAGAATTCGAATCCGCCGGGCTGAGCATCACCGGCCCAGCCCGCGAGGATAATCAGGATGCCATCCTCCTGCCGGGCAGCAGCGCCCCTTCAGCGGCTGGCTGCCTGCATGCCGTGGCGGATGGCATGGGAGGCTATGCCAATGGTGCGCTGGCAAGTTCGCTGGCCCTGCAGCACCTGGTCAAAACCGTGCGCGCCTGTGAACCTTCCACACCTCCCAAAAAGGTGCTCAAGCAGGCCTTTGAGACATTAAACTTTGAAGTCTATAAGGCCTCACAGCAATTGGATAATGTCCGCATGGGCACAACCCTGACCGCGGCCTATATCACCGGCAATCTGCTTAACCTTTTGCACATCGGAGACAGCCGCGCATACCTTATCCGGCACGGTCGGGCCACCTTGCTGACGACGGACCACACCACTGTGGGCGAAATGGTGCGCGCGCGGCTGATCTCGCCTGATCGCCTTCGCACCCATGAAAAACGTTCGGTGCTGACGCGCGCGGTTGGGCTGGCGTTATTCGCACAACCCGAATTGACCCAGACCAATCTCCATGTGGGCGATAGAATCATCCTGTGCAGCGATGGGGTTTGGTCGGTTATCGAAGACCCTGTCTTTGCAAAAAGTTCAGACCAGGCAGAGCATGCTCACGCGCTTGTCAATGACCTGGTGAACCTGGCAGTTGCCAACAAAACCGACGACAACTGCTCCGTGGTCGCCATCCAAATCCGCGGTTTCCGTTACCACAGCTTTGATGACGAACCCCATAAAACCGGCAGCTGGTTGGGTTTCTTGAGAAAATGAACATGAACAATCATGCTATAATTTCCGACAGAATGCTACAAATTGGCGACCAATTCGATCAATACCAGATCCAAGCACACCTGGCCCAGGGGGGCATGAGTGATATTTACCGGGCCTATGACGTGGTGCGCCGCTGTGATGTTGCCATCAAGGTACCGGACCAATCCATGATCGGCGACCCGGCCCAGTACGAACGCTTCCAACGCGAGCTGGAAGTTTTGAATACCCTTTCCCACCCGGCCATTTTGCGCGGGATGGGCTCCGGCAAGTACAACCGCATCCCCTACCTGGTAACTGAATTTGTCAACGGACAATCCTTGAGGGAGCTGATAAATTCCAGCGCGCAGCCCTTCCTACCCGAACAGGCGGTTGCCCTGATCCGAAAAATTGCCGACGGCATGGCCTACTGCCATCAAAACGGCGTCATCCACCGCGATCTAAAACCAGAAAATATCCTGGTCACATCGCAGGGCCAACCCGTGATCATGGATTTCGGCCTGGCACTGACCAGGGGCTCGCACCGCGTGACCTACTCCAACCTGTCCGCCGTAATGGGCACCCCGGATTACATGGCCCCCGAACAGATTGAAGGCCAACGCGGCGATCAGCGCACCGATATTTACGCGCTGGGCACCATCCTTTATGAATTGCTTTCCGGAACAACGCCCTTCACGGGTGATTCAACCATGGCAGTGATGGCACAGCATCTCAACCATCCCGCCCCGCGTCTGGACCGCGCCAACCCGGCCATTACGCCAGCTTTGGCCGCCATTACCGCCCGCTCCCTGGCACGCGATCCTGAAGAACGCTTCCCCAGCATGACGGCACTGATGGAGGCTTTCGACGATCCAGAAACCGTCGACCTCGCCATTCTCGATAAAATGGAAAAGAAATCACCCAGCAACGGCCCATCCATGCTGCAATCGCAAGTCATCAAAGCCGTTGGAATAGCGATTCTCATCATGGCGGTCATTGTGGCGCTGGCCCTGGCGCTGCAAAGACTTCGATAAATTTCGATAGCCCCGGCAAAAAAACACGTCAGAGCCCTGTTTATCATCCCCATCCTGGCATCCTGTTAAGCCTTTCGCTGGCAGTCCTTAAAAGCACAACCACCGCGTAAAGTAAAAAATACAGAGTATCCATGAACATTTCCCCAGAGATCATCACAGAAATCACCGGTCAGGCACAGCAGGCCCAAATAAAATTCATCGACCTGCAGTTTACCGATGTGGTCGGCATCGTCAAGAATGTCACCATTCCGTCCGATCAACTACACGAAGCCCTGGAAAAAGGCATCTGGTTCGATGGTTCCTCCATCGAAAGTTTTGCGCGCGTGGCAGAAAGTGACATGCATCTGCAGCCAGAAGCCTCCACCTTTTCGATCTTGCCGTGGTTGAGCGGTGAGGACGCCACGGCGCGCCTGATCTGTGATGTATATACCCCCGATGGGCAGCCCTTTCAGGGTGACCCGCGCTCCGTATTGAAACGCGCCATCGCCCAGGCTGAAGGCTTGGGCTTCCGCTACAATACCGGCCCTGAATTGGAGTTTTTCCTGCTTAAACCCGGCCCGGACGGCAGGCTTATCCCGCCGGTGCCGCACGACAGCGCCAGCTATTTCGATGCCCCCTCCGACATGGCGGCCGGTTTGCGCCGCCAGATGACCGCCGCGCTGAAAAATTTCGGCATCCGCGTGGACGCGATGCACCACGAAAGTGCCCACGGCCAACAGGAAATTGATCTTCATTATTCAGATGCACTGACCACCGCCGACAGCGCCGTCACCATGCGGGTGGCGCTCAAGATCATTGCGCAGCAAAATGGGCTGTACTGCACCTTCTTGCCCAAGCCCATTCGCGGCGTCAACGGCAGCGGCATGCATATCCACCAGAGCCTGACCTACCTGGCCTCGGGGCAAAATGCCTTCGGCGACCCCGGTGACGCGCATGGTCTCTCCAAAATTGCCAAGCACTTCATCGCCGGTCAACTGGCTCACGCCAAGGGGATGTGCGCCATCCTGGCACCGCTGGTCAATTCATACAAACGATTGGTGGCAGGTTATGAAGCCCCGGTCGCCATCAGTTGGGCGCGCATCAACCGCTCAGCCCTGATCCGCGTTCCGCGCGCCACATCCACTCAGACCACCCGCATTGAGCTGCGCAACCCGGACCCAAGCTGCAATCCCTACCTGGCCTTTGCCGTAATGCTGGCGGCCGGTCTGGACGGCATCCGCCGCGAACTTCCGGTTCCGGATGCCGCCGATGAGAATATCTACTTGCTCGATACGCACAGCAAGGTCTCGCAGGCCATCCTGCCCAAATCCTTAAGTCAGGCCCTGGACGCGATGGAGAACGATGATGTCATCCGCGCAGCATTAGGCGCGCACACCTTTGAGCGCTTTATCAGCGCTAAAAGACTGGAATGGGAAGATTACCGCCTGGAAGTGACCGGCTGGGAACTGGAAAAGTATTTGCCGGTGTATTGAGAAATTGCCCCGCTTTTATTCTTGACAAATGAGATAATGACAAGTATAAATGCCGCCATTATGAAAAACGTTTTTACTCCAACTGCTTATGAGGCCAAGGCTAAGCGACAGCCCACTTCCATTACTTCGGTGATCGGATTTGTGGGCATTTGTTGGTTAAACAGGATTTCATAAGATCACCGGCAGTCAACCTGCCCGTTCATCCCCTGTAACCAGCGCGCTCTCCGACATCGGAGAGCGCGTTTTTATTTTCCGGGCATCTTTCTGGCGTCACAACACAAACATGGTACCCGGTTCTGCACGGGCAAAGAAGGAGCACAACATTCATGGTCGAAATTTTGGACACCACCCTGCGCGAAGGCGAACAGACCGCCTATGTCAACTTTACCATCGATGAAAAAATCGAAATTGCCCGCATGCTGGATCAGATCGGCGTGGACATGATCGAGGCTGGCGACCCATCCGTATCACCAAGCGTTGCAAAAGCCATCGAACGGATCGCAGGGTTGGGGTTGAAGGCAGAGATCATCGCTCATTCAGTCGCATCACGCCCCAGCATAGACAGGGCGAAGAACTGCGGCGCACACCGTGTCGCCATTTTTTACGCCACATCGAAAATCCACCTGGATGCCAAGCTGCATAAGACTCAGGACCAGGCCCTTGATCTGATCTGCGAACATATCGCCTATGCGCGCAGCCTGGGATTAAAGGTGCGCTACACCCCCGAAGATGCCACCCGCACCGATTTCGACTTCCTGGTGCAGGTCTGTAATGCCGCCATCCAGGCTGGCGCCGACCGCATCAGTTTTGCCGATACACTCGGCATTATGCAGCCGCACATCATGTTTGAACGCGTATCCGCGCTGCGCCAACGGCTGCTGTCGTGCAAAATTGACCTGCACTGCCACAACGACTATGGGCTGGCACTCGCCAATGCCATGGCGGGCATCCGCGCCGGGGCGGACTGCATCCACACCACCGTCAACGGGCTGGGCGAAAGGGTGGGCATCCCGGACCTGGCGGAAACAGTAATGGCCTTCCACAACTTTGAAGATGAGCGCAAATTCAATATCCAGCCGTTAGTGCAGATTTCATCCTACCTTGAAAAGGTCTCAGGTTTCTTTCTGGCCCCCAACAAACCCATCACCGGGCAAAACGCCTTCACACACAAAAGCGGCGTGCATACCAACGGGATTCTCAAGGATCCGCGCACTTATGAACCCTTTGACCCCGCCATGATCGGGCGCGAGCGCAAGATCGTTATCGACAAATACACGGGTAAGAGCGCCGTGGCAGCTCGCCTGGAGGAATATAGCATTGCAGTCAGCCCAGCCGAGCTGGAAGTGATCGTCATGCGCATCAAAAACATGGGTGATAACCGCAAACAACTGTTTGATACCGATATTATCGAGATCGCCGAGCAGGTAACAGGCAGGGAGATCGACGTCATCCCGCACGACATCAACGCGCTGGTGATGCTGGAGGTTGAGTCGCATGTCTACACTTCCGCGGTCGTGCGCCGCCTGCGCAGTTTTACAAATGTCAGCAATGTTTACGAGGTCACCGGCGAATATGACATCAGCGCACTTGTAAACGTAGAGAACGTGATGGCGCTGAACAACCTTATCGAAGAGCTGCGCACCGTTACGGGTGTCAAACGCACCGAAACCCGCGTCATCCTGAAAAAATACACCCGCAGCAGCAGTGGAGGCAGCCAGAATCTCTCATAAATTGACATGAGCTCCGCTTATGAGCGCAAGCCCTGGTGCACTAAGGATGGAGTTGGCTTCATCCAACTTTCTCGTTTTGAGCAGGGAACTTATCCCCGCGAACTCTTGAAACATTCATTCACAAAAAAAGGATAATGCCATGACCCGAGTTGGAATTTTAATGACCCGCTTACGTACTGAAGAAAAATTATTACTGGAAGAATTAAGCCGCCGCCCGGATGTGGAAATCGTACGCATCATGGATGGCGAACGCTTCTTTGACATTTCAGAACTGCCGGACGCCGTCGATGTCGTCTTTGAACGTTCAATCTCGTACTCACGCGGGCTGTATATTTCGCGCATCTTCGAGGCGCACGGCATCCCGGTAGTCAACCCATCCGTGGTGGCAGAGCGCTGCGGGGATAAATATGTCACCAGCCAGCTTTTGGCGCGCGAGGGCATCCCAACCCCGCGTGTGTTGATGGCCTTTGACGAGGAAGCCGCGCTGGCAGCCGTGGAGGCCATCGGTTATCCGTGCGTGCTCAAACCGGTTGTTGGGTCGTGGGGAAGATTACTCGCCAAGGTGGATAACCGCTCAACTGCCGAGGCGTTGATCGAACATAAAGCTACCCTGGGGGTAAACCACCAGGTTTTTTATGTTCAAGAATATATCAACAAACCCGGGCGCGACATCCGCGCCTTCGTGATCGGTGAAGAACCAATTTGCGCGATTTACCGCTCATCGGACAGCTGGATCACCAACACCGCACGTGGCGGGATCGCATCGAACTGCCCAATCACGGACGAAATTGCCGATCTGTGCCGGCGCGCAGCGCGGGCTGTCGGCGGCGGTCTGCTGGCGCTTGATCTCTTCGAGACCGAAAGCGGGCTGACCATCAACGAAATCAATCACACCATGGAATTTCGCAACAGCATCACCACTACCGGAGTGAACATCCCGGAAAAAATGGTGGATTATGTGCTGGAACAGGCACATACCCACAAGAGGAAGCGAGCCGGAACCCAGCCGAGACGTTATTTCTTGAAAGAATCATCCGCGTTGACCAGTCCATTATTGACGGCATAAAGCGCGGCCTGGGTGCGGTTTTCCAGGTTGAGCTTCCGTAATAAATTACCGACGTTTTTTGCAGCCGAATCTGTTTTGATCACCATTTTCTCGGCAATCTCGTCATTGCTCTTGCCCTGCGCCAACAACAGCAATGTTTGGGTTTCGCGCCCGGTAAGTTTGGGTAAAGCATTAGCCCTGGATGACTCTGGCTTCGGAACATCGGGCTTCGGAGGCTCGGGCTTCGAAACATCAGACTTCGGAATCATTTCATGCACCAGCCGGAAAGCGATGGCTGGATTCAGGTATTGTTGTCCATCCGCCACTGTGCGAATAGCCTCCCATAACCTTTCGAATTCGGCATACTTGAGAATATAGCCTGAGGCGCCCGCCTGGAGCACTCTGATGACCTGATCTGACTCAGCCGTACTCGTCAACACCAGGATTTTCGTTTCTGGAGAAGTTTCAAGAATGCGCGGGATAGCATCAAGACCACCCAGTATTGGCATGGACAAATCGAGCAGGATGACATCCGGTCTTTCGTGCTTCACCACTGCCAGGGCTTCCAGCCCGTTGCCAGCCTGCCCCACCACCTTCATATCCGATTGATGTTCGATGGAGGCAGACAATCCCAGCCGAATGACAGGATGGTCGTCCGCAATAACGATACGAATTATTTTCATTTTTAATAGCCATCCTCATTTTTTTTGTTGCGCTTTACGGTGACGATCACCCTGGTGCCTTTTTCGGGCGACGATGAGATTTTCAATTTTCCACCGATGATAGCGGCGCGCTCCCGCATCGAGCGCAAGCCAATACCGCCAGAATTGGGTTGCCCCGGATCAAAGCCATGACCATTATCTTCAATTTCCAGGATATTGGATAATTTAGTCTGCCTGAGCAAAACATTCACCTTTTTGGCCCCGGCATGTTTCAAAACATTATTGAGAGCCTCCTGCGCAATAAAATAAAAAGCAATTTCCTGTTCCATTTCCAGTGAAAAATCTTTATCTCTGTGCAAATTTGTGTCGATACCGGCATGCGCTTCCACTGCAAGCAGGCGGTCCCTTAAAACGGTCGCCAATCCATCACGCTGAAAGTCGACCGGCTGCAGCTGGTACATAAAAAGCCGCATTTCTTTAAGCGCCTGCCTCGCGCTGTCGGCCATCAGGGCTATAAACTGCCCGGGCGTATCGAGTTTACCAGCCTGGATACCGCTCCTGGTGGCTTCTGCCAACACCACCAGCTCGCTCAGCTTTTGGGTAACGGAGTCGTGCAGGTCACGCACCAGGCGCTGTCTCTCTGCCAGGGCAATGGATAATTGGCGCTGGCGGTTGCTGTATATAAATGATGCAATTTCATCAGTGACGGTAGTCAAGCGGGTAATTTCATCGGCTATGTAAACAGGTGAGCCGCTTTTCGTCAAGCAAATCACACCAAACGCAATCTCATCCACCTGGATGGGAATAACCAGCAAGCACATATCCTCATGTTCACTCACCACCGCCGGCAAACGGATATCGAATTGTACATCCGGAACCAACAAGGGCTTCTTTTGCGCAAGAACCCTGGCGAACAGCTCCATTCTTTCGGGCTCAACCTCCATTCCGCTTTCATAAGAAATAGGAAGACCGTGATGGGCTGTCAGAATCAATTTACGTTGGCGGGTAGAGCGCTCCGCTTCATCAAAAAGATATACAGCAATGGATTGGCTGTTGGATGAATAAACAATCTGTAAAATGGTTTCTGAAAGAAAATCATCCAGGTTCAAGGCGCGGCTGGCTGCGCTGGTGATCGAATGCAATAAAATAAAGACTTCATCGCGCGCGCGCTGGCGGGCATCTTCCGAGAGCCGGCGCGCAGTGATATCGCGCCAGACGATCAACTTTCCAAATTCCCGGTTTGTGGAGTCATTCAAAGTGGAAATATGGATATTGAGATAGAGCCAATCATCGCCTCTTTGGACACTGCCCTTGATATCCATTTCGTGCGCATCGTTCAGACTGTTTAATACATTCGGCCAATTGCTCAAATACTGGGCAGCGGGCTTACCCGATAGCTCCTTACGCGTGAGACCGACTATTCTCTCGGCGGAAGCATTGATATCCACAATGCGGTTGTCTTTATCCAGCACAATCCAGCCATCAGCCATGTTTTCGACCACGCTCTCACGCGCAATCGGGACAATCTCCAAAATACCTGCTCTGAAAAAACCCATGCAAAACAACACGCCGGTAATCAGAAGAGGCACCAGCTTCCACTCCTGTGAGCTGAGCACGTTGGAAGAAATAAACAAATGGTTTAATGTCACTGACATGCCAATCCCGATCAAAATGAATTTGACTTGATGACGGTAAGCCAGCGACCTGGAATTAAAATCGCGTAGCAGCAGAAAAAATGCGGTCAGCATCAAACAATCTGCATAAAAGGTATGAACGTTCAGCCAGGGGCTTTCGATCAACAGCGATCTTATCCCCTCTGAGCTTATTTCCGTGATGGTAAAGAGCCTGCCCTGATTGCTCCAAAACAAAACCTGTGTGACCACGGGTTCCAGCGCCAACAGGAAGATATTAAGCCGGGTGATCCTGCCTTCATAATGGATGTATTGAATCACAAACGTCAATATGGCTGTATAGCCAATCGATAAGCTGAGCAAACCTAGTGAAAATAATAGCGATTCACCCGAACGCCCAACTCGATAAAACAGCAAATTTGCGCTGGCAGCAAATAGCAAAGCCAACCCAAACAGGATCAAACTTGGCGCGCCAGGTCTGATCCTGTTTTTATTTGCGATCAACAGGATGATAAATACAACCGGGATGGTAATAATCAGGATAATTGCGGATGCCATAATAACAAATCCAAAGTCTGCAATGATAGTGAAATGGTATTGAGCTGCAGAAAACATATAATAAATGTTTGGATAATTATACTCTCCGGGGGTGGGTTTTTCGAATAAATTTAAGATTGTTTTAACCCGATAATGGCACTGCCCTCACCCGCATTCTTGTTCCATGCCGGTCGTGGCCTCATGCGGGAACCGGGACCATCGCAATCTCCGTTTAAGCGGATGACAACGGCGACGGGGGATGCTGATTTTGGGAATGGCAGAACTATGGTAAAACATCCATTTCAATAGCGAATGAAACGTGATACCATAATAAGAAACCATTGTAAAAACCTTTTTTTAAACAATGAGCACCAGGCGCACCAGGTATTCCTGGGCAACTTGCCGGACTTGTTCCGGCAGGCCGAAGCCTCCTTTACGGTGTGAAAGTCAACTAAAGCTGACGATACAGACAGCTCCAGGGCTTACATGTCATCAGAAGGTGGTTTTCGCCCTGCGAGTTATTCAACCCTGGCAATAATAATATTTTTTTGCGAATCATTACACAATTTGAGTGGGTGCAGCCATGACCAATAAAAAGAAAATGATGCCTGAACCACCCAGCGAGCTGGATGCGCCGCCGTTGATACCCCCTGCCAGTTTTCCGATCGTCGCCATCGGCGCATCCGCTGGAGGACTGGAAGCCCTGGAATTATTCCTCCGCAACATACCTGTGGACAGTGGCCTCGCCGTTGTCATTGTCCAGCATCTCGACCCAAACCACAAGGGCATCATGGTGGAACTGCTGCAGCGCTGTACAGACATGCAAGTTGTGCAGGTCAAAGACCGCACCACAATTGTTCCAAACTGCGTATACTTGATCCCCCCTAACAACGACATGTCAATACTGCACGGCGTGCTGCACCTGCAGGAACCGCTTGGGCCACGCGGTCAGCGCCTGCCGATCGATTTCTTCTTCCGCTCACTGGCCGCCGACCAGTTGGAATACAGCATCGGCGTAATCCTTTCGGGCATGGGCTCAGACGGTACGTTGGGCTTGCGCGCCATCAAGGAAAAAGCAGGCGTGGCATTTGTGCAGGAACCCGCCTCGGCAAAATTTAACGGCATGCCGGTCAGCGCCATCGAAGCCGGGCTGGCGGATGTCGTCGCACCGGTTGAAGCCCTGCCCGCCCGCATCCTTGCCTATCTCCAGTATGCCCCGCTGATCACCCAACCCGATCTGAGTGAAAACGAAAAAACCGAGAGCACCCTTGAAAAAGTGGTGCTTTTGTTACGCGCTCAAACCGGCCATGATTTTTCACTCTACAAAAAGAACACCCTATACCGTCGCATCGAGCGGCGCATGGGATTGCATCAAATTGACAGGATTGCCAGCTACCTGCGCTACCTGCAGGGAAATCCTCAGGAGCTGGAACTGCTGTTCCGCGAGCTGCTGATTGGGGTGACAAATTTCTTCCGCGATCCGACCGCCTGGGAATTATTGAAAAGCGCAGCTCTGCCCACATTGCTGAACGGACAGTCGACAAACCAGGTCTTGCGCGCCTGGGTGCCAGCCTGTTCCAGCGGTGAAGAAGCTTATTCTCTGGCCATCCTGTTTAAGGAAGCGCTCGATGAGCTCAAACCCGCCAGAATGGTCAACCTGCAAATCTTCGCTACAGACCTGGATCAGGATGCCATCGTCAAAGCTCGCGAAGGTATCTTTTCTGAGGATATCGCCGCGGATGTCTCGGCGGAACGCCTGGAACGATTCTTTGTTCCCACAGAACGCGGTTACCGGGTATCCAAATCCATCCGCGAGATGGTCATCTTTGCGCAGCAGAACCTGATCATGGATCCTCCTTTTACCCGCTTGGATTTAATTAGCTGCCGCAACCTGCTGATCTACCTGACCTCTGAACTACAAATAAAACTGATACCACTCTTTCACTACAGTTTGAACCCGGGCGGTTTCCTGATCCTGGGAAACACAGAGACAATCGGCAGTTTTACCAACCTGTTCAAAGCCCTGGATGACAAAATCCGCATCTACCGGCAAATGCCAATTCCCGCTCTTCAAAAAGAACGAGTCGAATTCCCATCCGCGTTTCCGTCGACCCAGGCTATCGCGCCCAGACCTGAGAAAACGCCAGCCAGCCTGCAAACCCAGGTGGAAAAACTGCTCATTCAAAAATACTCTCCGGCAGCGGTCGTGACCAATGCGCACGGTGACATTCTCTATATCAGCGGGCGAACGGGGAAATACCTGGAACCCGCTTCGGGAAAAGTCAACTGGAACATCATCTCCATGGCGCGCGACGGCCTGCGGCATGAATTAAGCAGCGCTTATCATAAAGTCCTGCGCGAAAAAGGCGAACTGACCATCAAAGGCCTGGCAGTCGATACCAATGGCGGCACGCAAATGGTGGACGTTACCCTTCATCCATTTGGCGAATCCGAAAACATGCGCGAAATGTTGCTGATTACCTTTACCGACGTGGAACTGCCGCCTCAGGTAAAAACCGTAAACTTGTCACAGCCCCACACCGTCCTCACCAGCGAACATAACGAAGAACTGGAACTTGAACTCAATCACGCCCGCCAGGATATCCAGAATGTGCGCGAAGAGATGCAGACCTCGCAGGAGGAGCTCAAATCTGCCAATGAGGAATTACAATCCAGCAATGAAGAACTCCAGTCCACCAATGAAGAGTTGACCACCTCTAAAGAAGAGATGGAATCGATGAACGAGGAATTGCAAACGGTTAACAACGAGCTGCAAGCCAGGGTCGGTCAGCTTTCAAACACCAACAATGACATGAAAAACCTGCTGGACAGCAGCAAGATTGCCACACTCTTCCTGGATACTGAGCTGCGCGTGCGGCGCTTCACCAGTCAGACGTCCATTGTTACCAGGTTAATCGCTGGCGATGTGGGCCGTCCGGTCACTGATATCGCCTCATCCCTGCTCTACCCGCAGCTGGCAGATGAAACCCGTGAGGTGCTGCGCACGCTGATCAAAGTGGAACGGGAGATTGCCACCCCGGATGGAAATTGGTTTTTGGCTTGCATCTTACCCTACCGCACCCTTGAGAATAAAATTGACGGGGTTGTGATCACCTTTACAGATATTACCACATCCAAAAAGCTGGAAGCTGAGCTGCGCGCCAGCGAAGCGCGCCTGCGCGAGTTACTGAAAAACAAGTAAAGGGAACCGCAATCGATGCCCAAGAAATCAATTCCAACTCCAGCTGCTATTCCTGAAATACGCTCCCAGGCCGAAGCCATTTTGAAAAAACGCTCTCATGTGGCTCAAACGCTGAACGAAGCAGACAACCAGCACGTGCTTGAAGAACTGCAGATGCATCAGATCGAACTGGAGCTGCAAAATAACGAATTGATCCGATCACGCGCGGAAGTTGAAACACTTCTACGCCAGTATACCGATCTGTATGATTTTGCGCCGGTGGGCTACTTTACCCTCGGGCCGGGCGGTGAAATCTGGCAAGCCAACCTGGCCGGGGCAACCCTGCTCGGTCAGGCACGCGCCAAACTAATCAAGCGCCGCTTCGGGCAGTATCTCGCCAGACAATCAAGCCAGATTTTCAACTCATTTCTAAAAACAGTATTTGCAAGCCCGGAGAAACAGACCTGCGAAGTTGCCCTGCTGATCAATGGCGCTGCAGTGTGCGTGCAGATCGAAGCCAGTTGCAGCACGGCGCAAACAATAGAGTGTCAGGCCGTGGTAATGGATATCACCGAGCGCAAACGGACTGAAGAAAAGCTGGTTGCCTCGGAAGTCCGCTATCGCCGCCTGTTTGAAACAGCGCGAGACGGAGTCCTGATCCTGGATGCAGAAAGCGGAAAGATCATGGATGTAAATCCCTATTTAATCAATTTACTGGGCTATTCCCACAACATGTTCCTTGAAAAAGAGATCTGGGAGATTGGAATCTTCCAGGATATCGCCGCAAACAAGGAAAAATTTATCGAGTTAAAACAATACCTTCGCCAATTACTGGCTTGAAACCGGCAGAAAGGCCGGGTGAATAGCGCCTAAACGGGCAATATGTTGAAATATCTCGGCCAATAAAATGGCATCAGGTTTTTCCGAAAGCATTTTTATTGTTTCGGCGGCATAACGATAGCCGCGATAGCGCGATTTTAAGTCCAAAACGCTGTAATCCGGATTGTGTTCTCGTAAAGGCTCTAATAATGCATGGCTGAAGTTGACCATGAAAAACGACAGGTTAACCGCATTGGTGACCGCTGTCTCCGTGACATTCATGAAATCTTCCAAGCCCCAATACTGCTTGGCATCACGAAAATTGAACTCGATTTGGAAGCGCAGGCTGTAGAATTTTATGATTTTGTCGTAAGCCAAATCCAAATCGGTGCTGAACAAAATCACATGCGCCTGCGCTTTCGTTATCAGATTGGTCTTGATGATGATAACCACGTTGAGTGGAAAATCAAACTCTGTGTTGCAGAACTGGCCCTGGTAGATGTCGGTTCGGAGACCGTCTTTGAAAGATGCTTCTTGCCAGTATTGGATGTCCAGTTTGTGAACATCGATTTTTGCGCCATACTTGGGCTTTGCACCCGGACCAGGATGTTCGCCGACAAAAGCTATTTTGAGCGCTGCGTCGGACCGTAATTTGGAAATCAAGTGCAATTTCTCTTGTCTGACCATCCAGGCGCTGGGATAGTTGCCGAAATGTCCATCTAGGGCTACATATCTCAAAGTGATGAAAACACCAAGTGTAGCAATAAAATTTTTCAGTGCGCTTTGGATGCGCAACGATTCAGCATTGAGTACGACGGATTGCTTATCTTTGTTCTTGCTGCCTTTGGGACGGCCCGGTTTTTTCTTTTCACCGATCGGCTTGACCTTTCTGGCTTCCGCTTTGGCCTTGCTGGCTGCTTTTTCTTCGGCACTTTTGATGATTTGGGTCGCCTGCAACGGATAAGAATGCTCTTCGTTGACGTTTATCAAGGAAAAGACAAAAAACGAGATGCCTGGAATGACCTTTTGTTGCAGGCCCGCAAAGAAACGGTCCAGTCCGTACGTTTTCTTTCCGGCTTTGCTGGTGACCGTTTCATCTCCGGCTCCAATATATTCGTCGACAGGCCTCAAGAACCGTTCTCGAAATAAGAACCAGTGGATGGCACTCCACATCAGCGTGCTTTGGTAGAAGCGCTGGATGGTCCGATAACTGCCACCTTTCTCAGTCCAGCGGGAGAGACCCAGCATGGTTACCCGTCCATTGGCCGTCAGCATGCCCAAAATGACGTGGCTCATCTGGCGCAAAGTCGTTTTCTCTAAAAGAGGTGCTATGTTCTGTAATAGTGCTAAAATCTCTGGCATGGGCTTCTCGGGTAAGTTGGGTTTTGGAAGACTTCAACTTTACTCGAAAAGCCCTATTTCATTCAACTAATTTTGGCGAAGGTATTGTTAAAAGAGAATCTTTATGTCCGTTATGATGGCCTGCCGCTTGAAACAGCTGACGGGCACTGGATCCGCGTTGAGTTCATCAGTAATGTTTACTGGGTGGATAACCAAAAAGTCATTCAATGTAATATTCGCAATGTGTCAGATCGCATTGAAATTGATGAAAAAATCCGCGCATTAAATGCCGAACTGGAACAGATGGCAAGTACCGATTCATTAACCGGCATTCACAATCACCGTTCCCTGCTAAAACTCGCCGTCCGCGAATTCGATGTTGCCATGCGTTATCAACCGCCGCTCTCGATGATTTTTTTTGATGTTGACCTTTTCAAAATCGTCAACGACACCTTCGGGCATGCCATCGGCGATCTGGCCCTCATTAAGACCGTCCAAGCTGTCTGCGCCAAACTCCGTTCTGCCGATCTGATCGGTCGCTATGGCGGTGACGAATTTGTCATCCTGCTGCCGCAGACCACCGCGCAAGAAGCCCTGCCTCTGGCCGAACGAATCCACGCCAGTATCGCCGCCATGCAGTTAGATACCGACAAAGGCCCGCTCAAACTGACAATCAGTATAGGCATTGCGCAAACGATCCATACCCATGGCCTGAATTCCGATGGGGAAGCATTACCGTCCGATAGCATTGAAGCTCTACTCCTACGTGCCGACCAGGCCCTCTACGCCGCCAAAAAAGCCGGGCGCAATTGCACTATGATTTTTGATGTAAAATAAAATAAGATTTCAAATCCTGGAATTTAACCGTAAACCTTTTCAATCCAAGCGACCTGCCATGAAAAAGAAACCCCTGTTCTCAACCTCCACCGAACTACGCGCCCAGGCCGAATCCGCATTGAGCGCAGGCAGCCAGCCGGTTCAATCTGTGGAAGAAATGGACAACCAGCGTCTCATCCACGAACTGAAGGTTCACCAGATCGAACTGGAATTACAGAACGAAGAACTGAGGCTCTCACGCGCAGATGCAGAGTCTGCGCTCGCGCATTACACTGACCTTTACGATTTTGCGCCGGTGGGTTATATCAGCCTGGCGCGCGATGGCGCGATCCTGCGCATTAACCTGAGCGGGTCAAACTTGCTGGGGATTGCCCGCGCCAGATTAATCCATCAGCTATTCTGGCAGTATGTTGCGCTGAGCTCGCGTCCCAGCTTCAGGATATTCCTGGACAAAGTATTTAATAGCCTGCAAAAAGAGACTTGCGAAATCGAGCTGCAAAAAGGCGGCGCAGAGTTTTGGGTACAGATGTCAGCCATTCGAGATGATTCAGTCGGGCTCGAGTGCCGGGCCGTGCTGGTGGACATTAACGAGCGTAAACGGGCCCAGGCAGAACTGCTGCTATACCACGACCACCTGGAAGACCTTGTTCAGAAACGCACTGCCGAACTGATTGTTGCCACACGGCAAGCCGAGGCCGCCAACCGCGCCAAAAGTGATTTTCTGGCCGTCATGAGCCACGAAATTCGCACTCCCCTGAACGGCGTGCTGGGTATGGCCCAACTGGTCCTGCAAACCGAGCTAACCGACAAACAACGCAGCTACCTGAACACCCTGCAAATTTCCGGCCAAACCCTGCTGACGACCATCAACGATATCCTGGATTTTTCGAAAATCGAAGCGGGAAAGCTGAAACTCGAATCAGCAAATTTCAACCTGGATGAGGTGCTGGGCAGGCTCTCGAACACGGTGGCATATCATGCCCACGAAAAGGGCCTGGAACTGATCTTCAACACCGCGCCAAATGTCCCACGCCTGCTGACAGGTGACCCCTCACGCTTGGAACAGGTGCTGATAAACCTGGTGGGGAATGCCATCAAATTTACCGAAAAAGGCCAGGTCATTGTCAAGACGACGCTGCGCGAACAAACCACCGGGTTTGCCACCATCGAATTCTCGGTACACGACACCGGAATCGGAATGACTGTAGACCAATTGGAACACCTGTTTCAAGCCTTCACCCAGGCCGATTCTTCCACCAGCCGCAAATATGGCGGCTCCGGCCTGGGACTGACCATCAGCCAGCGCCTGGTAAAAATCATGGGCGGCGAAATCAGGGTTGAGAGCCAATTGGGACATGGAAGTGTTTTCACATTTGAGGTCATGTTCGGCTGCCCACTCGCAGAAAACCCACCACCCTTTTTAATTACCCCTGAACTGCGCGGACTGCGGGTTCTGGTTATCGATGACAATATCGAAACATTGGCCGCCCTGCGAAGTACACTGGAATCCTTCACTTGCCAGGTGACGATTACCCAATCGGTGCAGGCCGGGCTGGAACAACTGGAGCAACCACAGGCCGCCTTTCAATTGATTCTTATGGACTGGCCCATGCCTAACGGCATGGACGGATCGCAATCCATTCGGCACATCAAAGAATCCCCCAGCCTGATGAAAATTCCCGTCATCCTGCTGATCAGCGCCGAAGAAATGATGAAGCAGACCGGCGGAGACGGTCCGGGTGGATATTTGATCAAGCCGATCACGCGTTCGCAACTTTTGGATGGCAT
Source organism: uncultured Anaerolineae bacterium (assembly GCA_903846015.1). Lineage (GTDB taxonomy): Bacteria > Chloroflexota > Anaerolineae > Anaerolineales > Villigracilaceae > UBA5195. The sequence goes on along the minus strand of CAIMZS010000124.1, from coordinate 9,554 downwards.
CCTGCAGGCACTCGGGAAACAGAACCCGCTCAACGACAATCAAAAAAACAAACCTCTCTCCAGCGACATCCTGGCAAAACTGCGTGATGAACATGTTTTGTTAGTAGAAGACAATCAAATCAATCAGATGGTGGCGAAGGAGTTGTTGCAGACCATGGGCATCAAGGTTTCCATCGCCAATGATGGCGAGCAAGCGGTAGAGATGGTCAAGAAGGAACATTTCGATGTGGTGCTGATGGACATTCAAATGCCCGGCATGGATGGCTACCAGGCAACCAGCAAAATCCGGCAAGAACCGCACTTTGACACTACCCATCTCCCGATTATCGCCATGACCGCCAACGCCCAGGAAGTCGACCGCCGGAAAGCGTTGGAAGCGGGTATGGATGATTACATCTCCAAACCGGTGAATATGACCCAGCTTGCCAAAGTCTTAGTGCGTTGGGTAACCATCCGGCAGATGAAAAACACCGCCGCCACAGTTTCTGAAAAGCAGGCAGCAGGTGAACTACCGGCGACGCAAACCTCCATTAACACGGCAGTCGCCCTGGCACGCATGGGCAATAATAAAGCACTCTACCGGCGTTTACTGGTGCTGTTCATGGCGGGCCATGAACATACTGCCCTGGAGATTCGCGCTGCCGTGGAGAATAACAATCTTGAGCTTGCCAGGCGCCAGACCCACACCCTCAAAGGGGTGGCCGGCACAATTGGCGCAGACGAGTTACGTTCAGCGGCAAAGAATTTAGAAATGGCGATTGCGAAAGACGATGCTGCTTCCTTCAAAGATCTTCTGGAGCAGTTGCAGCACAAGCTGGCAGATGCGCTCGCCTCCAGTGCCACCCTATCACTTTAACACAAAGAACTGTCCCTGGTAGACATCTGGGATGCTTATGGACGGCGCTATGATCTGGAACATTTTTTCCGCTTTGGCAAACAATGTCTATTGCTGACGGCTTTTCAGACCCCAGAGGCGCAGTCTGAAGAAAATTGGTGGCAGATTGTCCAATTTGCCTATGTTCTGCTCTGGCTCTTCCGAAGCGTAGCCGCCAACTTGCCCAACCCGTGGGATCGCTATCTGCCAAAGACTCAGAACGTCGTCGCTTCCCTGGCTACCACCCAGCGGGATTTTGAGCGAATTATTCGCCAGATCGGGACACCAGCTGCGATGCCCAAACAGCGAGGTAATTCATCTGGACGCTGCAAAGACACGCAGATGTCACCCCGGGCACAGTTAGCGGTGGTTAAAAAGGCGGCCAAACAACCTGCCTGGACCTGAAAACGGCCAACGCAGATCGATTTTTTAGGTGATCGCTCTCGGTTTTCAAGACCGAGTCAATTTTGGTTGTCCAAAGTCCATGGCTTCAAAATTCGATTATTTTTGGGTCCCAAACCACTCCAACCCAAAGCGTACCGCGCCTGCCAACCCATATATCAGGCCAGTTACAATCAAAGTAAATTTGACCAGCGCGCATGCGGCTGCTACCTGGGGATAGGGCGCCGCAACCTGCCCATTTAAAATGGTAAAAAGTGCCATATTCTCAACCGCATCAAACAAGATCGCTGCGTAAGCACTCCAGCCCAGAAACCTGCCAAGCCCAACCCAAGCCCCGCTGCGCCCACCCAGCGCCAGCAATATTCCAAGGCTGAGCGCAGTCGCATACAAAGGCATAAATAAAAAGTCAAATCCCAACCCAAAGGCATTTGCCAGGCGAGCAGTGGCGCCCCACGAATCCATCATTGCCTGCGCCTTTTCCACTGAACCAGACAGTTCAAACGAAACAACTCCGCTGGGAGCAGCGGCAGTACGTAAAGTCACATCTAATTGGTTAAAAATGAGAAAACAGGCCACAGTCAGGGCCAAAAAGACAAGGAAAAGCGGGCGGCGCAAGTTTACTGGCGTGAAATCCAGAGGATGGTGCAAATCCATTTTTTCCTCACTCAATATTCTTATGATAAACGCGATTGTTCTTATACTCCACACCGTTGAGGTTCTGCAAATCGGCGCGCATCTGCCGGGTGGTTTCAGCCACTTGCGTCATTTCTACGTGCTCAAACTGGTTAAACTCAAGCAGAGTTTTGCCCATTTCATAATACAGGATCGCATTACCGCCATGACCCTGAAATTCGGGCAAAATTCCGATGCCGTTGACCGAAACTGTGTGTGTGCGGCGCATTTCCAACAGCAAATCAGGCAAACCAAACGGCAATAACTTCCCTTTGGCGCGCTGCAGCGCCGCCGAAACATCGTGAAATGCAAATAGAAAACCAACCACATCCTTATCATGGGTAATGATCTTGATCAGACGGTGGTCGGCCACAGTCATAATGTTATCCACCACGAACTCAATTTCTCTGGGTGTGAACGGGTAATATTCCCAGTTATTAACAAAAGCCTTATTGTAGGCCTCACCTATCCGCGCGGCCCATTGCCGAAGTTCCTTCTTATCCTTAAATTTCTTAACTTGCAGCCCACCACGCTCCAGGGCACGCTCGGCAATCCGCTGCACCCGTTCCGGGATCTTGAACTGGTCAGCAGGCAAGAAACATGAAACAAAATCAACTTCTTTTTCAAAGCCCTGCGCCTCGACCAGCGCCTGGTAATAGGGGAAATTATAGTTGAGCATGGTCATTGTCTGGCGGTGTTCATGTCCAAAGACAAGCACGCCGTAACCATCCAGCGGCCCCATGCCTTTAGGACCAATCACCCGTGTCAGACCGCGTTTTTTAGCCCATTCAAACACCACCCCAAACAATGCAGCCGCGGCTTCCGGGTCGTTTTCACACTCAAAAAAATAAAAATCGGCTTCCTTAACCTCATGATACGCGTTGAAAGGCTTATTCTCGATGGCAGCGATGCGCCCCACATCGCGTCCATCGCGCACAGCCAGGAAAAATTCGACCTCCGAATGCTCGTAAAAAGGATGTTTACGCGCATCGAGCTGCGCATACGCATCAATATCCAACGGCGGTACCCACTGTGGACAATTTTTATACAGCACATGCGGCATCCGCACAAACCGCTTTACCTGAGATTTGTTATCAGTATCAACTTTTTCTATATTGAGCATGGATTCACCTTCAAATGGGATTATGGACCATTATATTACCTTTTCACACCGTATCACCAGCAAAGGGACGCATTGCACTATCTGAAAACCAGCGTCACCGCACACAATAGTGGCAGTCACCTTGCTTGTGATGCTTGAAAACTGCATATCAAAACAAAGGAATTGATAGATTGACTCTCCTGCAAAAAGAGCTTTTTTACTGCAAAAGCACCAAAGAAGTGCGCTTTTAGTTTTACTTTTTTAGATAACAAGCGATAGTCCCGGTTCCAAAAGGTTTTCTCACGAAAATTCCCAGAGAACCAATTAAATTACCCCCAATCTGGGGAAAACCATAATTTCATTTGCCCAATGCCGCCAGTTTCCGATCAGGTCAAAAGAACCAGAATGCCAGCATGAAATGCAGTGCAGGATTTGATACAATAGCACACCATACCAATTTTCTGCAACCTGTTTGACATGCGTGCCAAAATCCGGTTAGTTTATGTTACGGTATGGGTGATTAATGGAGATGATTGAGATATGAAAGCAAAGATCCGGGTGCCTTTTTTTGAAACAAGCGTAAAAAATTACATTTATGGCGACGCAGTCCTGGAATATGCCAGGGTTGCGGATATGGCTGCCAAAGAATACGATGTGGATGTATTGTTCGTGGCACCGTATACAGAAATTCGCCGCATCAGGGAAAACACGGACCGGCTGATTATTCTGGCGCCATATATGGACACGCTGCGCCCGGGACGAGGTATAGCGGATGTCCTGCCCGAGGCTTTAAAGGCCGCAGGCGCGCAAGGCGTGGTACTCAACCATTGTGAGCGTCCTATGACCTTGACTGCCATCAGGAAGACGCTTGATAGGGCTAACGAGCTTGATTTGATTACTTTTGTTTGCGCAGATACAATTGCCGAAGCGCAAGCAATTGCACACTTGCACCCTGATATATTAAATCCCGAGCCGACCGAGCTAATTGGCAGCGGAAAAGTCAGCGACATGAATTATGTCTTAGAGGTAGTCCGCGCGGTGAAAGCAATTGACCCTGCGATTTTAGTTGAGCAGGCTGCGGGGATCACCACTGCGCAGCAGGTATATGATTTCATTATGGCTGGGTCCGAAGCTGCTGGTTCGGCTTCCGGCATCCTTAAATCGCCTGATCCGCTCGCACTGTTGAACGAGATGGTGCGTTATACGCGCAAGGCAAGCGATGAACTCGCCAGGCGAACCAGGTAATTTCGAAACAAAATATTTTTCGGGAGGCAGGCTGCATGGTTTATAGAGAAGAATTTCAGTTAGTTTCAAATCTTGGGATTCCCACATTTCATAATGTGACCGAACTTGCAAAAACAACGGTAAAAAACTCCGGAATCCGCAACGGCATTGTGGTTGTCTACTCACATCACACAACCTGCTGCGTGATCATCGATGAATGCGCCTTCGATATGACCACGACCGGGCTGGAAACGCTGCAAGCGGATTTTGTGGACGTGTTGGAAAAACTCATCCCGACCTTCCACACAGACGGCATGTACCAGCATCCGGGCCCCAAAGCACTCAAATTTGGGGAAGAACACGACGAAGACGCGATAACCTGCCGGAATACAGATGCCCATCTGCGTTCCGCGCTGGTGGGAAGAAGCGAGACAGTTGTCATCATTGATGGGAAACTGGATATGGGAGAATTCGGGTTTATCTACTTCATTGATTTTGACCAGACCCGCGCGCGCAAGCGGACTGTCCAAATCCAGGTGATCGGCGAATAACAGATTCAAGTGTTCGGTTCAGGTCAACCAGCCTGAGAGAAACCTTCGGGCCAGGATCAGCCTACAGTGGCGGTAGCTAATACGCGAACAGCATTTACTCGTTAATCGGTGTAAATGCTGTTTTGTTAGTCTGGCTCAGGCTTGAATCGGTTATAAAATAACACTCATGCAGAAAATTATTGCTGGAGACAAGATCAAATGCTGAACCAATATAATGAAAATGGCGATAACCCGGAAGGGAACCGCAAAGGGTCATCGCTGGACGTCTATTTTGATATTCTGTTTAATACATCTTTCGACCTGATCAAGCTGAACTGCCTGTTCCTGCTGGCCTGCATACCGGTAATCACCATTCCAGCCGCGCTTACCGGCCTATCGTGGGTTGTTTCGCTGATGGTACGAAAGAAAAAGTATATGCTGTGGAAGGATTTTTGGAAGAGGTTTCGCTCCGATTTCGGGCAATCCCTGATTTTCGGGTTTCTGTCCGCGATCATCTATTATCTGAGCGGTGTATCGATTCTTTATTACATGGTTGTGATGCAATCTTCATGGGTCGGCCTGGCACTGATGATCCTGTTTGGTTTAATCACAGCCATTCCGATCGTGATGAGCCTGTACTTTTTTTCCCTGATCGCGACGGTCAACCTTTCAATAGCTGGCATCATTAAAAACGGTTTTGTGTTGTCATTCCTGAATCTCAAGAAGAATTCGATCAGCCTTTTGCTGTTTGCCGCCGCGGTGGCGCTAACTGTCCGGTTTTATCCCATTTCGCTTGGGTTTTATATTTTGCCGATCATTCCCTTTTTACGGTTTGTTGATCTGTATTTGCAGTTTCCGGCGATCGAAAAATATATAGCTACAAAATAATAAATGCAACATAGTCGAAAGGTGCAATAATAAGTAAATATTGCGCATTGTATTTTGCGAAAACATGCAATATAATAGAAATAATATTGCATGTTTTAATCAAGTACGGTACCCGGCTCTGCACAGGCACTGGGGGATTGATCCGTTGCCATGCTTAACAAGCTGGATAAATATGTATTTTCAATTTGGAACGATTCAATTCATAACCTCTCCATCAACAGGAAACGGGTGAAAATCGAAAAAATAATCCGAATAATGAAAAACGTAGCCCAACCAGATTATCAATCCGCACGTCAAGAAACTAATCCAAGCAACGCCAAATAATCAAATCCGTACCAGTGCAAAAGAGAGGATGCCGGAATGAAAATAACACCTCGTTTCTTCATAAATGTGTTGTTAATAATTTCCACGATGCTAATCAGCATCGGTTGTTCACCCACCCAACAGGCCGCTGCCCCGGTTGTGGCCAAGCCTGAGAAGCTGACCATCTGGATCAACGGCAGGGACAGCTTTATCGGACCCAGCGAACAAAAACTACCCCAGGATCAATGGTATATCTCCCAGGCCATTAAACGTTTTGAAGCCGCCCACCCAGGTGTGACAATCGAACTGGTTACTCAGGCGGATGCCTTACAAGCGCACCAGACCTTCCGGACCGCAGGCCTGGCCGGCAATGCACCCGATGTCGCCAATTTATGGGCTGGACAATTCATTTTTGCCCTTAAAGATGTCATCCAGCCGATCAATGATTTCATTCCCAAAGAAGATCTGCAGAATTTAAACGGTTGGGACACAGTGACGGTTGATTTCAAAGCTGGCAATCCCATCATCGGTTATCCCACCCCTGACAACCAGATGTGTTTTTTCCTGTACAACAAGAAAATCATCCAGCAGGTCGGGTTGGATTATGAGAAGAATCCTCCGCGGACTGTGGAAACCTTCATGGCTGATATGGAGAAGATCAAGACAGCTGGTTTTACCCCCATGGCTGCTGATGAAGGTGCAGGCTATACCTATTACTTCTTTTACATTGCCGGTTACTGGTGGGTACAGCAAAATGGTCTCGAACCCATCCTGGCAGAAGACCAGGGCAAGGCTCTCTTCGCTGACGATAAGGCCCTGCTCGCCACCCTTAATCTGTATCACGATATTTACGCAAAAGGTTACATGAACCAGGATGCCGCCACCTCGGGCGATTCCTGGAATAAGTTCCTGCAGGGAAATGTGGCCCTGTTCCCGGCCGTTTCCACCAACATCAAGGATGCGCAGGATGCGCTGGGGGTTGATAACGTCGGTGTAATCCTACCGCCCAACATCTCCGACAACGCGAAAATCAAAGACAGCCTTATCGGTGGCCCAGGACAAAGTATGGTAGTTTCCAAGAATTCCGTGGATCCCCAGATGGCTGTGAATTTCATGTCCTTCCTGAATTCCCGCGATGAAGTGCTCAAGTTTTATAAGACGCAGACCAAGGTGCCAGTTCGTAAGGATTTAACCCCGGCTGACCTGAACCTGCAGCCCGGCTCGATCGGCATGAAAATCTTTGATTGGAGCAAGAATTATATCTTCTGGGTGGATAACTCACTTTCCGGACCCGTGGTGGATGATTTCAATAAACTTCTACCGTTGGTGCTGACTGGCAAGATGACCCCCGAGGACTTCACCAAGCAGCTTGATAAAGATAAAGTTCAGCCGTAAGGTTGAGCAATGCCCGTGCAGAACCGGGCACCATAGCCAGGGGATGAGGTAAAGAATACCCCATTCCCTGGCCCAGCCCGGTCCGCAAACCGCCCGTTTTGCACCCGTTCCTGGATTTAATAAACATCAGAATAGGATCAAGATAATTCATGAAAATATTTCCAGTCATGAGTATGCGCGCTACAAGGAAAAAAGAAGCGGCTTTATCCATCCTGCCGGTCATCATTATTCTATTATTTATGCGCGTGTACCCAATGGCTGCGGCTATTTATCGCAGTTTTACAAACTGGAACGGCTTGTATCGCAATGATTGGGTTGGCCTGAAAAACTATTTTGATATCTTCAGCAACAGCCTTTTCTGGATGCTCTTAAAAAATAGCATGGTGCTGCTGATGAGTGTGCCCTTTCAAATTCTGATCGGACTGCTTGTGGCAGTTCTGCTGTATGAAGAAGTTGCAGGCTGGAGATTTTTCAGAGCGATCGTATACCTGCCACAAATCATTTCGGCGGTGACCATCGGATATTTATTCCGGGTTTCTTTCGGGCTGGATGGCCCGGTCAATATTGTGCTGCGCAAGATCGGGCTGGATATCCTCGCAATTGAATGGCTTGGCAACAGTGCAACCGGGCTGTTGATCCTGGTATTTTGTCTGACCTGGTTTTCAATCGGCTGGCAGGCACTGGTAATCTTGGGCGGCATGTCGAAAATTTCACCCGACATTTTTGAAGCCGCGGAGCTGGATGGCGCAAGTTTTTGGCAAAGAACTTTTTACATTGTAGTACCGATGATCTCAAGGACGCTTGAATACGCCGTGATCATGTCGATGGTGTGGACCTTCACGAGCGTGTTTGCCTTCGTCTACTCAATCACAAGTGGCGGGCCCGGTTACGAAACATCCACGATTGACTACATGATTTACACAAAGTTTTACCAGGCCAGCGCCAACTTTGGATATGCATCGGCGCTGGCTGTAATATTGCTGGTCATTATCATGGCTTTCACCATTGTTGAAATGCGTTACACCAACAAAGTAAGTGGCTGGGAATGAGAGGCCAATCATGCTGACCAAATATAACCAAAAACTCTCGAACACACTCATCTTTCTGATGCTGTTGGCGCTTTCGATCTCCAACCTGTATCCCTTGTTTTTTATGTTCGTCAATTCACTCAAGTCCCACACCGACTATTTGAAGAACCCGTTTAATTTGCAGGGCCTGGTGCTGACATGGGAAAATTACGCCACCATGATCAGCCAGTTTAAAATATTGAATTTATTTGCGAATTCATTCATCATCTCGTTCACCACGATTGTTCTGCTGCTTATTTTTGGCATCGTGGCAAGTTATGCTTTTGCCAAGCTGCACTTTCCTGGCATGAATATACTTTATTTATTGATCATTTCCACTATGTTCATCCCAGTGCAGGTGACCATCATCCCGTTGTACATGCTGTTTTCAAAACTTCACCTGGTAAATACCTATTGGGCGGTCATCTTTACATATGTCGGCATGTTCCTGCCGGAAGCCATTCTCTTGATGACCTCGGCTTTCAGGGGAATTCCGGATGAATTGTTGGAAGCCGCCCGCCTGGATGGAGCAGGTTATTTCGATATTTTGAGGCAGGTCATTGTTCCGATGGGCATGCCCGCGATCCTGCTGTGCGTGATATTTTATTTCATTGTCACCTGGAACGATCTCTTCACACCGCTGATCCTGCTGCAAAGCATGGACGGACGAACAGTCATGGTAGCGCTGGCATCCCTACTGTCGCGCTACAGCGGAGATCCCACACTGCAATTTGCGGGGTTGGTGCTGGCCGCCATTCCGGCTGTGCTGGTGTATGCGATCTTCCAACAGTTTATTGTCAAAGGTATTGGCGCTGGCGCTCTGAAATAATTCCGTTGGCCCAGTATAGGCATCCAGAATAATTCTTGCATCGGTTGGCGATCAACTATCGCCGATTTCGTAAGATTTTCTCAAAAATTAAACTCTCGCGAAGCGGTTGTTCCATCAGTGAACTCCGTGTTACTCAGTGGTTATGGCTTTTTGCGATAGTGCCGGTTCTAGCACGGCCGATAGTGCCGGTTCTAGCACGGCCGATAGTGCCGGTTCTAGCACGGCCGATAGTGCCGGTTCTAGCACGGCCGATAGTGCCGGTTCTAGC
>CAIMZS010000123.1 GCA_903846015.1 uncultured Anaerolineae bacterium | reverse complement strand
GGTTAAATTCCCGCCAAAACACCACAAAAACAACACGTTATTGTACGGGGGTTAGATCGTAGAACCAGAACCGCACATCAGGATAGTTCAGATTATATTTAAAACCCTGGATCCTGGCCGGCACAATGATCGCAACCTTCGTATCGAACAGGAAGGCCGCGGGTGCCTGGTCCACCAGTAGATTTTGGGCTTCGGTGTATTTTGCCAGCGAACCGGCTTGATCGGTTGCGCTGATGCCACCGGCCGCATCCACCAACCCGTTGTACTTCTCGTCGTACCAGTATGATAGGTTGAACTTGGTCACATTCAGGTGTGGGGCAGCCTTGACACCGTAGAACATGCTCCACATATTATCGCCGCCGGCATCCGAATAAGTTGGCCAGTATAACAACAGGAACATATCCTGGGCCTTGGCCGGATCGGTCTTGGCCAGCTCCCACTGTTGGGCCCAGTCCATCGGCTGGATGGTCACGTCCACACCCACCTGTTTGAAGGAATCCTTGATCAGCGGAGCAAAGGTCTCCTCGGTTGAGTTGCCCGAGGCATAAGTCAGCGTCATGCTGAAACCACCGCCATCATGCCCGGCTGCCTTCAGCAGGGCCTTGGCCTTTTCCAGGTCGTAGCTGTATTGCTTTACATCGGCCGAGTAGGGGAAGACGCCCGCCGGTACCGGGCCGTGACTCTGCGTGCCGAGCCCATTCGCGCCAATCTTGATGATGTCTTCATAAGGGATGGCATAAGACAGCGCCTGTCGCACCTTGACGTCATCGAGCGGTTTCTTGGCGGTATTAAAGAAAGCCGTGTAATTGAAAAGCGACGGCTCGTAACTCACCACATAAGCTGGGTTGGTGGCCAGTGTGGCCAGGCTGTCCAACGGCACATTCGTCACCAGGTCCACCTCGCCGCCTTCCAGCATTTGCTGGCGGGTAGTGGCTTCTGGCACAAATTGCACCAGCACTTTTTCATACTGACCAGGCTTCCAGCCAGCCCAATAGTCCTTATTCTGGGCCAGCACCAATTCCTTGTCGGCTGTATAAGATTCGATCATATAAGGCCCAGTTCCGCCATCCACACCTGCGGTCCAGTAATCCTTGTTTGTTGCGGCAGCGTCCAGCGCTTTCGGACTTACGATGTAAGCCGCGTATTCGGAGCCCAGGATCAGTTCCAGCGGTTGGGCATACTTAAGCGTGAATTTGACCGTCATGTCATCAACTGCTTCCACCTTGTCCAGCGGTAGCCAGATAAAGGAAGCCCCGGCATGATCTTTGGCCGCCTCGATCGATTTCACCACAGCTGCGGCATTCATTGCCTCGCCATCGTGGAACTTGACATTCTTGCGCAGCTTGAATGTCCAAACCAGACCGTCCGAGCTCTTCTCCCAGCTTTCGGCCAGCAGTGGTGAATATTGACTTTTGCTTCCGGGTGGGTTCACCCGCACCAACTGTTCATAAATGTTGGCCATATAGGCTGCCTCGGTTGAAAAAGAAGCGATCGGATCCCAGGTTGTGATGCCTGCCGAGCTGGCATATTTCAGAACCGATGGCGCCGCGGGCGCAGCCGTGGCTGGTACATCCGTTGGGGCTGGTACAGCCGTCGGGGCTGGGGCAGCCGTTGGAGCGGGGGCTTGGGGCGAAGCGGTGGGTGTGGCCGCCGGTGCGCAGGCGGTCATCAGGATTGAGATCACCATCAGCATTGTAAACAGCATCTTGCGTTTCATACTTCTCTCCTCTTTTGGCTGTGTCCCGTTTATGGGG
>CAIMZS010000122.1 GCA_903846015.1 uncultured Anaerolineae bacterium | reverse complement strand
TGGTGCTATGCGAGAATATTCGTGATTTACCAAGTTTGATAGCCAGTATAAAGGGTTATTCTGTCCATGTTTTTGGATTTCCAGCCAAGTACGGAATGTGAATTGATCGGGAATAGCCTGAAGATTTCATCACAACACTGCGGCTGACTCTTCCGTCTGGACCCCCGCCGGCCTTCGGCCACCGCCCCCATTTGAAGAACACAAATGGGGGCGGCAAAACTTGCGCCAAAGGAAGGATGGTTTTTTGTGGGGCAAACTTTAGGCTATTTGATTTTATAATAGCGAAAATTCTCGAATTAATAAAATCGGTTATACTTCAGCCGCTTAATAAGTATCCCGGATCGAATACGGGATCGGTAATTTCCCTTAAGAAAGAAATGAATGTCTGAAAATATCCGTAATTTTTGTATTATCGCCCACGTTGACCACGGTAAATCCACCCTGGCCGACCGCCTGCTCCAGTTCACCGGAACGATCTCCGATCGTGACATGACTGAGCAAATCCTCGACACGATGGATCTCGAACGCGAAAAGGGAGTCACCATCAAGGCTTCCGCTGTGCGCATGAAGTACACCGCCAAGGATGGCAAGGACTATGAACTAAACCTGATCGATACTCCCGGCCATGTTGACTTTGGCTACGAGGTCAGCCGCGCCCTGAACGCCTGTGAAGGCGCCATCCTGGTGGTCGACGCCACCCAGGGCATCGAAGCCCAAACCCTCGCCAACTTGTATTCTGCCCTCAACGCCGACCTGGAAATCATCCCCGTCATCAATAAGATTGACCTGCCTTCAGCCCACGCCGATGAAGTCGCTGAAGATATTGCCGCCCTGATCGGCGGTAAGCCCGAGAATGTTATCCGCATCTCCGCCAAGGCCGGCATTAATATTGAACAGGTGCTTGAAACCATTGTTCAACGCGTCCCGCCTCCTGTGGGATTGGAAGCAGACTGTCCGCGCGCGTTGGTATTCGACTCACATTACGACGCCTACAAAGGCGTCATCTGTTACGTCCGGGTCGTCGAAGGCTCATTTTCGGCCAACGAAACCATCCGCCTGATGGCCACCCGCATCAACGTCAAGCCGATTGAAGTGGGAATATTTGCCCCGGTCATGAAACCCGTCACGCGCCTGAATGCCGGTGAAGTCGGCTATGTCGCTACCGGTTTGAAAACCGTTCATGACGCCCGCGTTGGCGATACGATTACCAGCGCAGCCAACCCGGCCAGCGAACCGCTGCCAGGTTATTTTCATCCCAAACCGATGGTTTTTGCCGGCATCTACCCGGTTGATGCCGACGACTACACCGACCTGCGCGACTCGCTTGAAAAACTACAGTTGAATGACGCCTCGCTCACCTACACACCCGAGACATCTCAGGCTATTGGCTTTGGCTTCCGCGCCGGATTCCTGGGCCTGTTCCACATGGAGATCATCCAGGAGCGTCTTGAACGTGAGTATGATCTGGATGTGCTCTTTACCGCCCCCTCGGTCGAATATGAGGTCGTCATGGGCAGCGGTGAAACGCTGCGGATCGATTCACCCGCCCAGCTTCCGGACGAAGGCATGGTCACCGAGATCCGTGAACCCTGGATGAATATCGAAATTATTACGCCAACCGATTATTATGGCACCATCATGGATCTGGTCATCAACCGGCGCGGCATTTACAAAGGCCAGGAATACCCGGCCCCGCACCGCGTCCAGCTCAACTTTGAAATACCGCTGGCCGAACTGATAGTTGACTTTTTCGATACTTTAAAATCGCGCACCAAGGGCTACGCTTCCCTGGATTACCAATTTGCCGAATATCGAGCCGACACCCTGCAAAAGCTGGAAATCCTGGTCAATGGCGACCCGGTTGATGCGCTGGCGGCTATCGTACATGAAAAAAATGCCTATCATAAAGGGCAAGCCCTGATTACCAAACTTAAAGACATCATTCCACGCCAGATGTTCGATGTTGCCATCCAGGCCTCCTCGGGTGGGCGTATCATCAGCCGGGCCAATGTCAAGGCCATGCGAAAGGATGTGCTTGCCAAATGTTATGGCGGCGATATCTCCCGCAAAAAGAAGCTGCTTGAGAAACAAAAGAAAGGCAAGCGCCGTCTCAAGATGGTTGGAAACGTTGAAATCCCGCAGGAAGCTTTTATGGCGGTGCTGAAACTGGAAAGTGAATAGCGAAATAGTGCCCGTTCTAGCAGGGCCGAAACTAGCACCGCAATTTATCGCCGTGTAGGGAGCGGAATGTCTGAAACCATCAAAAATTTACGCCGCATGCTGCCGGGATTGATCGTCAGCCTTGTTCTGGTGGCCGTTATTTTGTATTTTGTAGACTTAAGGCTGACACTTGCAGCCATACAAGCCGCCAATGTTGGCTACCTGCTCATTGGAGTGGTTCTGGGCATGCTCTGGTTGATGGTGCGCGCATTGGTCTGGCGCACCCTGCTGCGCAACCGGGCCTCCTGGCGCGATGTTTTTCTGACCATCATGGAAGGTTATCTGCTGAACAATTTTCTCCCTTTTCGCCTGGGGGAATTGGGCCGCGCCTTTTTGCTCAGCCGAAAATCTGAAATGAAATTCGTGGAGATCCTGCCTACCATTATCATTGAACGTGTTGCTGACCTGGCTTTTTCTGCCGCGATTTTCGTGGCAGCGGTGCCATTTGTGGTTGGCGCGCAGGGTGCTGACCGGATAGGCTTTATCGTCGGCTTCGCGGTGGTAGTGGGGCTGGTCACCATGTATCTGCTGGCGCGAAACCGCCAGTGGGCCCTGAATATTTTCCACCGTCTTAGCACACGCTGGCCCGTGCTGCAGCAAACTGGCGGCAGTCTCCTGGAAGCATTTTTTGCGGGGCTGGAAGTATTGACCGACCCGGGTTTGTTTATTCGCTTTTTCCTTTTGATGGCGTTTAACTGGGGCATGGCGATTGTGCAATATTATTTATTATGCCTGGCATTTTTCCCGCAGGCCACCGTGGTGTGGGGCATGTTCGTGCTTGGCGCAGCCGCGTTTGGCGGGGCAATACCTTCGCTGCCGGGGGGCGTCGGAACACTCGAAGGCGCCATGGCCGGATCGCTGACATTGCTTTCAGGCAATCAGGCAACGGCGCTGGCTGTCGCCCTGACGAGTCGTGTGCTTAATTATCTTTACATTGGTGTTTTCGGCCTGTATGGCCTCTCTCGTGAAGGTCAGACGGTTTCGGGTATTTATCAACAATTGATCAAATTCCAATCGCGCTCCGCGGAGACACCGCCTGCGACCGATTCAAACCAGGAGTAAGAATGGCTGGCAACTATTTTGTGACCGGTGGCGCCGGTTTCATTGGTTCAAATTATGTCTATCGCCTGCTTGAACGTGGCGAAACCGTAACCATTTATGATAATTTAAGCCGCGCAGGTGCACCGCGCAATCTGAAATGGCTGCAAGATAAGTTTGGCGACAAGGCTTTTAAGCTGGTTGTCGGCGATGTGCGTGATGCCGGACAGTTAACTGTTTCCGCGCGTCACGCCGATATTATCGTGCACCTGGCAGGTCAGGTGGCGGTGACAACTTCGGTGGTCTTCCCGCGCGAGGATTTTGAAATCAATGCCCTGGGTACTTTTAATACGCTTGAAGCAGCCCGTCTCAACGAACGCAACCCCATTTTTCTTTACTCATCCACAAACAAAGTGTATGGGGGCATGGACGATGTCAAGGTTGTTGAAAAAGGCCTGCGCTGGGAATATGAAGACCTACCTTTTGGCGCGCCCGAGACCCAGCCGCTTGACTTCCACTCACCTTATGGCTGTTCAAAAGGCGCCGGGGACCAATATGTGCGCGATTATGCCCGGATTTACGGTCTGCGTTCGGTTGTCCTGCGCCAATCGTGCATTTACGGCCCTCGCCAGTTTGGCGTTGAAGATCAGGGCTGGGTCGCCTGGATGATCATCGCGGCACAAACGAATCGCCCCATCACCATTTATGGCGATGGCAAACAAATCCGTGATCTGCTGCATGTTTACGATCTGCTGGATGCGTATGATAGCGTTATCCAAAATATCGACAAAACCCAGGGCCAGGTCTTTAACCTTGGGGGTGGTTCCGAAAATACCATGGCGATCTGGACTGAGTTTGGGCCTCGCCTGGAGAAGCTGCTGGGCAGACCTATTCCGATTGCAAGCGGTGACTGGCGCCCTGGCGATCAAAAAGTTTTTGTAGCCGATACACGTAAGGCTCAACTTTTACTGGGCTGGAAGCCAAAATACAATGTTGAAATGGGCATCAAACAACTTTTTGAATGGGTAAGCGAAAATATAATTTAAATGAATTTTTCTGAACCGCAGAATGTCGCTAATTACGATACTATAGTTTTTCAGATAATGATTTTGCATGGTAGCGGCGACTTTCATTGCTTTTCCTCGCTAAACGACTAAAGTCGTTACTACAAAAGCTATAGCACGGCGATTTATCGCCGTGTACCCGGTTCTTGCTCTTGCCCTAATCTGCGTAATCATCTAAATCTGCGGTTCAGACCATGAAAATACTCACTGCCCTCACCTATTACCGGCCTCATACCTCTGGACTGACGATCTATGCCGAACGTCTGGCAGAGGCATTCGCGCGACGCGGTCACCAGGTTACTGTGCTGACCTCCCGTTTCGATCCATCCACTCCGACTGATGAAATGCGAAATGGCGTTCGGATCGTCCGCGCTCCTGTTGCGCTGCGGATCAGCAAGGGCGTGCTCATGCCGACACTTGGCTTTCTCGCCTGGAAATATGTTGCCGAGAACGATGTCGTCCAATTACATCTTCCGCAGTTTGATGCCCCTGGCTTTACAGCGCGCGCGCGCTTGTTGGGGAAATTGGCAATCCTCACCTACCATTGCGATTTACAGCTGCCGGCAGGTTTATTTAACCGTATTGTGAACCATGTGGTGGATTTTCAGAATAATACTGCCGCACTGCTTGCCAACCATATTGTCACCTACACCCAGGATTACGCCGATCACTCACCATTTCTCTCCCATTACAAACACAAACTGACCCCCATTTTGCCCCCTGTTCAGCTGCCTACGCCTCAAAAAGGCGCAATCGAAGCACTCGGCACAGCCCATCAGACAGACACCAAACGGCCAGTGATTGGCATGGCCACACGTTTTGCATCTGAAAAGGGTGTAGAAATTCTGCTAAAAGCACTCCCGAAAGTTTTGGGAAAATATCCCAATGCCCAGGTCTTGTTTGCAGGTCAGCACCTGAACGTGATGGGGGAACAGGCCTATTTTGACCGGTTGATTCCCGTTATTCGCCAATTTGAACAAAGCGGCCACTGGAAGTTCCTCGGTAACCAGAACCCGGCCCAGATGGCTGCCTATTATCCGAATCTGGATGTACTGGTTGTCTCCAGCCTGAATTCCACCGAGGCCTTTGGCCTGGTACAAATTGAGGCCATGATAAACAATGTTCCATGCGTTGCATCCGCCCTACCCGGGGTGCGCCGCCCGGTTGAGATGACTGGCATGGGCCAGGTTACCCCAATCGGAGATGCCAATGCGCTCGCCAACGCCATCCTTGAAATCCTGGCACAACCTCAAAAATATCGTCGCGACCCGGCTGAAATCGCGCGTATATACGACCCTGATGCCATTGCAGCAGAATATGAGAAATTATTCAAAAATATTTCCCCCCGGTAAGGCATGAAAGACTTCCTTTTTCTACACATCCGGGACTTGCCATATTTTCGTGCGCTTCTGCGCGCAGTTGAATCGCGTTTTTACCAGGGCTTGGACCTGCCATCTCCAATCTTGGATGTGGGCTGCGGTGATGGTCACTTCGCCCAATTGACATTTGATCACAAGCTGGATGTTGGCATTGATCCCTGGGCTGAACCAATCCGCGAAGCCGCAACCAGGGGCGTTTACAATCTGCTCACACAGGCGGATGGAGCCAGAATGCCGTATCCGGATGCCTATTTTGCCAGCGCCATAAGCAATTCGGTGCTTGAGCATATACCCCACCTGGATGAGGTGCTGGTTGAAACAGCCCGGGTGCTCAAGATAGGCGCTCCGTTTGTGTTTTGTGTTCCAAACCAAAACTTTTTACCAACCCTTTCCATTGCTCGTTTTTTCGACTCACTCGGGTGGAAAACCCTGGCAAATTCTTACCGGGCATATTTCAATAAAATTTCACGCCATGTCACCTGCGATGATCCAACCCAGTGGACAAAACGGCTCGAGGCGGCCGGGTTCAGGGTGGAAAAATACTTCCATTACTTCTCACCCGCCGCATTAGCAACGCTCGAGTGGGGTCATTATTTTGGCCTGCCATCTCGCATTATTCACCTTTTTACCCACCGCTGGCAGATTTCCTCCGCCTACTGGAATTTTGTGCCGATCATGAACTACCTGCGCAAATATTACGATGAGCCAGTTCCTCAAGAACAAGGCACATATACCTTCTATATCGCCCGCCGTATTTGATAAAATAGCCCTGCCATGTAGACGCTATTGTTGTTATAAGCATCCAGCATGGTACCCGGTTCTGCGATAGTGCCCGTTCTAGCGGGGCCGGTACAGACAAGCCCCGGTTCAGACACGCACTTGCACGGCCAATGAAACCATATCCATTATTCCAATTAAATTAGGAAAGAGATGCTCGCATGAAAGAGCCCAGTATCCTTGATTATCTAAAATCCAGACTCAACCCCTGGCAAAAAGAAAAGATTCAAATTCCCTGGAATGCATCCGCCACGGTGGAGGAGCCCTTCCCTCCCAATCAGCCCCAACAAATCCAGGATTCCCCTGGCGAACCGGATTTATTGGATATTTCGCCATCCTCCAACGCGGCAGAGGACGCTATCCCAGTAACCAGAACCATTCCAGCCACGGCCGCCCAGTTCCCCTGGAAAGTATTCCTGGCACTTGGGCTGGCACTCCTTGCCCAACGAACCCTTGAACCACCTGCTGATTCGTTTGTGCTTGCGTTTAGCCTATACTTCTTCGCGCTTGTCCTGCTGGTCTGGGCATACATGCTAAACGAATTCTCGCTGCCAGACCTACATTATCCCCACGACAGCGCCCGTTCTAGCAGGGCTGATATCGTTCAAAAGCCCCAGCTTGCTGATGAAGATGCCCCCATTCAAAAAGACCCTCTGACCTACCGGCGCAAGACGCTTATTTATGCCATGCTGCTGGCACTTTCGGCTTTCATTCTCTTAAACAACAACCTGTTCACATCTATCAATGTCACCATCTGGCTGGCAGCAATGGGTTTGTTTGTTCGCGGGTTATGGCTCAGCGATCCTGGCAAGCCCGCATTCTTTACAAAGGTGGTGGATTTTTTCAAACGCGACAAGTGGCAGCTATCCATCACGCGCTGGGGCGTGCTACTTTTTGCGGTTGCCGCGCTGGTCATATTCTTCCGTTTTTACAGGTTGGACGGCGTCCCCGGTGAACCATTCAGTGACCACGCCGAAAAATTGCTGGATGTGTTCGATGTAACCCAGGGCCAAACACATATTTTCTTCCCACGCAATACTGGCCGCGAGTTCATCCAATTCTATTGGACTGCGTTGGTTTCCATTTTGTTTAATACAGGACTAACTTTTTTCAGTCTTAAACTTGGGACTGCCCTGATCGGTTTATTTACCATGCCGTATATTTACCTGCTCGGCAAAGAAATTGGCGGCAAGCGCGTGGCAATGTTTGCCCTTATCCTGGCAGGAACTTCATACTGGCTGAATACCATCAGCCGGATCGGGCTGCGTTTTCCACTTTACCCGGCATTTGCTGCGCCTACCCTGTATTACCTGATCCGAGGTTTGCGCCGTCAGAATCGCAATGACTTTATTCTATCTGGATTGTTCCTGGGCCTGGGATTGAATGGCTACAGCCCCTTCCGGTTTGTACCGTTTGTTGCCCTGCTGGGGTTGGCTTTGTATTTACTGCACAAACAATCCGTTGGCAATCGCAAGCAAACCATGATGCTTTTTTCCATCCTGGTGTTAGCCTCCTTCATGGTTTTCATTCCCTTGATGCGTTATATCATTCAAAATCAGGAATCGTTCTCATACCGCACCATGACCCGTCTTACAGGGATTGAGCAGCCGCTCAAAGACCCAGCCTGGCAAATATTCATCAGCAATACATTTAATGCGATGACCATGTTCTATTATGATAACGGCGAGACCTGGGTACATTCCATTCCTCACCGCCCGGCATTAGACGTAGTATCGGCGGTATTGTTTCTGATCGGGTATTTATTTCTACTTGCGCGCTACCTTCGAAACCGTCACTGGCTTGACCTGTTCCTAATCCTGTCAGTCCCGACGCTATTAATGCCATCCATTCTCTCGTTGGCATTCCCCAGTGAGAATCCATCGCTAAACCGCACCGGCGCTGCGGCTGTGATCGTTTTTATCATCGCCGCAATGGCGCTGGATGGCATCTACACTGGTTTACAATCGATACAGGGCGCCGCCCGAAAACGTGGATTTGCTGCCGGTGTAGTGATCCTGCTTTTGCTGGTTTCCTCCCTTCAAAATTACAACCTGGTCTTTAATACTTTTGCATCACAATTCCTCGACAAGGCCTGGAACACATCTGACATAGGCAAGGTAATACGCTCTTTTGTCGATGCTGGTAACAGCCCAGACAATGCCTTTGTGGTACCCTATCCTTATTGGGTGGATACTCGGCTGGTAGGTATCCAGGCAGGCTATCCTAGCAAGGATTATGCAGTCTCGCGTGATGATCTCCCCAAAACACTGGCTACGCCGGGTAATAAATTATTTATCGTCAAAGAAGAAGACGTAGATACGCTGGCTGCGCTGCGCAAGCTCTATCCATTTGTACAAGTGGGTCACTTTACCAGCCCACTCGAGGGTAAAAATTTCTGGATTTACTCGATACCCGATAACGCGCAGAGGTAACAGAATGGCACTTGACCTGCAATCTCTAAAATCAAAATCAGCCGGTGGATTTAAAATCAAAATGAATAATTCCCGTATACGCCTTTGGATTTATGATGTGCTCTTTTTGCTGACCCTGCTTGTAGCTGGATATTTTCGTTTCAGCGGTCTCAACTGGGATCAAAATCAGCACCTGCACCCAGATGAACGTTTTATGACCATGGTTGAATCAGCCATCGCACCAGTACAAAGTTTATCAGACTACTTTAACACCGACACTTCAACGCTTAATCCACATAATCGCGGCTTCAACTTCTATGTTTATGGTGACCTGCCGATCGTTATCGTCCGCTATGCGGCAGAAACAATGTCATCCATAACAACCTGGGCAGCGCAAAATGTCCAGGCAAATGGGGCAGATGGCTTGTTTGGTCCACTCATGAACGCACTGGGCAAAACGCCCAACTGGACCGGATACGATGAAGTCGCCCTGGTGGGGCGCTTTTTCTCAGCCCTCTCGGATATGGGTACGCTGGTGCTGTTGTACCTGATCGCCTCACAGCTTTATGGGCGCAAGGTTGCGACTCTCGCGACTGCATTCTCATCCCTGGCTGTGATGCAGATCCAACAGTCGCACTTCTTCACCGTGGATATGTTTGCCAATTTCTTCATGTTCCTGGCGATCTATTTTGCGGTTCAAATAATGGTTAGCGAGGGCCCCCGTGAGGCCGCGCCACCCGCTTCCATCGCAGGAAAGGAGCCCGGAGGGATAGGTGCTGCAATATCCGCTATTCTGTCGGTCATCATCCGCGACCCCTTATTTTGGAATGTGATCGGCTTTGGCCTGGCTTTCGGGGCATCAGTAGCATCCAAAATCAACGCTGCGCCCCTGGCTGTACTGCTGCCCGGCGCTCTGGCGATTATGTACTTCAGAAAACATAAAAACCACGCCGACCAGCCAACTGTAGTTCTCGATGAAGCATCCGAAATCGAAGAACATCCATCCGGCACAAAGTACTGGGCCATGTCGATGGAAACCATGATCGCGCTGCTAGTCCTGGGCGGGTTCATATCCATCCTGGCCTTCCGCGTTTTCATGCCCTATGCTTTCAGTGGACCGGGTTTCTTCGGGATAACACCCAATCCCAAATGGGTTGCAAATATCACGGAACAACGCGCCCAGGCCAGCGGCGATGTGGACTTTCCACCCGCATTACAATGGGCTCGACGCTCCTTCCTTTTTTCGGGATACAACATGGAAGCCTGGGGATTGGGTTGGCCTCTTGGCATCCTGGCTGCACTCGGATTTATCTATATGGGTTGGCGCATCCTGCGAGGCGAATGGAAAGAGTATCTATTGCTTTGGGGTTGGACAGGGGCGTATTTTATCTGGCAATCCACCCAATCGAACCCCAATATGCGCTACCAATTGCCAATTTATCCACTGTTGGCTTTGATGGCAGCCTGGATAACCGTCCAGGGTCTGGACGCAAACTCGAAAAATAAAGACTCGCAATCCCAAGAACCCCCACCGCTCGATAGTGCCGGTTCTAGCACGGCCGATAGTGCCGGTTCTAGCACGGCCGATAGTGCCGGTTCTAGCACGGCCAGGGCCACGGCCAAAAGATTGGGGCTGTTATGGGTCAAGCTTTCTCCCTGGCTGGCAGGCACCGTGGGGCTTGGCGTTCTGATTGCAACTTTTGCCTGGGCTTATGGGTTCACAAGAATTTATGCCCGCGATCACAGCCGCGTACAGGCCACCCACTGGATCTATCAAAATATCCCTGGGCCATATAACCTGAAAATCCAGCAGCCGGATGGCACCAGCATTACCCAGCCCATGTCCATCCCAACAGGGTACACACTCACCCCGGAACTGCCTTATGATGTTCGCTTCACGGCATTTGCCTCCGGTGATCTGACTGAAATATTCATTGCGCATGCCGTCAATGTTGGTGACCCGGCTTCTCAATCGCTGACCATTAACGTCTACACCGATGTGGGACCATCTCCTGAAAACTTACTGACTGACGGCAAACTAATCTCAGATTTTGCAATCAAATCTGATCGACGCGGCGAAGCATATACGCTCAAATTGAATAAACCCACTGCGCTTGAAAAGGGCCGCAATTACTTGCTGCGAATCGTTACTACCGGCCCGCTGGCCCTGATTGGAAGCGCTCCTATCCAGGAGACTTCCTGGGATGATGGTTTGCCATTGCGAATGGATGGCTTTGATGCTTTCGGCGGCATATTCCAGGGTGATCTCAATTTCGAGATGTACTGGGATGACAACGCCGATAAGTTAACCCGCTTTGAAACGAATCTGGATGCCGGAGATTATATTTTCATCTCATCAAACCGCCAATGGGCCACAACGACCCGCGTGCCGGAACGTTATCCATTAACCAGCGCTTATTACCGCAACCTGATCGGTTGTCCGGCAGAGAAAGATATCATCTGGTGTTACAACGAGGCTACCCCCGGAATGTTCAAGGGAAAACTCGGTTTTGACCTGATTCAGACATTCACTTCCTATCCGGAAGTCTTTGGGCATCAGTTCAACACTCAGTATGCCGAAGAATCATTCACCGTTTACGATGCTCCCAAAGTTCTGCTATTCAAGAAAACCGCTGCCTACAATTCGCAAAATATCCGTAATTTGCTGGGCGCAGTCGATCTGAGCCATGTTGTCCATATTACGCCAGGCCAGGCGGCTCGCTATCCCGGGGATCTGATGCTGCCGATTGACCGTCTCAATGTGGATCGCGCGGGCGGCACCTGGAGCGAGTTGTTTTCATACGAATCCATCCAAAACAAGTACCCCGTTGTGGGTCTCTTGATCTGGTATCTGGCAATTGGCTTGCTTGGGCTGTTCACATGGCCCTTGCTGCGCTTTGCGCTTCCCGGTCTGTCGGACAAAGGATACCCTCTCGCCCGGCTAACCGGTCTGCTTCTGATGGCATATATCGTCTGGTTGATTGCATCGTTAGGAGGCCAATACTCACGCGCGACCATTGCGGCAGTCTATCTTTTGATCGTGGCGCTTGGCTCAGTTGCTTTTTACCTCAAACGCGATGAAATCCGCCAGGAAATTCGCACCAAGGGAAAATATTACCTGATCGTTGAAGGTCTGTTCCTTGCCCTCTTCCTGATTGATCTCACCATTCGCCTCGGCAATCCCGATCTCTGGCACCCTGCCCGCGGCGGTGAACGCCCGATGGATTTCTCGTACTTGAACGCCGTCCTGAAAAGCACCAGTTTTCCACCCTACGATCCCTGGTATGCGGGCGGCTATATTAACTATTACTATTGGGGTTTTGTCCTGGTTGGCACGCCGATAAAATTACTCGGCATTGTGCCTTCGATTGCATATAACTTTGTTCTGCCGACATTGTTTGCCATGCTTGGCATCGGCGGTTTCTCAGTGGCGTGGAACCTGATGGAAGGCTTTACAGCCAAAAACAACCCGGGTATTTCGGCCTTCACCTTCCAATTGATCGCAGGGATTTCTGCTGCGGTCGCTTTGGTATTGATCGGCAATCTGGGTACCATCCAGTTGATTTATCACGCCTTGCAAAAATTGGTCGTCACCAACGAAATGGTGGATGCTACCAATGGATCCATTTTCCAACACATGGGTTGGGCATTGGAAGGCATCGGCAGATTAATTCAAGGGGCATCCCTGTCAATCGGGTGGGGCGAATACTACTGGGCTCCCAGCCGGGTTATGCCGACTGGAGACCTGGCAATTACAGAATTCCCGCTATTTACCTTCCTTTACAGCGATTTGCACGCCCACATGATCGCCCTGCCGCTGACACTGCTTGGTATTGCCTGGACGACCTCCACGCTTCTGGCGCGAAAGCTCAGCATCTGGTCCTGGTTGGTCACTTTATGCTTTGGCGGGCTGGTCATCGGTGTTCTGCGCCCGACGAATACCTGGGACTTCCCCACCTACCTGGCGTTCGGTTCCATTGTCACTGGTTATGCCATTTTTAGATACGCAGATGTCGGGACTGAGAAACGCTTCGGTCTGGCTCCAATCATTCAACGTGTATTCTTTGCCCTGGCGGGTATGGGCCTGCTGGTAGGATTTGCGCTGGTACTCTACCAACCATTTGCCCAATGGTATGGGTTGGCTTATAGTGAAATCAGCCAATGGACAAACGAAAAGACACCCATCTGGTCTTATTGGACGCATTGGGGTTTATTCTTGTTTGTTATTACAGCGTGGATGAGCTGGGAGACCCGCCAGTGGCTGGCCCAAACGCCCATTTCTGCACTGGTAAAGCTTAAGCGCTTTGAACTGCTTATCGAAATTACGCTGGCGGCTGCGCTGGTCATTCTATTGACCTTGCAATTCTTCCTGGATGTTCCTGTGGCGTGGTTCGCTTTCCCAATAGCTGTTTGGGCGCTGGTGTTGATCCTGCGCCCCGGTCAGCCCGACGTGAAGCGTCTCGTTTTGTTTATGATTGGCACAGGAATTGTGCTGACACTTATTGTGGAGTTTATCGTTCTTTCAGGCGATATCGGCCGTATGAATACGGTCTTCAAATTCTATCTGCAGGTGTGGGTGTTGTTTGCCATCAGTGCGGCAGCCTCCCTGGGCTGGATCCTGACCGAATTTGACGAATGGGGCCGCCTGGGCAAAATAATCTTCCCGGTTTTGGGTGGTGCTTTGCTGTCTGGCGCTTTGCTTTTCACTTTTACCGCCAGCATGGATAAAATCAGGGATCGTATGGCAGCTGATATCCCCTTTACCTTTGATACCATCACCTACATGCAATACTCGCACTTTTCAGACCAGACAGACATGGACCTCAGCCAGGACTACCGGGCTATTCGCTGGATGCAGGACAATGTAAAAGGTTCTCCAGTAATCGTGGAGGCCAATACCGTTGAATACCGCTGGGGTACACGCTTTACGATTTATACCGGGCTGCCCGGTGTGGCTGGCTGGAGCTGGCATCAGCGCCAGCAGCGCGCATTGTTCCCCGGCGATTGGGTGACGAGTCGCATTCAGGAGATCACAGACTTCTACAACACTGGTAATAGTGAGGCTGCAAAGGCATTCCTGACCAAATATGACGTCAAATACATCGTCGTAGGTCAACAAGAGCGCGGCATGTACACCCCCGAAGGCGTGGCAAAATTTGAACGCGGCAGCAGCTCGCTCTGGCAGCGTGTTTACAGCGATGCCGATACTGCCATTTACCAGGTGCTGCCATGACGTTCATTTACCATATCACAACCCGCAGCGCAGCCCTGCAAGCCCGCCAAACCGGCGAATACCAAACTGAAAGCCTGGCAATTGAGGGCTTTATCCACTGTTCACAAATCTTCCAGATCCTGGATGTTGCCAACGCTTTTTATACCGGCCAAAAAGACCTGGTAATCCTGGCAATTGACCCAACTCGCCTGGCCGCGCAGTTGAAATTTGAGGCCCCGGTTCACCCTCGGCCCTCCGCAACTGCGCCAACCTCGGACAACAACTTTCCACACATTTATGGCCCACTCAATTACGATGCCGTTGAAAAAGAATTTGATTTTCCATTAAACACCCTCGGCAAGTTCGATTTACCCGCAACCCTGCGATAGTGCCCGTTCTAGCAGGGCCCGGTTCAGACTAGCACCAAAACGGAAAATCTGATGCTCCAATTCATACTCTGGTATATCACCACAACTTTTCTTGGCCTGCTAACTTTCCCGTTAGCTTACAGGCTATTCCCTGCGCTCGCCGATCGCGGCTATTCCCTTAGCCGCGCACTCGGCCTGCTGTTATGGGGATTTGTTTTCTGGCTGTCAGTCTCATTTGGAATTGCCCGCAATGACATCAGCGGACTATTACTTACGCTGGCAGTCCCGATTGGCCTATCGGCCTGGGCATTTTATGCCATGAAAAATGATGGAATGGCAGAGCAGCGCTCCGCCACTACTACTACCTGGTTAAAAACCAACCTGCGCCTGGTTCTCTCCATCGAAATGCTTTTTCTGCTCACATTTGGCGCCTGGGCTTTTATCCGCGCCAATAATCCTGAAATCACCAGTTCAGGAGGGGAAAAGTGGATGGAGGTGGCCTTCATTAACGCCATTTTACATTCGCCAGTCTTTCCTCCGCATGATCCCTGGCTAAGCGGATATGCCATTTCGTACTATTATTTTGGTTACGTGATCACAGCCATGCTGGCCATGATCACCGGCACTATTGGCAGTATCGCCCACAACTTAATGCTTTCACTCGTCTTTGCCTTGAGTGTTATCGGTGCGTATGGACTTCTTTATAACCTGTTAGCCGCTTACTGGAAAAAAAGCGGGTTGGCAGCCATGCTGGGCGCTTTTTTTGGGCCCCTATTTTTATTGATCGTCAGCAATGCAGAAGGATTCCTCGAGCTTTTACATGCTTATGGAATCGGCTGGTCTGGCAGCGCAAACTTCTGGACATGGTTGAATATGAAAGATTTGAGCGACGCGCCTGCCTTACCGTATGGCTGGACACCGCGCTTCTGGTTCTGGTGGCGCGCCTCGCGGGTTCTTCATGATTATGATTTGCGCGGAACATTCATCGAAACAATTGATGAATTTCCCTTTTTCTCCTACTTGCTCGGAGACCTGCATCCACATGTTTTGGCAATGCCCTTTGGCTTGCTAGCCATCGCAGTCGCATTAAATATTTACCTGGGCGGCTGGAAGGGCTCCACCCATTTCGGCAAATTTAACCTGCCCATCCGCAAAGAAGGGCTGGCTCTCTCAGCGGTAATACTGGGCGGGATTGCCTTCCTGAATACCTGGGATTTCCCTATTTACCTGGCACTGGTCTGCGGAGCCTTTGTTTTATCGCTGGTCAATGAACGCGGTTGGCATTGGAATCTGATCGAAGACTTCCTGAAAATATCCATCCCGCTCGGGCTGGCCAGTGTTATTCTGTACCTGCCCTTTTATATCAGCTTCTCATCCCAAGCCGGCGGCATTTTGCCCAACGTAATTTTCCCCACCCGCGGCGCGTATATCTGGATCATGTTTGGCCCCCTGCTTGTGCCCTTGTTTCTATTCATGGCATCACTGCGCAGCAAACGACCCACAAACTGGAAAACTGGTTTCACCATCGCAATTGGCTTTACGATTCTCCTGTGGATTTTTTCGGTTGTGCTGGGCATTATCGCTGCCCAAACGGATGCGGGCAGCTCATTCATCACATCCCAAGGAGCATCATCCATACGGGATGTCCTGTCTGAAGCCACGCTGCGACGATTGCAATACAGCGCGGGCTTGTTGACCATCCTGCTGCTGCTGGGCTTGCCGCTAACCTTTTTATCAGCAGCAAAGCCTCAAACAGGAGCAAATGACCAGCCGAACACTGACCCGCTGCCGTTTGTTCTGTTAGCTGTGCTTTTCGGCGCCTTGCTCGTCCTGGCACCTGAATTTGTTTACCTGCGCGACCAGTTTGGCTCACGCATGAACACAGTTTTTAAATTTTATTACCAGGCCTGGATATTCTGGTCACTGGCGGCAGCCTTTGGATTTGTTGTCCTGGCCAGGGAGCTGCGCAGATTCAAACTGGTGCTGTTTACTTTTTTGATGTGCTTTGGCCTGTTGACTGGATTAACCTACCCGGCCCTGGCGCTGCCGAACAAAACAGAAAACTTTAACGCTGCCAGCCCTGATCGCCGCACCCTTGATGGCGCTGCGGCCCTTGCCGCCAACAACCCTGATGATTTTGCTGCCATCCAACGCCTGGCAAATGCCCCATCTGGCACCCTGGTTGAAGCCGTCGGCGGCAGCTATTCCGAATTTGCCCGTATCTCCACCTTTTCCGGCCAACCAGCCGTTTTAGGCTGGCCCTTTCACGAGAGCCAATGGCGCGGCGGTTTCACCGAAATGGGCAGCCGGGCAGACGACATCGCCTTGCTTTACAGCACCGCCCGTTGGGACGAAGCTAACACTGTATTGAAAAAATATGGCATTCGTTATATCTATATAGGCCAGCTCGAACGAACCACCTACCTCGTCAACGAACCCAAGTTCGCCAACCTGCCCGTATTTTTTGCCCAGGGACAAGTTATCATCTATGAAGTCCCCTAACTCGCCCTTGCACTAATCCGATTGTCATTGCGAGCCGCGTTCTTTGCGGCGTGGCAATCTCGTCTTACAGTGCCCGTTCTAGCAGGGCCGGTTCAGACAACACAACCTGCACATAAATTGGAAATCTAAACTAAAATAAACCCATCATGGAAAACTCCCGAGAACGAAACCTGGAATTTGGACTGTTTGCCCTTGCATTTGGGCTGGCGCTATCGATTCGGCTGCTTCGCCTGGGCGAACTCCCACTTACCGACGGAGAAGCCCGCCTGGCATTGCAGGCTCTTGATCTGAGTAAGGGACTCCACCCGGTAATGAGTCCCCAACCAGCCTACATCGTCCTGACGGCCCTAACTTTCTTTATCATTCAAACCAGCAATTTTGCCGCCCGCCTTGTCCCAGCCTTGTTTGGCGCCGGACTCAGTCTTGCCCCCTTCCACTTCCGAGACCGGTTGGGCCGAAAACCCGCCATCATCCTGGCATTCTTCCTGGCCCTCGACCCCGGCTACCTGGCACTTTCGCGCATCGCAGGCAGCCCTATCATTGGAGTGGCAGCGCTCTTGTTTGCATGTTCCGCCTGGCAAAAAAGTCGCAGCTGGGCTGGCTTCTGGGTTGGCGTGGCGCTGCTCAGCGGACCGATGTTATGGCCAGGAGTTCTTGGGCTGGCAGTAACATATGGCTTCTTGCGCACAATAATAAAACACGATATTCAGCCTGCCGGAGAACCATCCGAACAACGTAAATCCTTGACCAGGGTGGCTATATTTGCGGGGAGCACTTACGTTATCCTGGGAAGTTTATTCCTGCTCGCTACTGGTGGTTTGAGCGCCGGATTGGCAGCCATTCCGGCATATTTCGGCGGCTGGCTGGACTTCACAGATGTGCCGGCCTCCCGGTTATTGATCGGCCTGGCTTCTTATGAGTTTCTAGCCTTATTCCTGGCAATAGCCAGCCTTGTGCGCGGTATCCTAAAAAGAGATAAACTGATCATTTCATTGGGGCTTTGGCTGACAGTGGCGCTCGTGCTGGCACTGGTTTACCCTTCCCGCCAGGTGGCTGATCTGGCCTGGGCATTAATCCCACTATTGACATTGGCAGCCCTGGAAATATCAAGCTATCTCGCCCCCATTCAAGATGGCAAATGGGAAACGCTCGGCATGGCCGCCTTTACCAGCGCAGTCCTCATTTTTATCATGATCAACTTTTCTGCCATAGCTCTGGCACCCGCCGAACCGACTGCCTTACAACTGCGTTGGTGGTTGTTACTCGGATCTCTGGCCTTGTTAATCGTCAGCATTGCCATGGTTGCGTTCGGTTGGTCCATTCCCACAGCGGTCCAGGGCAGCCTGTGGGGTACTTTGCTTGTTCTGATCGTCCTGTCAATTTCCACCTCCATGGCATCCGCCGAGCTGCGAACTTATCACACCGTTGAGATGTGGCCGGGAGAATCATACACTGGACAAGCCGGCACGTTAGTCAGCCAGATAAATGATCTTTCACGCTGGAAAGCCGGAATTAATCGTTCTCTCGATGTGACCCTGTTGGGTATCGACTCACCAGCCTTACACTGGGCTCTGCGTGATTGGCCGATTTCGATTTCACCTGGCACCAACCTTACAGGCAGCAACCCATCGATCGTGATTACATCCGATCAATTCTCAAGCCCTGAAATTGAAACAGCCTACCGTGGTCAAGGTCTCACCTGGCACACCGACCCGGCCTGGGAACAAGGAACCGGGGCTAATTGGCTGCGCTGGAGCATCCTGCATGACTTTCCTCAGATGGATGGAAAGATCATCCTGTGGGTGCGAAATGACATCTTCATCGACAATCAAAATAATCAATAACCAGTCCCGCTCCCGCCCTTGCACTAATCCGATTGTCATTGCGATAGTGCTCGTTCTAGCAGGGCCGTAATCATCTAAATCTGCGTAAATCTGCGGTTCAGACAAGGATTTATCCGACCTATGGCAATTGTTTCGATCATCGCGATTGACGGCCCGGCTGCTTCCGGAAAATCCACGCTTGGCTTTCGTCTGGCAGAAGCGCTTGGATACCTGTATTTTGACACGGGCTTAATGTATCGAGCTGTCACCTGGCTGGTTCTTGATCGCCACATAGCCATAACAAACCAAGCAGCCGTTACTCTTTTGGCCGAGGAAATACCCATCGATGTCAGCCCCCCATCATTGGCAGACGGTCGCGCCTGCGATGTGGTTGTCGACCATCGTGATATTACCTGGGAGATTCGCAAGCCTGAGATTGAAATCAATGTCTCCATGGTTTCAGCATACCCTGGGGTTCGCGAGGCACTCACCCTGCAACAGCGCCGCATTGGATTACGGGGGCGAGTTGTCATGGTTGGACGCGATATCGGCACAATCGTCCTACCTGATGCAGACATTAAAATTTACCTGGATGCATCTGCGGAAGAACGTGCCCACCGCCGTCACCAGGAAATAACCGCCCGGGGTGGTAAAGTCAATTACGAGGACATCCTCGCGAAAGTCATCGAACGCGACCGCATCGATTCTACCCGTGTCGTTGCCCCGCTCAAACCAGCCCAAGATGCTGTAATTATCGATTCCGACCATCTTGATGCAGATACAGTATTTGAAAAAGTTTTTGATCTGTGCAAAAGTTGATAGAGCATAGATGATAGATTTAAAATCAAAAAGAATGGTCACGGTCGCTACACCGCAAGGTACTATTCTAAAATGATAGAACAACCTGAACCGGATTACAGGGTGCCCTGGCCTAATAAAATAGCGCGGGCTTTCATTAAACCGCTTTTTTGCGGAATCTTTCATTTACTGGCCAACATCAAGATCACCGGTCACGAAAACATTCCTTTCAGACAACCCTATCTGGCAGTTATTAATCACGTATCAACGTTTGACCCGCCATTCTTCTTAGCACTCTGGCCTGAGATGATTGAGGCGATGGGTGCATCTGATATTTGGAAAAGACCCGGGCAAGCACAGTTGGTGCGCTTATACCATGCCATCCCAGTCCACCGCGGGGAGTATGATCGAGTTGTCTTTGACAGGATTTTAAGCATACTTGCATCCGGGAGACCCTTGCTGCTTGCACCGGAGGGCGGTCGCTCACACCAGGAAGGAATGCAGCGAGCCCGCCCAGGTGTTGCATATATTGTTGAAAGAGCCCAGGTTCCGGTTATACCCGTTGGAATTGTTGGCACAACCGATAATTTCATTAAGAAAGCCATGCGTGGTGAGCGTCGTTTGTTGGAAATGCGTATCGGTAAGCCGCTTGTGCTGCCATCGTTGGAAGGCAAGGGCAATGAGCGGCGTGAATCCCGCCAACGCAATGCCGACCTGGTTATGCAGCATATCGCAGGTTTATTACCCAGGTCATACCGTGGAGTTTATACAGAAACAGCGGTGGAACCCTAACGCTGCAGGAGATGGCGCTTCCCCTGGAGCGAAAATTTACATCAACACAATCAACGTCAATCCGCGATAGTACCCGCTCTAGCAGGGCCAGGGCAGCTTCAGACAAGATGCTATAATGGCAGTAACGCATAATATGCTATGTTATAAGCATGGTACCCGGTTCTGCGGTAGTCCCGGTTCTCGCACTTGCTCTAATCTGCGTAAATCAGCGGTTCAGACAATCTCAATCTTTGTGAAAAAATTAAAATAAAATAGATCGCTTGTATGAATATCATCCTCTCGTTACTAGATACCAATCCTGCCCCATTCTGGCCAATTTCTATCATTGGTTGGTTGGGATGGCTCGTTTTCTTGGGGTTAATTATCTGGTTGGTGTGGATGGGGCGTCATCTTCAACTTGACTGGAATATGCGCAATTGGAACATACTTGGCTTCCTAAGCATATTTGTGATCCTCTCCAACTTATTTATCGGAGTACGCCTGCCAGTCGGCTCAGCCTTATCACTGCCAGGCGTTCCCCAGGAACCGCGCGGCCTGGCCCTCATGCTGCTTTCGATGGTTCCCATTTTATTGGGCGGTGGTATTCTTGGGCCAATTGCCGCAGCCCTTTTAGGTCTGCTTGCCGGTATTATCCGTTACCTGTGGGATACCAATAGTATTTTTACAATTAATGAACTCGTACTCCTCGGGGTACTATTCAGTTTTGCAATTCGCCAGCGCTATCGAACCCGCACATTCAGACTGTTACGCGAACCGTTGATTGCGGCAATTTTCTTGGCGCTCATCTATGTACCCGTCTTCATTATCGATGCCTTCCTGGCAGCCTCGGACACCCTGCCAGCCCGAATGGATTACGCCCTGGCAGGTGTGGCAGCGGCGTCACTAGCCAGGGCTGGCGAACTTATCATCGCAGGCATGTTTGCCCAGGTTCTGGCTCTCGCTTTTCCTCAACCCTGGGGGCGCAAGCTACCCTTGCAGCCATCCCCAGCACAACGCAGTCTTGAGGCCCGTTTTTTTCTTGGCACAGGCGCTATTATCATCACCCTCTTATTTGCCCTGCTCGCTGGCGATTGGTTCATAGCCGGAACAGTAGCCCAGGATTTGCTCCGTAATCGCTTAGAGAGCACAGCACAATTATCATCTGAAAACGTACCCTTCTTGCTCGAAACAGGTCAAAACCTCGCACTTCAGACCTCTCAAAAACCAGAAATGCTGACCGCCCAGGGCAGTGCCCTGGCTGAGATACTTGGCCAAGAAATCCGCGCCATACCCTATTTTGACCAAATGCTGGTCTTCGACCACTCAAAACAATTTATAGCCGCCTACCCATCCACATCCGACTCACAACTCAGCCTCTTCCCTGAAGAAAACGCCGCCATTGACCTGGCCTTCAATGGCGTCATCAGCCAGCATTACACCATCCCAGCTCTTCAACAGGCCCAGGCCGCCCGTATATCCTTCATCACAGCCATCATCGATCAAGCCTCTGGCCAGACACAACGAGTCATCATCGCCCGTACCAACCTGGCTGCCAACCCGCTTGCCCAGCCACTCATCACCAGTTTAAAATCCATTTCCGCAATCGGTGGCAGCGGCATTTTATTGGATGAAAACGGACGAATTATCTATTCTCCAGTTTTTTCACAAATCATCACCCTTTATTCAGGTCAAATCAAGACCCAACCCACCTTCTTTGAAGACACTGCCCCCAATGGAACCCGCAGCCTGGTCTATTACCAACCAGTCCCGGGACGCTCATGGGCCATCGTACTCACAATTCCCGCCCAACAAGCCCAACAAACTGCCCTCACCATTGCCACACCTCTTTCAGTCCTCATCCTTGTCCTCACCATCATAGCCCTCATTTCGCTGCGCCTAGGGCTAAAAGGCATCACCACCTCTCTGCACACCCTTGCCAACGAATCGGTCCGCATTGCCCAGGGACAGTTTGACCACGCCCTCACCACCGATGGCGTCGATGAAGTTGGACAGCTTCGCCGCGCTTTTGAGCAAATGCGCGTCAGTCTGCAGTCGCGCCTGGAAGAACTCAACCGCCTCCTGCTCGTCAGTCAAGGGGTTGCTTCCAGCCTCGATATCCAGGAAGCACTCCAACCCGTCATGGAAGCCGTCCTCGCTACTGGCGCCAGTGCCGTCCGCCTTGTTATCCCGCCGCTGGATGAATTTGACCAACTCGGCCAGCCCTCTGTCTATGCCCTTGGCCCCCGCAAAGATGCCTATGCCCATCTGGATGACCAACTACTAACGCTTGCCCACCAAAAGAATCCCATCATCATAACCAGCGTTTCCCGTTTAAGCATCTTCGAACCCAAGTCTGGTAGTCTCCTCCCGTTTTCAATCATGGCCCTGCCCCTCCGGCACGAACACCGTTCCATTGGCGTCCTCTGGGCTGGCTATGATCAGGAACACCCATTCTCCGAAACAGATATCCGCTTCCTCACCACCCTCGCCAGCCAGGCCTCATTGGCAGCCTCCAAACACCATCTATTCAGATCTGCCGAAGTGGGCCGTCAACGCCTGGCCGCAATTTTGGAATCGACCCCCGACCCCATCATCGTTACAGACCAGTTTAATCGCCTTATCCTGGCCAACCCGGCCGCCTGGCAAATCCTCGCGACAGCGCCCGCTCTAGCAGGGCCCAACCCTCCGGGGAAAAACGAAGGCCAACCCATCCAGCACATCCTCCAACACCAGGGCTTGCTGGATATTCTGGTATCAAAATCACCCGAAAAGCTTTCTGCCGAAATCACCCAGCCGGATGGCCGCGTCTATTTTGCCACCGCCTCCCCCATGCTCGCCAACGATCTGCCAGTCGGGCGCGTCTGCATCTTGCGCGATGTCACCCACTTCAAAGAGCTGGATACCATGAAAACAGAGTTCGTCAATACCGTCAGTCACGATTTACGCTCGCCGCTGACCCTCATTCGTGGGTATGCCACCATGCTCGATCTGGTTGGCGCCATTAACGAGCAGCAGCAGAGCTATGTCAGGCAAATCGTCTCCGGTGTTGAGAACATGGCCCGCCTGGTAAACAATCTGCTTGATCTGGGCCGTATCGAAGCCGGTGTCGGCTTACAATTGGAAATTTTTCCTCTCTTTGATATTCTCGAGCGCGCCATTGGGCCTCTCCAGCGTCTCGCATCTCAAAAAAATATAGAATTCACCATCACAGCCCCCAAAAACACTGTTCCTCTCATCGAAGCCGACCAGGCCTTGCTGCAGCAAGCCATCCATAACCTGATCGAAAACGCCATAAAATACACTCCGCCACAAGGACGTGTAGCTGTCCGTCTGACCATCACCCAGGCAACCTTCTTGCTGGAAGTGCAGGATACCGGCATTGGGATTGCGCCGATAGACCAACCGCGCCTTTTCGAGAAGTTTTTTCGCGCTGCCCAGCGCGAAACCCGCGAACAAAAAGGCTCTGGCCTGGGGCTTGCCATCGTCAAATCCATTATCGACCGTCATGGCGGCAAGGTTTGGCTGGAAAGCCAGCTTGGCAAAGGCACTACTTTCTCTTTACAGATGCCGCTTCGCCAGCCCAAAATCACCCGTACCTGATCCCAATAACCCCCAAAACTGGCCCTTGAGATTTGCCAACTTTACGGTATAATTTCATGCCGTCCAATTACTTGAACGGTATGATTTTTTTTATTATCACTGCTTGAAGAGGTAATATAGAATGGCTACTAAACGTACATATCAACCGAAGATACGTCGCAGAGTGCGTGTGCATGGTTTCCGAGAACGAATGTCCACTGCTGACGGGCGTGAAGTATTGCGCCGCCGTCGCAGCCGTGGCCGCACCAAGCTTGCGGTCAAAATCAATAATCACGTAAAACGGATTCGTTGGTAGGCAGCCCCGCCAGCGGCCTGTGTGCCTCTGTGCGCTCGGCGCGTCCTTAAGTGCAAGGCCAGGGTGAAACATCGTTTTCGCCTGACCCGGTCCATAGACTTCAAGCGGGTGCGAAACCAGGGCAAGTCCTTCGCGCACCCGCTTGTTGTGTTGGTAAGGCTTCCTGCTTCTGAAGAGTGCCTGCGTGTGGGTATTAGCACAAGCCGCGCAGTTGGAAACGCCGTTCAACGCAATCGGGCAAAACGATTGCTGCGAGAATCGATTCGGCCGCTTCTTCCGCTGCTTACTCCGGGCTGGGATTTTGTCCTGATAGCACGCAATCCTCTGGTAACAGCCTCCTTTCAGGATGTGCAGGCTGCAGTGAAACGGCTTTTGCAGCGAGGCGGACTGTTGCTTTCTGTCAATGAGTAATTTGTCAATGTGCGCTGACCATTATTTGCCCCATGAGTATCCCAATGAGCCGCGTTTGCGTGATTTGCCGCGTACACTGTTTAATTGGCCGCGCCTGCCTTTTCTAGCACTCATCCGACTATATCAGATGACACTGTCCAAGACTATGCCGCCGAATACTTGCCGGTTCTATCCGTCTTGTTCTCATTATGGCTACCAGGCGATTTATAAATACGGAGCATTTAAAGGCTCATTTATGGCGGCGTGGCGCGTGCTGCGCTGTAACCCGTTTAACCCGGGTGGCTTTGATCCTGTTCCTTAACCAACAAATTACATTTCACCCCGAATTAATTGCCAGAAACCCTTTATTTCGGGTGTAGAACGCGCTCTCAGGCGCGGTGGTTTACCAGGAGATTTGATGAAGTTCAATCGCGTCTTTTTCTTTGCCCTCGTTGCCTCTCTGGCGATGTTATTAACGAGTTGTGGAGCCGCTCCAGCTACCAACTGGCCAGGATTGGCCTTTGATGGAACGCATGTGTATCTGGCAGATGGCCAGTATATTTACAACGTCCTGGTAAGCGATGGCAGCGAAGTCACCACACAGACCGCAGATGGCCCTGCCCCGGCACGCTTCCCCCTTAAGGCTGAAAGTACAAAATCGTTTTATGCTTCTCCAGCGCTTACCAGTGATGGTCAAATGGTGATCGGAAGTGCGGCGCAAGGTGATCATACCCTCTATAGCATTGATCCGCTTTCCGGCGCTGTCAAGTGGACCTTCCCTGGTCTTAAGAGCCCCTGGCTGGCTGGCGCATTAACGCTCAATGATGCAGTCTATGTTCCCGCAGGTGATGGCAAGCTGTACGCATTTGGTCTCAACGGTCAGAAACGCTGGGATTTCACCGCTTCAGATCACAGCTTGTGGACCAGCCCGATCACAGATGGGAAATTGATCTACCTTGCAACTTTGGATCACGAAGTATTTGCTATCAACTCTGAAGGCAAGCAGGTCTGGAGTTTCAAGCTTGATAATGGCGTTATCGGAACTCCATCCATTGCCGATGGCACGCTTTATGTGGGCACCCTCTCTGGCAACCTCTACGCTCTCAACGCCGCCGAAGGCAGCCAAAAATGGGTCAAACAACTCGATGGCGGCATCTGGGGCAATCCTGCTACCGATGGTACCAATGTTTATGTCGGGACAGTAAAAGGCACGGCCGGTAAATTTTACGCCGTCAAAGCTTCTGATGGACAGATTGTCTGGTCAAAGGATGAAGAAGGCTCGATTGCAGCGGGAGCTTTGATCGTTGCTGACCAGGTGATTTATGTCACAGAAACAGGCCGCATTCAATCCCGGGATAAAACAGGTGTTTCTAAGTGGCAGGATACGATCGAAAATGCCAAGTTGTATACCCCGCCTTTCCTCGCCGGGGATGTGATATTAATCGCTCCGATGAATGCCAAGTTCCTTCTGGCTGCCTATGACCTGAATGGCGCCCAAAAGTGGACTTTTATCGCAAAATAGGAAAAATAAATGGGTAATATTTTCGATTTACTTATTGTCAACCCCTTTACAAACGCTTTATTGCTCATTTATGCTTTTGTAGGCAATTTTGGCGTTTCAATCATTTTGTTCACCATTCTTATCCGCTTGCTTACCCATCCAATCATGGCGCAACAGATCAAATCCAGCACAGCCATGCAGGCATTAATGGCATCTGAAGAATGGCTCAAGATACAGGAAAAATATAAGGGCGATAAGGAAAAACTGGCCCAAGAGCAGATGCGCATCTATAGCGAGAAGGGTGTCAGTCCGTTCAGTTCCTGCCTGCCAACCCTGATCCAATTCCCAATCTTGATAGGCTTCTATCAGAGCATCGTACGTGCCATTGGCGCAACCCCTTTGCAACTGCTCTCTTTGGTACGCGGTATTTATCCCTGGTTGCAAAATATCACCCCAACCGCCAGTCTTTCATCTCTTATTCCTATTCACAGCCAATTTCTATGGATGAACCTCGGCCAACCCGAAGGTGTGAAGTTAAGTTTCCTACCCTTCGCCATCCCAATTCTGGCGATTATCGTTGGTCTAACCACCTATGTCCAAACCAAGCTGACAATTCAACCGTCGGCCAGCCCCAATGACCAGTCTGCCCAAATGAATCAAATGATGGGACTTTACATGCCCCTGCTGCTCTTCTACTTTGCGCTCAACTTTGCTTCAGGTTTGGCTGTTTACTTTATCACCAGCAACCTGTTGGGAATAGCGCAATATGCTGCACTGGGCAAGGTCAATTGGAGCAACCTGTTAAAATTTGGACCGGACAAGAAACCCGAGACAAAAACAAAATCGGGAAAGCGTTGATAGGGAGTTGAAATGGAACGGACAACTTTGGAAGTAATCGCACCGTCTGTAGATGAAGCCGTTTCACGCGGAGTTGAACAACTCGGCGTCAAGCGCGATATGCTTAACGTGGAAATTTTGGATGAAGGTTCAAAGGGTTTCCTCGGAATTGGCGGTCGGCAGGTACGAGTACGCCTAACGCTCAAGGCTGTTGAAGAAAGCCCAATCCCAACGATAACCAGCGCTGCGCAACCGATGCAATCTGCCACCCCGGGCCCAGGCGAGACGCTATTGGATTTTTCCGCTAAAACCACCAGTGAACTGCTTGCCAAGATGAAGATTAAGGCTCGTGTTTCAGCCAAATATGGTGAATCGGATTCTGAAGGCGAAATGCCGGTATTAATTGATATCCAGGGCGATGACCTGAGCGTCTTGATAGGCCGCCGTGCTGAGACATTGAATGCTTTACAATATATTCTGGCTCTGATCGTTAGCAAGGAAGCCGCCCATTGGGTTCAAGTAATCGTTGACGTAGAAGGGTATCGCTCCCGCCGTGAACGCCAATTACGCCAACTGGCCCGCAGAATGGCAGATCAGGCTATCCGCACGGGCAAACGCCAATTGTTGGAGCCTATGTCCGCTGCAGAAAGGCGCATCGTTCACCTTGAATTGCGAGGTCACGATACTGTCACTACCGAGAGCACTGGCGATGAACCCAACCGTAAAGTTGGCATCATTCTGAAGAAGTAGTTTAAACAAATACAGCCCGGCGCTCAAAAACGCCGGGCTGTATTTGTTTCTAGGGTTATAATTTAGATATGTTTCACATGGTTTCACTGGAACCTGTTGATTACCTGGTCATCGGGCACATTACCGTTGATTTGACCTCTGCTGGGCCTGTGATAGGCGGCACGGCGGCTTATGCTGCATTGACAGCGACAGCGATGGGGTTACGGGTAGGCATTGTCACCGTTCGTGGTAGTGAAATACCATTGACCGGTCTAAATGGTATTCCTGTGATTGCTGGTGAATCTGAAGCCAGCACCACCTTCGAAAACATATACACTGCTTCGGGACGAATCCAGTATATTCGTTCAAGAGCCTCAAAGATTGACTTTGCCACTGTCCCTGATGTGTGGCGCCGGGCAAAGATCATCCATTTGGCGCCCATGGACCAGGAGATGGACGCCGTTTTGCCAACAGATTTTCGTCCGTCACTGGTTGGGCTGACACCCCAAGGTTGGTTCCGCACATGGGATGACAAGGGCCGGGTCGGTTTATCGTCATGGGATGGCATGGATTCTGCTTTGACTCAGGCAGGCGCTGTGGTATTCAGCATCGAAGATGTTATGCATGATGAGAATTTGATAGAGCACATGGCGCATCTTTGCCAAGTGATGGTGGTCACCGAGGGCGAGGCGGGCGCGCGTTTGTTCTGGCATGGCGATAGCCGCCGATTTCGCCCACCGGTTGTAAAGGAAGTAGACCCCACCGGGGCTGGCGATGTCTTTGCAACAGCATTTTTCGTTCGATTACTCAATACACGTGATCCGTGGGAAGCGACGAGATTCGCCAACTGTATGGCCGCCATCTCTGTCAAAAATTTTGGTCTGGCCGGTGTACCCACCGAAGAAGATGCTCGGAAATGCTTGATGGAAATACTGGATTAGCCACATTAGTAATGTCCGACACAGTCGAGATCTGTTTTTTTTCTGGGAGGCATCAATTTGACCGCTCGCATTTACACAATGGTCAACCAAAAAGGGGGTGTGGGTAAAACAACCACGGCGATTAACCTTGGCGCTTACCTGGCAAAGCTGGGTCGGAAGGTTCTGATTGTGGATCTTGACCCGCAAGCCAATGCCACATCCTGTTTGGGCGTTGATAAACACTCGGTTAAACATGGCACTTATGAAGCAATGCTGAATATCACACCAGCATTGAAGAGTTTGCTTTCCAACCCTACCCTGGGATTGACACTACTACCATCATCCCCGGCGCTGGCTGGGGCAGAAATTGAACTGGTACAGGAACAGAGCCGGGATACTCGCCTCAAACAGGCGCTCCAGCCCCTGGCCGAACGCTTTGATTACATTCTGATTGACTGCCCACCATCGCTCAGCTTACTGACAGTTAATGGGCTTGTTGCTGCCAAAGATGGTGTCATCATCCCCGTACAATGTGAATACCTGGCGTTGGAGGGTGTGGGGCAATTGATGCAGACTCTGCAGCGCATCCGTCAATCGCTTTTTCCAGCACTAAAAGTACGCGGAGTTGTAATGACAATGTTTGAAAGCCGCGCCCACCTTTCAACTGATGTGGTGGGCGAAATCCGAAAACACTTTCCCAACCAAGTGTTCAATGCAATCGTACCACGCAGCATTCGTCTGGCCGAGGCACCCTCTTATGGTGTGCCGATCTCGGCCTATGCTCCAAATTCCACTGGCGCCCAGGCTTATATGGCTCTAGCAAAGGAATTAATGACGGGGGATGGCGTTGCCCTTCCCGAATGACAAAGTAACATTCATGATGGGTACTTCCATTAGGACAGTGGTATCGAAGCAATAATAATGGACCGAAGGAGTTCTCATGCCCAAACATTCCGGCCTTGGCAAAGGATTAGAAGCACTCATCCCAACCGGGTTTCAACCTGAAGGACTGCAAGATGAAAATTCACTGGCAGGTTCTGGCGGTGTATTAACGATCCCGGTTGAGCAAATTGTGCCGAATCCACGCCAACCGCGTTCCAGCTTCAAAGAATCTGCCTTGAATGAACTGGCAATATCGATTAAAGAACATGGGATCATCCAGCCGTTATTAGTAAGTCGAAATGAAAATGGCTCTGGGTACACCCTGGTTGCCGGGGAACGACGCTGGCAGGCATCGCAGCGCGCAGGATTGAAAACGGTACCGGTAATCATCCGTCAAACCACAGATCAACAACGGCTTGAATTAGCCTTGATAGAGAACATCCAACGGGCAGATCTGAACCCGTTGGAAGAAGCTAACGCCTACCGCCAGTTGGCCGAAGAATTTCACTTATCCCATGAGGAAATCGCTGGGCGGGTTGGGAAAAGCCGCGTGGCAGTTACAAACACCCTGCGTTTGCTAAACCTGCCAAATTCAATTCAAAAGTCACTGGCAGAAGGCGATATCTCAGAGGGCCATGCCCGGGCACTGCTTGGTCTTACCAATCCTCGAGCCATGGAATCTGCCCTACACACTATCCTATTAAACAAGTTAACCGTTCGACAGACGGAGGACCTTGTTAATAAACTTAAAGGTGAAAAACCGCCCTCGGTCATCAAGGAAGGCCTATCGCCAGATGAGAAATCGCTGTCTAATTTTATCCAAGCCAGTTTAAGCCAAAAGATCAGTGTTAAGATTGGCAAGGACAAGGCCAGCGGTTCCTTGACTTTGCATTACGGTTCTGAAGAAGAATTTCAAGATTTGATGATTCGCTTGACCGGACAAAGATATTTGCCATAATTTTCCTGTATGCATACAAAATTGCAGACAGAGCGTATGCCTTCTAAGAATAGGATATCGGCTTTGATTAACACAACCGGTGAACATGAAAATTCTCTATAATGCCCAGATTTATAGTTTTGACCGCTCCCGTCCACAGTCATCCGTGCTGGTAATTGATCGTGATAGAGTCGCGGCAGTGGGTGGGGCAGAACTTCTGGATGCTTTTGGTGAACGCACAAGCCGTGAAGACATCGGTGGACGAGTTATCTTGCCTGGTTTGACAGATGCTCACATGCATTTGATGCAATATGCGCTTAGCCTGCAAAAAGTGGATGTGGAGACCCCTACCAGGGCTGAAGCCCTCGAACGAGTTGCCAAAAAAGCAGCCGAAACTCCCCCAGGTCAGTGGATTTTCGGCCATGGTTGGCAGCACAACGATTGGGGTGGTGAATTCCCGTTTGCGTCAGATTTGGATGCTGTTGCTCCCGCTCACCCCGTTTACCTTACTGCCAAGTCACTGCATGCATCCTGGGCTAATACCATGGCACTTAAGCTGGCAGGTATTGGCCAGGACTCACAAGATCCTATAAATGGCCGAATCAGCAGAGATGAGGGTGGCCTGCCAGATGGAATTCTGCTTGAAGCGGCCATGGAACTTATCGAAAAGATTTTGCCTAAACCCAGCGCAGCCGAGGTTGCTAATGCCATTCGGGATGCTCTGCCAAATCTGTGGAAATTTGGTCTTACCGGCGTGCATGATTTTGATTATCGTACAGCGTTCATGGCATTACAACTTCTGGATATTAGTGGACAGCTCAATTTTCGGGTCACTAAAAGCATTCCTTTGGAACTGCTGCCGCATGCCCAGGCGCTCGGTTTACGTACCGGTTTTGGCAGCGCGCATCTGAAAATTGGTTCAGTAAAGGTGTTTATGGATGGCGCTCTTGGCCCTCACACTGCCGCCATGCTGCAACCCTATTTGAATGAACCTGAAAATAAGGGGATTCTCAATATAGACGGCGAGCAGTTTTTTGAATACGGCCGCCTGGCGGCCGAATCAGGACTGAGCATGACCGCACATGCCATTGGAGATCGTGCCTTGCATGAGGTTCTAAATGGGTTGGAACAATTACGCAACTACGAACGTGAGCAAGGATTGCCACGCTTGCGCCATCGTAT
Organism: uncultured Anaerolineae bacterium; assembly: GCA_903846015.1. Lineage (GTDB taxonomy): Bacteria > Chloroflexota > Anaerolineae > Anaerolineales > Villigracilaceae > UBA5195. Next base: position 11,341 of record CAIMZS010000122.1, on the reverse strand, counting down.
TGAACATGTTCAGATCATCCATCCGGATGATGCTTTGCGCTTGGGCAAGCTTGGAATAGTAGCATCGATGCAACCCATCCATGCCATATCTGATATGCTCACAGCTGACAAGTATTGGGGAGAGCGTGTTGATCTGGCATACTCCTGGCGGACGCAGTTGGATGCAGGCGCCAGTCTGGCTTTTGGATCAGACGCCCCGGTGGAAACTCCAAATCCGTTCTGGGGGTTACATGCTGCTGTCACCCGCCGCCGGGCAGATGGATACCCAGGGCCACAAGGCTGGCATCCAGAACAGCGACTGAGCATGCGTGAAGCACTCGAGGGTTATACTATTGGCGCAGCCTATGCTGCCGGGCTTGAAGACAGTCTTGGCAGGCTGTCGCCAGGACATTACGCCGATTTGATCGTACTTGAGAAAGATCCATTTACCTGTCCACCTGATGATTTATTGCAAATACATTCCTCGGCAACGATGCTAGGCGGGGAATGGCTTTGGCAAGAGTGAGAATAAAGGGATGAGCCCAAATACCATGATCAGTCCTGAAGTATTGGTGCCACGCCTCGGTGAACAGCTTGTCATGATGAGACTGATCACACCTGAGCAACTGCATCAAGCACTTAAATATCAACGTGAATGTAACGCAGCAGGTCAGCACAGCTTGCTAGGTCAAGCAATCATGGATCTTGGCTTTCTGGATCGAGCCACACTGGATAGCGCTGTAACCGAGCAGATTATTCAACTACGCGCCGCGCTGGAAGATGCAAACCACAATCTTGAACAGCGAGTTGAGCAACGAACGCTTGAATTGGAAGAGGCATTACGCCGACTTTCCGAAATGAACCAATTAAAAGCCAATATCGTTGCAAATGTATCACACGAGCTACGTACGCCGTTGACCCATATTCGTGGATATCTCGAGCTTTTATATACTGAATCGCTGGGTGACCTGAATACTGAACAAAAAAAGGCACTTGACGTGTCTTTACGATCATCGCTGCGACTGCAGGAATTAATCGATGATCTACTGCTTTTCTCGCAGGCATCACGCGGTGAGATGACCCTGACACTTATCCCGCTCAATCTGGAGCGAGTAATGACCAAATTAGCTGTCAATTTCAGATCTCGAGCGAAAGAAAATCAGTTAACATTCGAAGCAAACATTGAGCCGTCTTTACCGCCTGTACAGGCCGATGAAGAGAAGCTTCAGTGGGTAATTGCTCAATTATTGGATAATTCAGCCAAATTTACTCTGCCGGGTGGCAAAGTGAACCTGATTGCGGCAAGAGATATTGACAATAAAAACCTGGTGGTTATCACAGTGGTTGATACGGGCATTGGCATTGGCAAAGAACACATCAAAGAGATATTCGAGCCATTTCACCAGCTGGATGGATCATCCACGCGGCGACATGGAGGCACTGGTCTGGGCCTGTCATTAGCCTTACAAATCATTGAAGCCCATGGCTCTTTTGTCAATGTAAAATCAGAAAGCAACAAAGGAACGACAATTTCATTTCCCTTAGTGATATCAAAGGCAGATTAATTTGATTATTCAAGAGAACATTCCTGATTATCTGATTATCGCTGAGAAAGTTATCCAGTCCAGCGACTGGAAACAGGCGCTCGATTCGGTCCTGGACGTTGTACGCTCGGTTTTTATTTTTGATAATCTGGCGTTATTCATAACCGAAAAAGTGGCCAGCGGGGAAAATGAAATTGTTTACGCCCGCGCAGTTGGACGTGGTCAGACTGCTGGTGCAGATACTGCTTGGGGAACAGAAATTGCCACCCAGGTAATGAAACGGAATGAAATCATTGTCCAAGAACCAACTTCAAAGCAGACAGATGACGATCGTCTCATAAATGCCTACTTGCTTGGTCTTCCGTTGGGTACTTCGAGTGGTGTGCAAGGCGCGGCTGTGTTTGTCCGTTTTGGCGGACCTGCTTACACGGCGGAGCATATTCTGCACGCCCGTTTCATCGCCGCGCAGTTTGCCGGAGTGTTCGAGCGTAAAAAGTTAATCGAAGATATCCGCGCATTGGAAGAGGCCCGCCGCCTATTGGCGCTACAGGACGATTTTATTGCCACAATTTCACATGAATTGCGCACTCCACTTGGTTTTATTAAAGGATATTCCACCACGCTTTTGCGCCAGGATACTGAATGGGATGAAGCCACCCGGCGTGAATTTTTGACAATTATTGAAGAAGAAGCGGATCATTTAACAACTTTGATAGAGAACGTCCTTGAATCTGCTCGCCTGCAAAGTAACACACTGCCAATGAAATTCCAGGCTGCTCGTCTCGATACGCTTATATTCGATTCCGCCACGCGTGCCCAGGCGAGGTTTAAAGATATGCATGTGGATCTCGAATTTGCTGTCCGGCCCGTGGTGCAAATCGACACTGTTCGAATTTCCCAAGTTCTGGGAAACTTATTCAGCAATGCTGCCAAATATGCTCCTGGGACTCCGATTTCGATCACCGTCACTGAAAAATCTGGTATATATCGTATCTGTTTTGCCGATTCTGGGCCTGGTATTCAGCCTGAACATCTGCCCAATTTGTTCAAACGTTTTTATCGCGTTCCTGGGCAGGGTGGTGCAGGTTCTGGTTTGGGCCTTTTTATTTGCGAGAAAATTATTGAGGCTCACGGTGGCAAGATTTCCGTTGAATCAGAAGCTGGCATGGGTACGGTATTTCTTATAGATCTTCCATTTTCTCAAAGCACGCACTTTGCAGGAGACTAAAATGCCTACAAAAATATTAATTGTCGATGATGAGCCTCGATATCTGCGTTTACTGGAAGCAAACCTATTGCCAGATGGTTATGAAATTATGACAGCAGCAGATGGACTTCAGGCTGTGGAAGCGTTCTCGGCCTACCCGGTTGATTTAATTTTAATGGATGTCATGATGCCCAACCTGGATGGCCTGGCGGCCTGCCAGCGTATCCGCCAGTTTTCGAATGTACCCATTATTATTCTTACCGCCAAAGGTGAAGAACAAGATCGTGTCCGTGGTCTGGATATGGGCGCGGACGATTATCTTGTCAAGCCGTTTTCAGCCACTGAGTTGCTAGCGCGCGTCCGGGCAGTTTTGCGCCGTTCGCAGGTTTCAAAAGATGTTCACCAGAGTCGTTTCTTTGAACACGAAAATCTCCGCATTGATTTTGCGCGTGCGGAAGTTTGGCGTAACAACCAGCTGGTGTTCTTGTCTGCCACCGAATATCGTCTGCTGCTCCAATTTTCCCATAATGTGGGTATCGTTATGAGCGCAGAAGATTTACTTTCGAGTGTGTGGGGGGGGGAATATCGCAATGACAAGGAAATTCTATGGGTAAGTATCGCCCGACTGCGTCAAAAGTTGGAAGAAGATGCTCATAACCCCAAACATATTGTTACTCGTTCCGGTCTGGGTTATCTCATGCCACCTGGGGAAAGTTAAAGGTTGATCAGTGAATAATTCGCCATTGTCGATCTTACTCATTGAGGAAGACTCGCGCAGCCGCAATTTTCTGACATCTTTGCTCTCCAGTCAAAAATATTCTGTTCTGGCTGTGTCTTCCGGAAAAGAAGGCTTCATCAGTGCACTGCGCGACAGACCGGAAGTCATCATTATAGATACCAGTCTGTCTGACCTGTCAGCTATTGAGCTTGTGAAAAAACTGCGCGCTGATAAACGCACCGCTACAACGATTTGTATTGCTCTTTCGTTAGTTTCGAATGCCGAGAATATGAGCAGTGTGCTGGCAGCCGGGTGCAACGAGTTCTTTGTAAAAACGCAGGATTCGATTGAAAAACTGCTGGCGCTGCTATCCAACCCAACCTTGACGCAACCAAATGATGCCCGGGTTGGGGGAGCGAGAAAACAGCGCTCAAACGGGATGCTGGCAGTGTTCTTGAGTGCCAAAGGTGGACTGGGTACTTCCTCCATGTGCGCGAATATTGCCCAGAACATAGCCGCATCCAACCCAGAATTGGAAGTGGCTGTCCTGGACCTGGTGCTGCCTATCGGTTCAATTGCATCTATTGTGGGCTACAATGGGGATTTTGGCATTTTGAGTGCAACATCCCGTTCGTTAGATGATCTGAACAGTGAATTCTTGCATCACATTCTTACACCACTTGAAAACTGGCGTTTTCGTTTCCTGGCCGGATCTCCAGACCCCGAAACGGCAAACTCACTGGATCTGGCACTCTTCGCAACATTTACCCGAACCTTTCGGGATGCATTTGACCTGACGTGCATTGATCTGGGTCGTTCCCTTTCAAACCCGAACCTGGCTATTATCCAAGAAGCTGACGTTGTGGTCATTATCACCGGCACCGACCCTACCACAGTCAACCTGACTCACATTACCTGGCAATACTTACAGAGAAATGGTATAAAGCCACAACATGTTTACTTACTGCTCAACCGTTCAATGGGTTTGGAAGGTCTAAGCAAGAGCGATGCCGAACAAATCTTGGGGATGGAAATTCGAGCAACCACACCCTATCTAGGTGGAACATTCTCGTTGGCCAATAACCAGCATCTACCTATCAAGGTTAAACTACCCAATGACACTGCCGCAATGATGATTGACCAAACATCGCGGGAGATTTTAGAAACTGCGCGCCGAAATCGCGTATAAGGGAGAAGGATCATGAGCCTGGAATTCAACGAAAAAGGGAAATACTTCACCGACATCATCTCCAAATCGGCTGTTCCCGCAATTATCCAAACGGTTTCACACCGTATCGAAGGTTCTGTTCACGTCAGGATTGACGGCCGTGTGAAGGATGAGTTGGATACCCATGAACCTTTTCTGGCTGTAACCAATGCACGAGTCTTCAACCCTGCCGACAATTCTGTGCTCTATGAAACCAATTTTATGTCGATTTCGCGTTCCCAGATCGTTTGGGTGATTCCTGGTGATGAAACCACCCATTCCGGAGACAGAAAATGACACTCTCATCACCAGGAATGACATCTGCCGATCTATTGAGGCTTAAGCATTTCATCATTGAAAACCTAAATCGTGCGCTGGAGAGCGAAAATCCCCCCTATGCCAACCGTGAAGCATTCGTACAGAAAAACATGGCTGATATTTTTTCTCGCTTGCCCTCGAATATTCCCGATTCGATACGCCAACAAATAAACCAGGAAGTAAGAAATGAAGTCTTGGGCTATGGCCCGATTCAACCACTCCTTGATGATAAAGATGTGGATGAAGTGATGGTTAATGGTCCCAAGAAGGTGTATGTAGAGAGAAAAGGCAAGTTAGTAAAATCTGGCGTCACCTTCGAGGATAATGACCAGGTATTGCGGATCATTGATCGAATTATCCTGCCCCTGGGTCGCCGAGTGGATGCAGATTCTCCTACCGTGGACGCACGCCTACCGGATGGGTCCCGAGTCAATGCGGTTGTGCCGCCGGTTGCCATTGATGGCGCGTCCATCACAATCAGGAAGTTTCGAAAAGATAAATTAAGCATGCAACAGCTGGTTGAATTTGGATCAATCTCTGCTTCCATGTCTGAATTCTTGAGAGCCTGCGTGATAAGCCGCCTGAACATTATTATTTCAGGTGGAACAGGCTCTGGTAAAACCACCTTGCTCAATGTTCTTTCGAGCCTTATACCGGAAACTGAGCGAATCATTACCATTGAGGATGCTGCTGAGCTACAACTTCAGCAAGAGCATGTTGTCCGCCTGGAGACAAAAGCCGCCGATATCGAAGGTAAAGGACAGGTTACAATTCGCGATCTGGTTCGTAATTCACTGCGGATGCGACCAGATCGTATTGTGGTTGGCGAGTGCCGCGGGGGCGAAACTCTGGATATGCTCCAGGCCATGAACACCGGACATGATGGCTCATTAACTACCCTGCATGCCAATACACCACGAGATGCCCTCTCTCGCACTGAAACCATGGTTCTCATGGCGGGCATGGATTTGCCCATCAAAGTTATTCGGCAACAGGTTTCTTCTGCGATTGATTTAATCGTACAGCAAACGCGTCTCAAAGATGGTTCCCGCAAAGTCATAGCGATTACAGAAGTGGCGGGGATGGAAGGCGACACGATTGTCTTGACCGATATATTTCGCTTTGAGCAAACCGGTCTGACCCCAGATGGCAAAATCATTGGGCAGCTAAAACCTACCGGCATTCGTCCTCTCTTTACCCCGCGCCTGGAAGCTGCTGGATTCAAGCTACCCCCTGAAGTATTTGGCGCCAACATGAGCGATATGCTCAGACGGCGTTAGTGTTGTCGTGTATAATGATAAAAAATTCCATCTGTCGCGGCTGGTTTCAGCCTGATCTCACTGGAAAACAATTATGACCTTGCAAGCCCAGATTTCCTTACGTACCCGCAAGCTTGGAGTATTGATCCGCGATGCCCGCATGTCGGCGCGCAAAAATGTCACTGAAATGGCCAGGGCTATTGGCATTTCTCCGGCATTTTTGCAGGCCTACGAGGAAGGGCGAAAATCGCCATCTCTACCGGAGCTGGAGGTATTGGCCTATTATCTAGACCTGCCAATACAACATTTTTGGAGCGGCGCTGCACTGTCTGACAATTCCGCCCGAACCGATCCGATCGACCTAAGCCAGCTGGCAACTCTTCGGCATCGCATCATTGGCGCATTATTGCGTCAGAAACGCTTGCAAACCAGCGTTTCTTTAAAAAGCCTTTCACTTGAGACAGGGATTTCACAAGGGCGATTGAAAGATTATGAGTTAGGGGAGCATCCGATTCCACTGCCTGAATTAGAAGCTATTCTGACCGTGATTGGTGGACGAGTAGAATCATTCTTTGACCAAAACGGCCCGGTAGGCAAATGGATGAATGACCAGGCTGCCATTCAGGAATTCTTGAATTTATCTGCCGAACTACGCGCTTTCGTATGTATGCCAGTCAACCGACCCTATTTAGAACTCGCGCGCAACTTAAGCCAGCTTTCCACTGCAAAACTTCGCGCAGTGGCAGAAGGTTTGTTGGAAATTACGCTATAACAATCGATACGGTAACGCGGGTGTCCTTCCACACCCGCATTACCATCTCATGAGGGTGCGCATGTCCGCTACGGATTTTAAAACCCTAGCTCAAAATGCTCTACAATTTTACCAGGATGGCAATTTCGAAAGTGCAGCAGGCCTTTTCGGTGAAGCTGCCTCGGCATTGCAGGCGCAAGGAAACACTCTTGATGCAGCTGAAATGCAAAACAACCAGAGCGTAGCCTTATTGCAGGCTGGCGATGCTCATGGTTCTTACAATTCGGCTCACAACACTGCCCAGGTATTCGCTGAAGCTGGTGATTTTCGCCGGGAAGGTATGGCCTACGGTAATGAAGCATCTGCGCTTGCTGCCATGGGCAAAATGGATGCTGCTGTTCAAAGTTACCAGTTGGCAGCTGCGGCTTTGGAAAAAACAGGAGAATACCAGTTGAGGGCCAGTGTCATGCAAGCCCTGGCTGGAATCCAATTGCGACAGGGGAAGATTATGAATGCAATGCTTTCCATGAAAATTGGCATGGCAGCGGTTAAGAATCCGACATTCAAACAAAGAATTCTCCAACTCCTATTACGGTTTCTGAAATGATCAACGCACAATTATTAGCCCGTTCTGCAAATCAATCTGATCATACTCAAATTGCGAACTTGATGTACTTTGAGCCGCACGTACACCGCCACCTGGATTGGCGAGGGGCGCTGGAATGGCTTGGTGCGCCAGAATATTGGGTATTGGATCAATTCGGCGTCGTCACAGCTGCATTAGCCTGCCCACCAGACCCTGAGGGTGTTTCCTGGGTGCGTTTATTTACGCATGCTTCTTCTATGCCATTGGCTGAGGCATGGCACATTTTATGGGAGAATGCTAAATCATCCCTACGTGGTCAAGGACTTCTGGCAGCCGCCATCACTACTGCCGATTGGTTTAGCACGCTATTAACGGAAAGCGGTTTTGAAAGCAACCAGCAAATTGTCGTGCTCCAACATAATTCTGCACAATTTCCGCAGCGGTATATCGCGCCTGATATCACCTTCCGCGCCATGACCGAAGGCGACCTACCTTACGTCAAAGCTGTCGATTGGGCCGGATTTGCCCCAATTTGGCGGAATTCCCTTCCGGCTCTGCGTTCCGGTTTTTCGCAAGCGGGTTTTGCTACTGTAGCCCTGGTAGATGGCGAGATAGTTGGCTACCAGATAAGCACGCGCAATTCATTTGGAACCCACCTGGCACGCCTGGCGGTTACACCACGCTATCAAGGACGCGGTATTGGTTATTTACTGGTACAAGATCTACTTAACCAGACTCGTCGGGTCGGCGGTTATCGACTAACGGTCAATACTCAAAATGATAATCTTACTTCACTTGCGTTATATCAAAAAATAGGTTTTGAATTCACTGGTGAGCGTTACACCGTCTTTAATTACCCATTGTAGGAGCAAAATATGCCTCGTCCAGACACTTTAATTGTAAATGGCATCGTCCGCCAGGCCTTGGTTTCTGCGGAAGAAGTGATGGGTACCAATGGCCTGGTCGCGGTTTTGCGTACTGCCGGGCTTGAACGATTTATTGGGAACTTTCCTCCAAATGATATACAACCATCGATCAAAGCGTCCGATTATGCCCGCTTGAACCAGGCAATCGAGGCCTTTTATGGGCGCGCTGCCAAGGGCATGCTGCGCAGGATTGGCAAAGCATCGTTTCAATACGGGGTGCGTGAACAAGCCGCTTTGCTGGGAATTGCTGGCATGGCCATCAAATTCCTACCCCAAAGACAGCGTATAAAATTCATCCTGAATGGATTGGCAGATGCGCTTAAAAAGTCAAACCCAGATGTAGATGCCTGGATGGAAGAAAAAGACAACACAATTGCTTACATCGAACGTACCTGTACAATTTGTTGGGGACGTGAGAGTGAGCAACCAATTTGTCATCTCTATATTGGCACAGTGACTGAAGCGGTGCTCTGGGCAACCGGGGTGGAATACGAAGTAATCGAGACCCACTGCCGCGCGAAAGGGGATGAATATTGCCGGTTTGAGATCGGAGGCGCAAAAGAGTGAGCAAACAAGATAGTCCCTTGCTGCCAGTACGTTTTTTTCGCTTATTCCTGAATACTGTTCGTACTGAGTTAGGGAGTGATACCATTATCACCGTATTAGAAAAAGCAGATTTACCAGCAGATTTGGCAGATCTCCATGCTGTTTCCGGATACACCAGCCGCTCTGCTGCACAGACCTATGCACATATTCAGAAAGCCATACGCATTTATTATGGGCGTGGCGCGCGAGGAACGTTGATCCGACTGGGTCGCTTGTTATGGACGCAGTTGCTCGAATCTGCATCCATTCCCGAGAAGGCTCAAGCTCAACTTATTCGTACATTACCGCCTACCATGCGACCTAAACCCGCTTTGGAGCTTTTGGCGCGTCTTATGAGTGAAAAGAAATCATGCGCCAGTGTACATACCCTGGATCTTGACCTGATGCTGGTAGATCATGCTGCAGTGACCGCATCGGAAAAGAGCGAAACCGGGAGCGTTTGTTTTGTAACAATCGGCCTTATACAAGAAAATTTATTTTGGGCTACTGGCCATGAGCACGATATCGAAGAAGTTTCTTGCTGCGCAGCAGGCGAAAACAAATGTGAATTTAAAATCAAACTGGAAGGGAAATGATTATGGAAACTGTTGAGTGGAAATGGAATTCGCGAGATGGCATTCAAATGTATGCCCGTAACTGGAAACCCAGTGACCCCAAGGCAGTGGTAGTGCTTGTACATGGTCTCGGTGAACACATCAACCGTTATCACCATGTAGCTGAAGCATTTGCGAACGCAAATTACGCCATGCAAGGATTTGATCTTCGAGGACATGGGCAGTCTGCGGGCCAACGCGGATACACACCTGGTTACGAGAGTTTGATGGATGATATTACTGACTTCATAGCCGATGCGCGTCAGCGATACCCCGGGTTGCCAGTCTTTCTCTATGGGCACAGTATGGGGGGAAACCAGGTTATCAATTATGCTTTGAGATCACCACAAGCAATAAAAGGTGTTATTGCAACCGGGCCATGGTTAAAGCTGGCTTTTACCCCACCTGCAGCCCAGGTCATGATAGCAAAGCTACTCAACAACCTGGTACCTTCCTTTTCGCTTTCCAGTGCGCTAGATCAGAAAGCGCTCTCGCGCGACCCAGAAGTGGTCAGTAAATATGCCGCTGACCCGCTGGTTCACGACAAAATCTCTGTCAGGCTTTACACCAGCATTTACACAAACGGTTTTTGGGCCTTGGAGCATGCAGCTGAATTGAAAATCCCCATGCTATTAATGCATGGCGCGAGTGATAAGATCACTTCAGCCCCGGCATCGCAAGATTTTGCCCGGCTGGCAGGCAAAATTGTCACCCTGCGAATTTGGGATGGGTTCTATCATGAAATCCATAACGAACCGGAAAAAGCTGATGTGATTCAGGCCATGGTTTCCTGGTTGGACAAGAATCTCTAAATTATTTAGCCTAATATTGCATCGATACTCCCCCGTTTTCGAACAATACCGGGGTTTTATCTGTTAATGTGATTCTTATCTGTATTAACTGGACAAAACCCAATGAACATGGCAAAATCCTATACAATTAGTCTATAAAAGGATGGAGAAAACATGAGTAAACGTCAGGAAATGCGCGACAAACATGCGCGCCAGGAACGAAATCAACGAATTTTGATCATTGCAGGTGTGACAATTATCGCACTGGCAATTGCACTGCTTTTGATCTTACCATCGCTTAAACCAGTAGGTACCGTCGCTGACCATCCGCTGATGAATCGCCCGCAGGTCAGTCTCAATGGGATGGGAGATCCGAACGCGCCTGTAAAAATTATCGAATATTCCGATTTCCAATGCCCCTATTGCGGAAGATTCACGCTCGATACAGAACAGCAACTGATCGACGCATATATTACCACTGGCAAGGTCTATTTTGAATATCGCTCATTTGGGGAATTTATAGGTCCTGAATCTCGGCGCTCCGCCGAGGCAGCTTATTGTGCCGGAGACCAGGAGAAGTTCTGGGAAATGCATGATCTAATTTTTGCAAATCAGGCTGGCGAAAACCAGGGCGCATTTACGGATAAGCGGTTGGATGCATTTGCCCAAAAGCTTGGCCTGGATATGACCAGTTTCAATGACTGTTTTAATAGTGGGAAATATGCTGCCAAGGTTGCCCAAGATGGCGTAGATGGTACCCAGGCTGGGGTTAAGGCGACCCCATCGTTTACGATCAATGGCACGCTTTTTGAAGGCGCTCAAGCATTTTCTGCTTTCCAGGCTGCGATCGATCCCT
>CAIMZS010000121.1 GCA_903846015.1 uncultured Anaerolineae bacterium | reverse complement strand
TCGCCTGACAAAACCAGAGTACAAAACTTTACAACATTTGCTATCCCTTCAAAAATAAACTCTTCATTTTCAAAACCAGTAAATTCTGCTAAAGTATTTTTCTCCATTAAATCTCTAAAAAAATCTTTTTGCATATCGTCTGTTGCTAAACCTGTAGGAACAATAATTCCAGTGAAACCCTTGCTTGAAATAAGATTGCGAGAATGTTCCGTAAACACAGCATAAGTATTTATGTCACCGATAGAACTGAATGAATATCTATTGCTCTCTCTAATAAATTTACCGGTAGCATCTGCAGCGTGTTTGGCATCCACAAAAGCAATGGCAAGCGCCGGATTGGAATGAATCAGGGCGTCAATCAATTTCTGGCGTGCGGCTTTGGTTGGGGCAGTGGCAATCTCCGGGTCGCGTTGCGCAAAAAATTCTTCTTCCTGCAATTTGATACGTTCCCAGGGCGGGTTGCCCAACACACAGTCGAAGCCGGGGTTATCACCTGCAAAGACCTTGGGAAACGCCAGTTTCCAATGGAAAAAGTTCAACTGTTTTGCCAGTTCCTGCACCCGCTCCAAAAGACGTGCATCTAGATTGCCGCCGCTGTGTAACTCAACAAGTTCCTGCTGGGTGGGGGCGAGCAGGGTTTCCGCATCGGTTTTGGGGATATTCCAGAAAAACGCCGCCGTCCACAAGTCGAGTTCAAGACGATTGTTGATGTATTCGCGCGTTCCATGCCACTCGTCAAAAGCGCGCGCCTTGGCCTGCACCTGGGCCGGGTCATTTTCGGGCATGGCATCCACCCGCGCAGCGCGTTCCGCCAGCCAGCGCGCCAGGTCATCCATATTTGTCAGGAGGTGCGTCACTTCAAAGCGCATGCCCAGTTGCCCGGTGCGTTCGCGCTTGTTGCGCTTCTTCAACGCGGCTGCAGTGGCTTTGTCATCCCCAAAGGCCGGGTTGAAGGCTTCATCCGGGATTTCGGAAATATCCAGCCCCGGCGAAACACCCACCAGGCTGTCGCCGCACTGGATGTGCGCATCCAGGAACGAGAGCGGTTTGCCGGGTTCGAGCGCTTCCATCCACAGGCTGACCTTGCACAGCTCCACCGACATGGGGTTGACATCCACGCCGTAAATGCAGTTCGAGATGACTTCGCGCAAGGCCGAACGCATGGCTTCCGGGGCCGGCTCGCCTTCGCCTGTGCGCACCGCCGCCAGCCGCCGTGCCAATCGATGTGCCGCCGCCACCAGGAAGTGACCGCTGCCGCAGGCCGGGTCGCAAACATTCAGGTCGAGAATGGCCTGCGCCTTTTGAGGTGCGTCTTTGTGAGCCCCGACCGCCTGCGCAATCACCGGTTCGAGCGCCGAATCGAGCAGGACCTGTATCAGGCTGGTGGGCGTGTAATAGCTGCCGGTGGTTTTGCGCTCGCTGCCGCTGACCGAGGTTAACTCAAACGTGGCCGCATCGGTATTGACCAGCGGGTGCAGTTCCAGCAGGCTCTCGTAAATGCTGCCCAGTTCCTCCGAACCGAGATTCTTGTAATCCACCGCGCGGCGGGTTGCCCCCTCTTCCATGAAGGTCAAAAAGCGCACGGCAGAGAGAAGTGATTCATTATCCAGCTCGGCGGCTTCCAAATCCTGCAGCGCTTCACCCGCGAACAGGAAACCCCCCAGCACGGGCAGCCCCAGCCCGGTTTTGCCAATGCCGGAATCGCCCCTGCCTCCCAGGATATCCGTCACCAGCCGCAGCGTGGCGTATAAATCCGGGTGACGCCCGCCGCGCGAGCGTTCCGCCAGACGCCGCAGGTGGGCCAGTGAATAATGCTTCAGGTAGCGCCCACGCGCCAGCGCGCTGGAAGCCGGGTCAAACAACAGGTCGCGGTCTTCGGCTACAAACAGGAAGATAAGCCGGTAAACCATGCGCAGCAGCTGCCGGTAATAATCCTGCGTGGAAAGCGCCCCCGAGCGCAGGTCAGCGCGCAGTTTCTGGTTGGCCGGATGCCGCAAAAAGCCGCTGCCCAGCACCGCGATGGCCTGCTCCACGCCCTTGCGCAGCTGGTCCAGCGCGCGCGTGCCTTGCTCCTGGGCTGTCTTTGACCACTGTTCCAGGAAACATGCATCAGCGCGCGTGGTATCAGGGCGGACGCCGTCCGCCCCGACTGATTCAAACCGTGATTGGTGACACACCAGCCACAGCAGCGCAAAATCGGCATAGACCTCGCCCTCGAACATGGCTTCCAGGTCAAACTCAAGGAAAGCCTGGCGGGTCAGGCTGGCATTGTCGCGCATGACGCGCAGGCGCAGCCCGTTCGAGACCATGCCCCACAGCGCTGCGGGTGTGCGGTTGAGATACTCCTGCATCAGGCTGTGCGGGCTGGACTTGGATGCTCCGGTCACTCCCGCCGAACGGTGCTCCAGGTCCACCCCGCAGCCCACCAGGTGAATCGGCACATTGGCCCAGCCATGCGAAATGGCATAGGACTTGCCTTCGATTTCCACCGCTTTCGCGGATTGCAAACGCCCGTAATCCAGCTCATCGAACAACGGCAGCAGCCAGCGTTCGCGCGTAAGCGTCGTGCCGGCGTCACCGGCTTTCAGATTTGAGCGTGATGCTCGAAAAGCTGCCCAGGCCCCCTGCAGCCGGTTCCACGAACGATTGATAGCCTCGTTCAGCTTCTCGCCCGAAAGGTGATAGCCTTCCGGCGAAAGCCCCGCCAGCGAGCGGTCATTCCCCAGCACGCGCTGGAGCAGGTCAGAGGGCAGCAGTGCGCCTTCGGTATGGATGGTGGTGAATGGGTTACGGTTTCGGGTTTGCATGGGCTAAATAGTCATCCCGAGGCTGGCCTGGGCAAAGTCAGTCAGGTGTCTTGTTTGTTCATCGGATGATAGGTCAAAAAAACCATTTTCAATCAAGTTGTAGGAATTTTTCCTGACCTTGGGGATTTCATATTTTAGGCGTTCAAAATCATTGAAATATATTGACCATCGGGATGATAATTTGGCAGAATTAAATTTCAACCGAAGCCCTCTCACGCCAAAATGATAAACACTTGAATTGGGTTCCAAGTCTTCTATATCAGGGAAAAGCTTTAATACATTTTCAAGCTTACTTATCAGGCTTTTTTGAAATTCCCATGCTTGCAAGAACTCTCTCCCTACTTGTTCATACACTGAAGGAACGTGGACAAATTTCTCGCGATGCAATTTTCCTTTTAGAAATTTACTGCCTGTTACCTTTTCTCTTGCTTCAGAATTTTGCCAAATCAAGGCCCTTTCAGCCGCTCCTGAAACAAAACTTCTTAATACGAAAAATTGCTCCGTAGTATTGTAATCAAAAAAACGAGTACGAATTAGATTTAGGCCCTCATAGAACGGATAGTAATACCGTCCCTGCATGATTCTATGTTGTTTCTCAAAGTCACTGGCTTTATGACTTGCATCTTGATACCCTTCCTTGAAAACAAGAGTTTTGGCATCACCGGGATATATCTGGCAATAATACTGTCCATAAGCCAATTCTTTGTATTGGTCAATTTGGTAGCCTTGCCAAACATACGCGCCAGTTTGCGAAATCTGTGCTTCGGGCATGCTTTCTCGCATCGCTGCATATAGCATGCTGTAGAAATTGTTAATTGCCTGCATACCCAGAATGTAGGTCTCGGTTTTTGTAGTCATGAAATTATCCTCCAAATTTCCAAGTCAATTAAGAAAATGCTATTTCACAGAAACCCAAGGCAGAGATGGGTACGTATTCTTTATAATGGCTACCTGGTCAAGATAACCTAAAAATTTATCTTTAATTTTATTCAGGTGTTCTGGTTCTTGTGCGATGCTGGCAAGTGATTCCCCAGTGTGAATTCCGGCCCAAGATTGTGGCTGGTCAAGGCTATAACTTCCCCATGCAAAGCCTGGTGCAGTTGGATTCAAGGAAATTTGTCTTAAAACCCTCGCAATTTCATCCCATCGAGATGAACGAGCGTTAATTTCGATAATTAATCCCAAAGTTGGATATTCGTTCCCATGCCAGAAATAACCAATGCCGAACCACCACTCCCCAGTTGGATAACCAAACAACATTAATCTCTTGTGCGCTCGTAGATTGTTTATCATATCTTTTACTGGCGCTGGTGGAACACCAAGAACAGAAGTAAATTTTGCTCTGACTTCTCCGTCCAGAGAGTTCATCATAAAATCTGTCAAACGTGAGAAAGCGGTCATTGCAAACAAATCACCTGGAAGTAACTGCGTTTCTTCAGCCATACCATTCTCCTCCATAAACAACGCCATTTCATCAACAAGAGCATCCTGACGAAAATCTTTTAGCAAACGATAGAACTGGTTCCAACGGATTTGAGCAAACTTCACACGACCATCACTAACACCCATCGGTGACTCTTTGGGGTCGAAATAGCTGGTGATATAAACAAGATGTCGTTGTCTTGAACCACCAAAGTCTTCTACCAAATGGTCGGCATATCGTGATAACTGGTTTTTACCTTCACTTGAGCCTAACTTTGATTCAATAAAAACAACATCATACACATCTGCTTCCTCGGTAAAAATTTGAATCACAACATCCGGTCGGCTGCCCATATCATGTTCAGGAAGTCGGGTAAAACTAACTTGCGATTCGATGCGAACGCTATCATACTGCTCGGAATAATTTAAGAACCTGCGTAAAAATTCGGATAATAGCCCTTCATTTCTGTTGAGAACTGCAACAAAAACCTCCGTAAAGAAATTCTCCTCCGGGGTTATTTTTCCATGCAGACTCAATAATTTTCTAAAGAGGGCCAAGAATGTCTCTCCATATATCTGTAATTGCTTTCAAATGCCCATTTATGCTATAATCTTATTGCCAGTGGACAAAGTTCGGCTCCATGCCGTGTAATTGTCTGACTGCGGTCAGTTCAGTTCTATATCCCCTGGCGAGTCATTTTCCAAAGCCGCTAATGTCAGCGGCTTTTTTCTTGTGTAGTAAACGCCATACGGGTTTTTACGGCTATCGTCGATGTCGTGAACAAGCCGGAATGAGTTCCAAAGCAAGTCAAGGTATCGGTCTTCCCTGCGCTCGTAAAAACGCTGGAGAGACCATAAAAAATAGTCTACAGCTTGAAATCCACCACTTTCATGGGAACTTTTGGGGATAACCTTTATATCCGGGGAGCTGGCGATTCCCCATTGTTGAGCAAATCGTTCCTGAGCAGTTTTAAGCGCTGTTTTAAGAGCATCCGTCCTGTCTTGTTTCCAGCGTTTTGAAAAATAAATCTCGTAGCGCTCGTCCTGGTGAAGCAGGTTCTTAAACAAGACCCTGACCATGTAATCGTACAAATCATTTGGGTTATAGCGATATGCCAGGTCCAGCGTGTTGCGTTTGCGTACATACTCGAGAACCTTCTGCTTATTACGAACAACCCCAAGAAAACGAAATTCGTGTTTTTGCAGCAAAGAAAATACTTCTCGCCGTACTTCTGGCACATCATCTTTGGCATGGAACATCAAGGCCGTTTTGCGCGCTTCCGGTTGCATCGATGGCACTTTTTTGAAGTATGGGTCAGCCAATAGAGACTGGCGTAAGCCATCTAATTCCTGTTGAAGCAAAGCCGGGTTGGGGATATCCAAAACACCGAGGATAAAATAGCGCGAACACCCTTGTTCACCAATCAAGACTTTGCCATGCTGACCAAACAGCGTGGTGTCCCCAGCTTCATCCACAAAATAATAACGACAATCTACCGGTTTCTTTTTCATCTTTATACCTTCGGCAAATACACATAAATGCCAAGCACGTCCGGAGGCATCTGGGGTTCCACGCGATATTGAACGTTTCGAATCTTGGAAGCGCGGCGCACGCGTTGGTGAGCATCCAGCAACTCCATTCCGCGCTGTTTGGCTACATCATTCAAGTGGGGTTCCAGCAGGTTGTAAGCGTCAATCACCTTGCCCACAAACTCGCCGGCCTGCTCCGCGCTGATATTGGCATCCGGTTGGGCGGTCAGCAGCCGCAAAGCAGCCGCTTCATCCAGCCACTGCGCCCGGTCCGCTGCACCCGAGAAGGCCAGCACCTGGCAGTCTTCGGCCAGCAGGGGCTTTTCCATCCCATGCTCCAGGCTGATAATGTGATAGCGGAAGCGCACCAGCAGCAGGGTTGTGCGAACTTGAACTTCTTTTGTGCGAATCGCGCCGCAGCGCCGCGCGGGAGCCTGGCGTAGCTCATCGCCGGAAAGCGGGTCAAGCGCGCTTTCCATGACATGGTTGGCGATGGTCTCCACAAAGGGGTGCGTGCGTGTCAGCAAAATCTGTTTTTCATCCACCGGCAGTGAGAATTTCAGCCGGACTGTCGCTGATTTTTGATTGATGATGGTAAAGCGGTCGCGCAATGCCGGCTGCAGTTCGTTCAAGGCGGCTGAAAGCTCATCGCCATTGACGGTGACACTGGCCCCCAGCGCCTGGAGCGACTCTTTCACAAAGCCGCGCACATCTACGCCGGACCCCACCGCTGCCTGTGCTTCGTGCAGTTCGCGCCCAACTTCATCCACCTTGATGCCCACCTGGGCAAACAATGTGCGCGAACGTTTTTCCCGTTCGGAGGCTGCTTCCCACTTGCTGTTCAGGTCCTGCTTGGTAGGCCGCATGAACTCATCAAAGCCCGGCAGATAATTATCCATCGCGCTGGGTTTTGAGCGCAGCAGCAGGCCTTCGAATATCGCTTCGACCACTTTTTCAGTATCCACCGGCACAGGCACGGAAATCCCCAACGAGTTGCGGATGGCTTTATGCTTGCGCAGCAGCACATCCAGCACGATACCGTCAATCTGGTTGTCCGTGCCGTAATAGGTCAGCATGCGCACATTCTTTTTCTGCTGCCCGTAACGGTCCACCCGCCCCTCGCGCTGTTCGTGGCGGGTCGGGTTCCAGGAAAGGTCATAGTGAATCACGGCATCGAAATGCGCCTGCAGGTTGACGCCTTCGCTCAGGCAGTCGGTGCAGACCAGCACGCGCTTCTCCGATTCAGCCAGCTGCAGCACACGCGCCTCGCGCTCATCGGGCGGGAGCGTGCCGGTCACCGCGGCCACTTCTACGCCGCGCAGTTCCTTGCGCAGTTCCGCCGCCACATACTCCGCTGTGGGGATAAAGCGGCAAAATAAAATGGGCCGGTAGCCTTCGGCGATGAAATCCTTGACCAGCCTGATAATCTGCTTGAGCTTCTCATCCTTGTCGCCTGCCAGCGCATCCGCCATGCGCGCCATATCCAGCAAACGGCGATGGTTACCCTGGTCATCTTCTTCCAGGTCGCTGCCGGGAGCAACATCGATGCCTTCGGCGCTTTCATCTTCCATCATATCCAGGATGGTGCGCCTGCCAATTTCATCGGCTTCTTCGACGGTTTCCGCTTCGATGGTTGCGGCCCTGTTGCGCAGGGTGGAGGCTGCCGCCATCGGACTGGAGGCCAGCGAGCGCAGCAGTGCCAGCGCCGACCACCACTTTACCCGTTGGTGGAACTGGGTCTCCCCGGTATCCTTGACCGTTTCACGCGCATATTCCAGCACGCGTTCGAATAACTTTTTGTATTCCGGCGAGAGCTTATAGGATGTTTCGCCTTCCAGCCGCTCTGGGAACGGGGTATCTGCATCCATATAGTGCCGGATATCCGCGCGCCGGCGCTGCACGAAATGCTCCGCCAGCTTCTTGCGGTGCCGTTCGTTCTCCGCACCACCCAGGTCAACCGGCAAATTCTCGAAATTTGTATCCAGAATGGTCAACAAGGAACGGAAAGCGTCTTCTTTACCGCTGTGCGGGGTGGCAGTCACCAGAATAATGTGTCGCTTTGGGTTTTCCGCCAACCCTGCCACCAGTTTGTGCCGCTGATGACGCCCGCGCTGTTCGGTGCCAAAGGCGCAGGTATGCGCTTCATCCACAATCACCAGTTCCGGGCAGGTGCGCAGAAACTCATCCCGCCTGCGGTCGGTTTTGATGAAATCCATGGAAACTATCACAAAGGGATGAATATCGAATAACGACTGGTCCAGACTGGTGCCGCGCTCCAGCCGCGCAGCCGTACCTGGCAGAACCAGCTCGGCCTCGATGTGAAACTTGTCGCGCAGTTCCGCCTGCCACTGTTCCGCCAGCTGCGGAGGGCACAGAACAGCCAGGCGCTGCACTTCGCCCCGGTCGAGCAGTTCGCGCGCAATCAGACCCGCTTCGATGGTCTTGCCGATACCCACGTCATCCGCAATCAACACGCGCACCGGGTCCAGTTTCAAGGCCATCAATAATGGCACCAACTGGTACGGGCGCGGTTCAAACGCCAGGCGCGCAAAACAGCGGAAAGGGCCAGCCGAAGAACGCAGCCCCAGCCTGACCGCATCCCGCAGCAAGCGCGCCGAGCGAAAATCCCCCACCTTGCCGGGGTCCGGCATGTCAAAACGTGCTGGCTCCACTTTTTCGAGCGGCAGGTAAATACCGGCAATTTCATCATCCGAGCCACCCAGCGGGCGCAATATGAGCATTTCTTCATCCGACTCGGGCAGCACCACCCATTCACGCCCACGCGCCTTAACAAGGGAACCCACTGAAAAAGTCATTTTGTCCTTACCCGGTTTATATGAAAACTTTCCTCATTTATAATTTTTTCGTAATACTCGGAAATTTCGAATAATTCAAGTAAGCTTCTTTGAATAAGATTAATCCGGTGTTCGCTCTTTAGAAAAAATAGTTTTTTATACTCTTTATCCAATTCGTTATTCAAAAATGCGATAAATGTACCTGGTTCATTCAAAATTATTTCAGGAATTTTAGGGTCATCGATGCCATCTACATTACCAATTAATGGGGTAATAACTTGATTATTAATTCTTAATAAAATGTCATCTTTTTCTCTTTTCAATCTTGCCAGGGCAAGCTCGGAAGCAGTTTTATCTGTTGAAACTTGAATCTTTTTAAGTCCTTCTGATAACAACTTTATAGATATAGCGCCACCTACAAAAGAAATTAAATACTCCGTACCGCAATGCTGGCAAACGATTTGTTCTGCATCTTTTGTGAATTGTAAACTACCACCACATTGACGGCAGGTCATGCTCATTATTTCCATAAAAACTCCATGACGAGAATAATTAATTCTGTTTCTTATTATTTTTGACCTAACCCAAAAATATGTGGGTACTTCATTGTCACATTTTCCCATTCATTCACCAAGTCAAAGCGCACAACGCTGTAGCCAATATCCCCCATACAATCCGATTGCTGCGCATCCCTGTTCTGACGTTCCGGATACTGGTGATGAGGCCCATCCACATAAATGGCGGTGCAATCTTTTTCATAGAGGAAATCGGGCCTTGTGTGGCAGTTCTCAATCAACCTCTGGGCGTGTGAGGGTAAATTCAAATTGCGCTGTTCCAGGAAGTCCAACCACTCGCGTTCCAGGTCAGACTGGCACAGGGCCTTCAGGCGTTTCAGATGTTCCATTCGCGAAAGGGCTGAAGGTGAAATATCCGCAACCGCGCCGCTCAACTCCATCAAAATATCCTTGATTTCCTTACGGTCGAGCAGGCGGTGCTCCATCTGGTTATAGTAACTCATCAAGCAGTTGTAACAGGCGGCTTCACAATCTTCGTTAGCGCCTTCTGCCCGCCTTAAGTCTTCCCCAGTCAATGGGTCAAAATGGCACAACTGCAAGGCAATTTGCGCCACTTCTGCAAAAGCCTGCGGGTCTTCCAGCAAACGGCGCAATACACCCGCACCGCCCTCGGCTGACTCATAAAGCAAAATTATTTTGCGGTCACTGGCGGATGGCAATGGCTCGGACGAGAGTTCATTATCTTCAAGCTGGTAGCGTACCTGGATGGCAGATTTAAGCGCCGCCTGCAGAGAGGCCATCTGGCTGGGAGTCAGTTGGGTTGCCGGTTCAAACAGCAGGCTGTTCTTGGTATCTTCGACAAAGGGGATGACACGCAGCACCCGGTTCGTCATCGGGTCGTCCTGGTCATCCTGGGTTGCATTTTCCTTGGCCCAGTAGCCGCGTTCCACATCCAGAACAAATCCATACTGCTGCTGGATGGCGCGCCGCTTCCAGCCCAGGTTGATGCGCCACAAACTGGCCGCATCTGCATAGGTCAGGCTGGCGAGCTGTTCGCCGTCTTTCATCAGCTTTGCAGATTGCGCTGAAATCTCCCCAGTCTGGGTTTCCTGGAAGCGTAAAGCGGTGCGCAGGTCAAAACCCTGGCGCATGCGTTCTTCCTCATCCGAACTGATGCGGTCGCGGCGTTTGGTTGAAACATTCTGCAAGCGAAACATGGGTGTAAGTGGAAGTTCGAGCATGGCGTTGCAGCGTTCACAGCGGTCAGGACCATCTCCGCTGGAAATGGGATGGAAATATCCACAGACCGGACATTGCTTCGCCTGGCTGGTGGCCAGACCATTGCCTGTTTCCGCCACCGGCAGATTGACCTTGTTTATTTCGTAGCGCGAACCTTCATGATAAATGATGGAGTGCGGTCCGAACTCAGAAATGGCCAGGAAGCGCGAGCGTGATAGGAACTCATCCTTGTCGCCGCGAATCCTGCGCCCGGGAATAAAGGCCGAAAGGGGCAGGCGCGGAAAGCTGTATCCCGGTAAAAATCCTTCGCTGGCGAAATAGCGATAAGAATAAAAATCTGACTGCGCCATATTCTCGGTGGATGTCAAAAGGTCAATCTGGCTTTCAGCTTCCTGGCGCAACCGCCTGGCCTGGTCGCGGTCACGTGCTGGCCGGGCAACATCATCAATGATTTTTTGCTGCGCCTTTTGCTGGCCTTTCGCGCTGCGATATAAACTGCGCCAGCGTTCACAGGCCTGGTCGAAGGCCAGCGGAACATGGTTTAGCACACCTTCCAACCAGGCATCGCTGTACCATTCCACTTTTTTCAATTCAGCTTCGATGCTCATAAAAACAGAGCGGGCGCGCTGAAAGGCTTTCCTGCGAATGGTGTCAGAATTGAGAGCATCCTGGACAAAATCCAACGGTTTGAGGGTTGGCTCATCGCCGGACAAATCCAATAAATCCTTGAGCGAACGCTGCAGGCTCAACCCGGATTCGGCCAGCCAGACTGAATGCACGTGCGCGCGCACCAGGTCCTGGTTGGTCATGTCCAATCGCGGAGGCTTAACTGCTCCAGCCACCATCAGCTTGGGACGCTTGAAATAATATTGGTCATGCGGGCTGCCCATTGTGCAGTAGGTGAATACAAGGGCGGGCTGTCCACTTCGCCCGGCGCGGCCACTGCGTTGAGCATAATTGGCCGGTGTGGGTGGAACATTGCGCATATTCACCGCGTTCAATTCCGAAATATCCACACCCAATTCCATGGTGGGTGAGCAATATAGAATAGGCAGTTTGCCTTCACGGAAGGCATCTTCGCGCTTCTGTCGTTCTTCGTTTGGCACCTGGGCGGTATGCTCATGAGCTTCCAACCCGTGCATATCAACGGAAACCGTTCGATAAAAATCAACAAAATACTGATTGGTGTGTCCGCCACCATCTGGCTGGCGTGGAACGCGGATGGGGTCATGAAATACACGTTCACCATCACCCGGTGTCCATATCAAGGCAGAAGCGGGGATTTGATAGCCATGTACATCATCAGGCTTCCTGGCTTCCTGAACAATTTCAACCAGCCCCCCCACGCGCAGCGCTTCCAGAATTTGCCCGATGATATCCTGGGCTTCATCGGTGGAGATATTCCCGGAATACTCTGGAAAATTCGTGCGCCGACGCAAGAATTGACCATATCCACCACGACCCGAAACAAATACATTGCCGAGGTATTCATCGTTGGTATGCACCTGGCGGGAACGCGGGAATAATATGGCTCCATGTTCCAGACGTTCATTTTCATCAATCGCCCAGGGTGCTTTGAGACGCTGGCTGCTCATCTGTTTCAAGCTCTCGTGATAGGGTGGGTTGAGATAATCCACCTTGATAGCCAGCTCCCGGCGCATAAAATCGAGCAGCACTTTGCTAACATACTGGCGCGTTTCTGGAGATGCTCCTACTAACGCAGGATGCGCATTCTGCCAGATATCTTCCGCCTGGCAGACTTCATCCAGCGATGTGTATTGAATTTCGAGCAATCCACATTGTTCCAGGTTTGGTGAAGTAAGACGCCAGCCCCGTTTCAAGTCGCGATAAATGCGATAACCAAGCACCTCGCGTAAGGCCCGTTCTGTTTCTGCTTTTTGGGCAAAGCGCACATCCGGGTCAGTAGCATAGAGCTTTACATCCAACCCAAGCGCTTCGAATATTTTGAGCGAAAGAGTATCGTGCTTGATGCCCTCGAGGCCGGCCTTCTTAACCGCCCTGTATAATGCGGCGCGTAAAAGAGCAACCTCAACAAAGTCATTGAAATGTCCCGATTGGAGCGAAGCATCCTGACGATTATCGGTGAAACTAAGCAGTTTACGTGCTTTTGGCAGCAAGGATAGGTCATTTCGCAAGTTACGGATGAGCGATAGACTCAAGATGGTTGTATCGGTACTGCGACCACCTGAACTCAATTGAGTCAACTTGGCGAACTCAGAGCCCTGGCGCGGGTTATAGGAGACACCGCAGTGTAAACAAAACCTGAATTTTCCCGAAATAAATTGAACGTCAATACCTGATTCAGCGACCTGCCCCAATGTATTCACCCGGCAGGTTTCCGGGAGATACCTGCGCTGGTTGAGGCGCACGCGCATATCGCCGTGCCATTCTTCCAGCCACTCTTCCGGCACTTTTTCAATGATTTTTTCAGGCAGCCAGGGGTCGTCGGCGCTCAGATACAGATAGCCTCTTTCACTCGCTTCTTCATCCGCCCTGTCTTCAAATTCGCGCGCGATAAAAATATTCGAGCGGGTCTCACTGTCTTTGAATTTGCGCACGACATAATACGCCTGGCCACATTCACGGCAAAAGACCAGTGGAAGCAATACCTCATCGCGATGATTGGGGACAAATTTTTGCGCGTTCACCGTGATATAGCGCTCATCTTCTGCTTGAAGCGAGGCATAGACCGTATCACCCCGGCTGATGAATTGGTGAAGCCGAAACGCAAAAACTGGCATGTTCGTTTCGGGATGCCTGATAACATAGCCGGCCATCAGGGTGTCAACCAGCGCGCGGAAGCAGGTATCTTCCGGCAGGCCGGTGATTTTACCAAGTTCTTTCGCGGCTCCATCGACCACATCCCCCGGTATGGTACCGGGTCTGCTTCGAAGACTGCGCGGGGTTGCCCGAACCAGTGCGCCATCCAGCGGGTCAACTTCCAAACCCAGTGTTGTTTCTATCCAGCTGGCCAACGGGTCTCTTATCAACATTTCGTAGGTTGCAGGAATCTGGCTGCCAGAACCGGCGCGAATCTTGAGTACATCCACCAGGGATGGGTCGCCAAAATCCATCGCCACCGTTGAACGGCGCAGCGTTTCACTGATGATGTTCTCCGGCTGAACCTTGTCGCCAAACAGCTTGGTAGCCACCTCGGCCACATCCCTGCGCTGCTGTTCGCGTCCACCTTCACTTGAAAGGGTTGCTGATGTGCCAATACACTGGAGTTGTGTGGTGTTCAGTAAATTCCTGACCCTGCGCACCAGCATGGCCACGTCTGCACCCTGGCGGCCACGATACGTGTGCAGTTCATCCAGCACAAGAAAGCGCAATCCCTGGGCAGCATTAACCAGCGTTATTCGTTCTTCAGGCCGGGTCAGAATCAATTCGAGCATGACATAATTCGTCAGCAGGATATCCGGCGGGTTGGCCATGATGCGCTGCTTTTCATCATCACTTTCCTGCCCTGTATATCGTTCAAAAGTTACGGGGCCTTTTCCATCCGGGAAACCAAGGCTGATAAACTTTCGAAGTTCCCCCAGCTGGCTGTTGGCCAATGCATTCATCGGGTAAACAATAATTGCCTGCACCCCATGACCGCTGCCGTGTTTTAGAACATAATCAACAATTGGAACGATATATGCTAATGATTTACCTGACCCCGTGCCTGTCGTCAGAACGTAGTTTTGCCCTTGCTGCGCCACCCGGATGGCATCTTCTTGATGCCTGTGAAAGCGCAGCGGGCTGCCTGTTGGGTCTTTTTCATCTTTGCGGCGAAAAATAAATTTACACGTTTTGTGGAGCACACCTTCATCCACCAGTTCATCCACCCAATGCCCGGGTTCGAATGCGGGATTCAGCTGCAGGAGCGACTCGGGCCACAGCAGCCCGCTGCTCAGCTGCTCATCAACGTAGGAACGGATGCGCTGGTCTCGTATTTGAATAAAACTTGAAATATAGGAAGCATAGTCATCTACAAGGTGGTTGCGAAGGTCAAAAACATTCATGAATGCCCCAATTGATAGTCGATTCAATCGAATATAGTAGACTATAGTATAGCATGTCACAATAAGACATCGTGAGTGCCATATAGCATGTAATTGCAATCAATTAAGCCTGAAATTAATTATTACGGTTGAGAATTCTTATCCGCAGGTGAACTTTTTTCAAACATGCTCTATAAATTTTTTCCAGTCCGGAATAAATCAGTGTTTCAGGACAGCCAGAGAGATATCCTGCCTTGCAATAAAACTGGAAACTAAAACAGTGAGGGTTCGATGAATTTGAAACCGCATGGTGAATTGACTGCTGAAATCGGGAAGGGCCTGAAATTTGAAGATTATGATGTGTATTACGACCACGGCCCTTCAAGTGAAAATGTAGGCAGGATTATTTCTTACTTTGGCCCCAAGAACGCGCAGGGAACTCAACTGAGCTATTTGGATATCGCCATAGTCAAGAAAAATTCAAACAAAGTTATTACCCTTATTGAGATATACTGACCACGGTCACAAATTGCGGATTTAATTCACAGATTTTTGGTAATTTGATAATATTGTCAGATGACCATCCAACTCGAACTTACTCAAGAAATTCTGCAAGAAACTCACTA
>CAIMZS010000120.1 GCA_903846015.1 uncultured Anaerolineae bacterium | reverse complement strand
TTAATTGCGATTTCGCTATTTCCCAGCGTGTGGTTCAGCGCACCCAATTCCATTTCCAATACAGGTATGCGGGTTTCGTCTTTGAACACAATAAGCAGCTGCAGCGCTTGTTCAAATAGTGGTTTTGCTTCAATAGTTTGGCCAAGGCGAAACAAAACCAAACCTTTTACACGCAGGGCTGCCGCAAATGCAATTTGAAACTGCCTTTGTGTATTATCTTTGGTAATGATAATGGTTTCATTCGCATCTTCAAGTGCACGAACCAGGTCGCCTAATTCACGATAAGCGGCTGCACGTCGGATTAATGCCCCGGCCAGGTTCTCAAGATCCTGGCTGGCTCGAAATTCTGTTTCGGCCTGACTTAATAGCGAAATCCCGAGCTGAACTTCTCCCTGAGTATAAGCAACCGCTCCCTGTAGTGAAAGCAGCCTGGGATTTTGTTGCAAAACTGCCACCGGCAAGTTTTCCAACCAGTTTCCCAATGTCACAATGCGTCCACTCAAGATAAAAGTGGATCCAGTTTTTTCGATCAGCCCAATCAGTGCTTCCAAATCGCCAAGGTTCTTATAAATGTGGTGAGCTTTTTCCCAATCCTGGCTCTCGCAATAGTACGAAGCCAGCTTCATCATTACTTCCCGGATGATGCTGGGGTTTTCTTCCTGTAATTTTGTCTGAAGATATTCCTGGAACAGATGATGGTAACGGAAATACAGCCCATCAACACCCACCGGGATGGTAAAAATGTTATTATCCTGAACAGCAGTAAACAGAGTTTTCCAGTTCAGGTGTTTATCCGGGAAAAGTGGATCCAGAACAGCAGCGCACAGGCTGATACTGAAATCATCAAACAAGGATGTCAGCAAGAGAAACTCTCGCATTTCTTGTGGCTGTTTTTCCAGTATTTCCCGCGTGAAATAATCATACAATTCGATGCCGGTTTTGGCTGCGGCTTTTTTTTGTCCGGCGCGTACATCCTTGCTAGATGAGCCTGTCAAAACAATGGAAGTTATCCAACCATCAGTCTTATTCGCAATTTCTTCTGCATCCGCAATTGAAAGATACTGCCCATAGTTTTTTGCAAAAAGGGTTTGAATTTCTTCTGGCAAAAATGCCAGATCTTCCAGGCTCATCCCACCCACCTGATCCCTTGCGACTAATAAATGCAAATCGGGCAAGGAAGCCAGCAAGCGCGAGGCCAGTATTAAATGACAATGCTCGCCGGCAAGCTGTGTAAATCGATTAATAAAAATACGGATTTCTGGCACAGGATCGATGAATTGGTAATCATCCAAAACAATAGCGAAATGTTCATGAATGGTCTCATATATTTCATTGGTTAGATTGACAACAATTCTTTCATTTTCCTTTTCGATCGAGACAGTATTCATCAACATGCTGGTTGATTCAGCCCCGAAGAGAGGAAAGCTTTCCTGGATGCTGGCAATGAAATATGAAAGAAAGCGTTGTGGTTCCTGGTCCAGAATATCAAGCGACAGCCAGCAGAAAGGAATTTCGCTCTTATCAACCATATCGATTAACAAGGAAGTCTTCCCATAGCCTGCCGGGGCAGAGATCAGGATCATTTTTTTATTTAACAGGGAATGTATGCTTTCAATTAAGCGCGGACG
>CAIMZS010000119.1 GCA_903846015.1 uncultured Anaerolineae bacterium | reverse complement strand
CGTTCTGAAAATACGATTCGCATTGTAACAATCTCGGTCACGGATTTATTTTGGCATCCCTTTGTAAAATAAATTTCTACTTGACCTAAAGTAAAAATCATCATATTATTGATGACTAGCAAAAAGGATGATGTTGTTTATCTGACCTGAAGCAAGATCTGAAAAATCCAATTAGATGGATTTTAAGGTCTTTCTTTAAAATGATGGTATTATACCAACCTCAAAAGGAGGTGAGGCCGACAACGGGAGAATTGTTCACTGTTTTGTAGTTTCCGCGCCAAGTAAGACTTTGAATTCGCCTAACATATTTTGGAGGAGGAAGAAAAATGAATAAGCGTTTACTCTCTGTACTGTCTGTGTTGGTTCTTGCCAGCATGGTGCTCGCCGCCTGCGGTACCGCCGCTCCTGCGTACACTTGTGCCGATGCACTTCGTTGCGTAACCATAGGTCCAAAAGACCCGGTTCATATTGCTTATTGGGGCGTTCTTTCCGGTGCTGATGGCAGCCTCGGTGAAGATTCCAAACGTGGTGTTGAAATCGCCATTGATGACATGGGTGGTAAGTTCCAGGGTCATGATATCCTTCTGACCACTGAAGATGCCGGCTGCACCCCCGAAGGCGGCGCTACTGCTGCTACAAAACTCGCGACCGACACTTCCCTCGTCGGCCTGATCGGTTCCAGCTGTTCGGATGAGACCGTCGGCGGTATTGCCACCCTCAACAAGGCCGGCTTGACCACCATCTCCCCATCCAATACTCGCCCAGTTCTGACTGCTGCTGATCGCGGTCCAGACTATGCCGGTTACCTGCGCACCGCTCACAGCGATGCCTTCCAGGGTAAGGCCGTGGCCGAGTTTGCTTTTAACTCCCTCAAAGTCACCAAGGCTGCCACCCTTCACGATGGCTCCACTTATGCCCAGGCTCTCCAGCAAGTTTTCGCCGATGAATTCAAGAAACTCGGTGGAACGATCGTTGCCCAGGAAGCTGTCGCAAAAGACGCCACCGATATGAAGCCTGTTCTTACAACCATTGCTGCAGCCAAGCCCGAACTGCTCTATTACCCGGTCTTTGTAGCCGTTGGTGGTTATGTTACCGCTCAGGTTCGCTCAGTTGCTGGTCTCGAAAAAGTTGTGCTCATCGCATCTGACGGTACCTTTACTTCCGACCTGCTCAAGGCCGGTGGGGCTGATACCAAGGGCATGTATCTTTCCAGCCCGGATTTCAGCGCCTTCACTGGTGACTATGCTGGTTTCATCAAGAAGCACACTGCCAAGTACGGTGGTTCGACCCTTTCGACCTTCCACGCGCATGCTTACGATGCCACAAACATCATGTTCGCGGCTCTCGCGAAGGTTGCCGTGGTTGACGCCGATGGCACCATCCATGTTCCGATGGGTGCCCTGCGCACGGCAATTTTTGCCACCAAGGATTTCAAGGGCATTACTGGTACCTTGACCTGTTCCCCCACCGGCGATTGCGGCGCTCCTGTTATCGCGGTATACGAAATCACCAACTCCGACCCAGCCTCCTGGAATCCGGCAGATGGTGTTAACCCCAAGAAGATCTGGCCCTAAGCCAGCCAAGTAATATGCGAGTAATGGATGTGAGGCAGACCTATGTCTGCCTCACATTTAACACTTCTGAAGGTATGGAGGCACTTTATGCGCACGAGCTTTGGGGAACGGTTATTGGATCTGGCAGTTAGTGGTTTCCTGTGGGGGTTCCGAATATTAATTGTTCTCATTGTAATTTTTGGCACTGTCTTGACGATTCGTGCCGGGAAATACACTGGCGAACAATGGATCGATTTCGTTGTTTTTGGCATATCTCAAGGAAGCATTTATGCGCTTATCGCGCTTGGATACACTATGGTTTACGGTATCCTGCGCATGATCAATTTCGCTCACGGCGAAATTTTTATGACCGGTGCTTTTGGCGGGTATTTCATGGCAACCTGGCTGACCGGCATCGGCTTGATGGATAGTAATCCGGTATTAGGCCTTATCCTTGCCATTTTGGCGGGTATGACAGTCTCCACACTTATCGCGCTGCTCGTTGAGCGAATAGCTTATCGTCCATTGCGCGGAGCGCCACGGCTTGTGCCTTTAATTAGCGCAATTGGCGCTTCTTTTTTCCTGCAATATACCTTCCGTGGTTTTTTTGGTCCTGGTGTGTATGCTTATCCAACCATGAAAGCGCTGGAAGGCGAATGGGTATTTTTTGGTATTGGTATCCTAAAAGTTCAAATTGTTGTGGCTATTGCCGCTTTTGTCATGATGGCTATTCTCTATTCCATTGTCATGTTTACAAAAATTGGGAAAGCCATGCGGGCGGTTTCCGAAGATAAAGATGTGGCTGCACTCATGGGAATTGATGTCAACCGCATTATTGTTACTACCTTTGCGATCGGTGCCGCAATGGCTGGAGCGGCGGGCGTGTTGTATGCGCTGATTTACCGTCAAGTTAACTTTTTTTCTGGTTTCACCCCGGGTATCAAAGCCTTTACAGCCGCTGTTTTAGGCGGAATTGGTAACATCCCTGGCGCAATGGTGGGTGGTTTGGTACTCGGAATCATTGAATCCGTCGGCCCCGCCCTTTTCTTGGACAGCATCGGTATTCCTCGTCCCTATCAACTCAAAGATGCGATTGCTTACATCGTGCTGGTTTTGATCCTGCTGTTCCGCCCGTCCGGGATTTTAGGCGAACGCATATCGAAGAAAGCCTAACAGGGTGAAAATGATGACGAAAAATAATAACTTCATCTGGATCGCAATCCGCACTGGTTTACTCGGTGGCGTAATTGCGGTATTTCTTTGCCTGATAGGCATGGTGGAAATATTCGGCAAGCGTGATGTTATCGAACATATCATCACGCTCGGAGATTTTATCTTGCTGGCAGCCGCGGTTGGATCGGGGTTTGTTGCCGCCAAGTCTGCGTCAGACCCTCATAAGCCTAATAAACTTGTTCAAAATCTCATCGCTGGTGTTCTTGCTGGAATTAGCAGCGGCTTTGGTATAGCTTTGTTTATTGCTTTGAGTTTTCAGGTTAATCTGCGCAGCGTATTTCTAAGCGCTTCCCCATCCCTGTTTGCCTTGCTGACACACAAACAAGGAATCGGCGGGGCATGGTTATATCCCGGCTTAGGGATAGCTTCAGGTCTGGCGGGGGCAATTTTATTCAGTCTCCCTGCGAAAATTTTGAAGCCAATTACACAGGCGATCCTTATATCGTTTCTGATGGCGTTGTTCTCAGGTCTTTTCCGTGTGGTGATGATTAACCAGGAAGGGATATCTGGTTTGCTTGCAAAATTTCTATTTGGGCAAACCGGGCTTACGTTGAGCGGGTTCTTAATCTTTTTTATCGCAGTTGCTGCGATTACCGCGTTTTGGTCTGCTCGATCCAAAAATCTTCAGGAAGGCTTCACGCGCTTTCCAAAAACAAGCCAGATTGGTATAAAAGTGGTTGCATTTGTTTTCCTTGCTTTTCTGGTTCTTATGCTGCCGCAAGTTTCAGGGCCATTTATTGCCCAGGTCATTGTTATCGTCAGTCTTTATGCGATGATGGGTCTTGGTCTTAATATTACGCTTGGGTTTGCAGGTCTTTTGGATCTTGGTTTCGTGGCTTTCTTTGCGGTCGGAGCTTATACCGTCGGGTTGCTCACATCCTATGGCGCTTTTGGTTTGCAGCACATTTCCTTTTGGGCGGCGGTGCCCATTGCAGTTTTGGTAGCCATGATGTTCGGCGCTTTCCTTGGGTTACCTGTGCTCGGTGTCCGAGGCGATTATCTGGCAATTGCCACATTGGGTTTTGGGGAGATTGTCCGGCTGTTGGCCGGCTCAGACTTCCTGGCTCCCTTCTTTGGTGGTCCGCAAGGAATCATTGGTATCCAAAAACCATGTCTTGGAGCGCTAGGACCATTTTTGAAGATTGATGTACCGCGTGTTTGTAATGGTCTTGAGCTGGCTACTCCGAAAGAACTTTATTATCTGGCGGTCGCAGGCGCGATCTTGATCGCTTTTATCGCTTGGCGTTTGCAAGGCTCACGTCTGGGACGCGCGTGGATGGCCATTCGAGAAGATGAAGATGTTGCGGAAGCACTTGGCATTAATCTTATCCAAACAAAACTGCTGGCTTATATGCTTGGCGCTGCATTTGCAGGGTTAGGCGGGGCTATCTTTACGGTATTGGTAGGTTCGATTTTCGCTACCAGTATGCAGCTGATCGTTTCTATCAATGTTGTCGCTCTCATCATCGTCGGTGGGATGGGAAGCATTCCCGGTGTAATTGTTGGGGCGATTGCCTTAATCGGTATGCCTGAGCTTCTCCGCGAAGTCTCGGAATTTCGGTTCCTGTTTTATGGTGCAGCCTTGATATTGATGATGCTCGCCAAACCAGAGGGTCTATGGCCGTCTCAATCCACTCTTCGCGAGCTACATCACGATGAACCTGGCGCCAACCCCGAGATAACTTCAGTAAAATCATCAGAGGCATAGAGAGGTCGCTATGGCTGTTATCCTAACCGCAAAAAAAGTTGTCAAGCGCTTTGGCGGCCTCGTTGCTGTCAATTCGGTCGATTTCGATATTCCCGAAAAATCAATCGTCAGTATCATCGGTCCCAATGGAGCGGGCAAGACCACTTTCTTTAACTGTATCACTGGTTTTGGAAAGATCAACGAGGGAGAAATTTCCTTCGAGGGCACCCCCATTCATCGTCTACGGCCTGACCAAATCACTCATCTGGGTATCTCACGCACCTACCAGAACATCCGCTTATTTCCAAATATGACTGCTCTGGAAAATATTCTGGTTGGTCAGCATCTTTTCCTGCATTCAAGTTGGCTCAGCGCGGTAATGAGTACTCCCGGGGTTCGCGCGGAAGAAAAAAGGGCTTTGTCTGAGGCGCAAAGATTATTAAACTTTGTTGACCTGAAAGGCAAAGGCGACATGCTTGCCCGCAATCTTCCCTATGGTGCCCAGCGCCGTCTTGAAATTGCCCGCGCACTCGCGACGCAGCCCAAACTCCTTTTGCTGGATGAACCGTCTGCTGGTATGAATCCGCGTGAAACCGAGGATCTGACCGCATTCATCTTCCGCATCCGCGATGAACTGGGCATTTCCATCCTGCTCATCGAACACCACATGCGCGTTGTGATGGGTATTTCCGAACGCATCACGGTGTTGGATTATGGTGAAAAGATTGCCGAAGGCACCCCCGCTGAAATCCAGAGCAACCCACGTGTTATCGAAGCATATCTCGGCCGCGGTGCAGCCACTGCTGGGATGTCTACGTCCCATGAACGTTTCTCCGATAGTACAACCACTTCTGAACCACGGTAGGCTATGATGAGTATATTAAGCATCGACAACGTTCATACCTTCTATGGCAATATCCATGCCCTTAAGGGTATTTCCATCAAAATTGAAAAAGGCGAAATTGTCACACTGATTGGCGGCAATGGCGCCGGAAAGACAACCACTCTGCGCACCATTGCGGGTTTGTTAAAACCGCGTGAAGGAAGTATCACCCTGAACGGCGCAGATTTGTTGAAATATCAGGCCCATGAAATCGTCTACAAAGGAATATCCCTTGTGCCAGAGGGGCGCGGCATTTTTGCTCGCCTAACAGTGTTGGAAAACTTGGAAATGGGCGCATTCAGCCGTAACAACAAGGCAGAAATAGCTAATAACATGGACAGGATATTTACTCTCTTTCCACGCCTGAAAGAACGCCGGACCCAGGTGGCAGGCACCCTTTCTGGTGGAGAACAGCAAATGCTTGCAACAGGAAGAGGTCTCATGTCAAATCCGACCGTCCTGCTCATGGATGAACCATCCATGGGGTTGGCGCCTGTTTTGGTGGAATTGATTTTCGATACCATCCAGCAAATTAACAAAGAAGGTACCACTGTTCTGCTCATAGAACAAAACGCGCTGATGGCTTTGTCCATAGCTCATCGCGGTTATGTTCTTCAAACTGGCGAAATTGTGATTACCGACACTGCTGAAAACCTCAAAAAGAATCCATCAATTCAAAAAGCCTATTTGGGTATGGAATAAAAATCTAGAAATATCCTGGGCTGGAATAAAACAGTTCACTGTCAGGAAACGTTTGAAAGCGCAAAGGCTGTGTTCCTTTGCGCTTTTTTCTAT
Organism: uncultured Anaerolineae bacterium; assembly: GCA_903846015.1. Lineage (GTDB taxonomy): Bacteria > Chloroflexota > Anaerolineae > Anaerolineales > Villigracilaceae > UBA5195. Next base: position 15,108 of record CAIMZS010000119.1, on the reverse strand, counting down.
ACCGTTTTTCTTGCCAGGCACATAACAGTGTAAAATATCGTTTAAGAGGTCATTATGCCATCTGCAGAGATCATTACAATCGGTACAGAAATTTTATTGGGTGAAATTGTCGATACGAACTCCGCGTTTCTTGCCCGCGCCTTGCGTGATTTGAACGTGGATGTTTTCCGAACATCCACCGTCGGTGATAATATTCAGCGGATTGCCGAGATCATCCGTGAAACACTCACCAGGACACAAATTATTATTACGACTGGCGGGCTTGGCCCAACCGTCGACGATCCTACTCGCGAGGCTGTGGCATTGGCGTTTGGCGTGGAGACCGAATTTCGCCCCGAATTATGGGATCAGATAAATGAACGTATGAGCCGGTTTGGGCGTATCCCCACGGAAAACCAAAAACGCCAGGCCTATATCCCCAAGGGTGCCATCCCAGTGGTGAACGCAGTCGGTACTGCCCCGGCATTTATTGTTGAATTTGAAGATAAATGTATCTTTTCGCTGCCGGGCGTGCCTCGCGAAATGGAATATCTGGCCGAAAACGAGGTTTTTCCATATCTCAAAAAACGCTATAATCTGAATGGCCTTATCAAGGCACGTGTGTTGCATACAGCTGGTATGGGCGAATCTGTCATCGACGAGCATATCGGTGACTTGGAACTACTCTCCAATCCTACTGTAGGGCTTGCCGCTCATTATGGCATGGTGGATATCCGTATTACCGCCAAGGCCGAAACCAATGCACTGGCAGATACGTTGATTGCAGGCGTTGAAGCTACCATCCGTGAAAAACTGGGGCGGGTGGTTTATGGCGCGGATGAGCAAACACTGGAAGGTGTGGTACTGGCTGCTCTGGCAGACAAGGGCTGGAACCTGGTTGTGGTGGAAGTAAATACCGGTGGTGAACTATCCCGCCAGCTTGCTGCCACCGGATCCACTTTCTTTGCTGGTGGCAAGATACTGTCGTCCATTGCAGATGCTCAATCACTGGCAGATATGCTCGCGGGGGAAATGAAATCTCACCATGCCGAAGCTGCGCTTGGTCTGGTTGCCAGACCCGTCCAGGGCAGGTCCGAGGTGGATATTGTTATGGTTACCCCTGTGCGGCACCATGCTGAAACACGCGGTTACGGCGGTCATCCGAAGAATGTGCCAGCTTGGGGAGCAAATTCCGCCCTCGATCTCCTGCGGGCGGAGATTGCATGAAGAGAAAACACCTGAACGGCCTGATGGCCGGAATTTGGATAGCAAACCTGGCTCTCTTATCACTGGTTGCTGTTCTTTTCTACTGGTTTAATTCACCCCCAAAGGCTGAAGCTGGCTCTGCCGTTCGATCCAATACCCCAATTGTATTTCAGCAGAAAGGGAATCCCAGGGCAACCATTACTCCCATTCCACCACCCACGCAGCGGGCAACCATCACGCCCTGGCCCACCCCCTCATCGGGGCCGAGTGTTACACCCATGGTGATCCCACCCTCCAATCGGATTGTCATCGGGACTTCCGTTGGGCAGCGTTCACAGGAAGTTTATCGGTTCGGTGGCGGGTCTGACCATAAATTGATTGTGGCGGGCATCCACGGAGGTTCTGAATGGAATACAGTGGAATTGGCAGGTCTGTTGATCGCATATTTGAACGATCATCCTGACCGCATCCCGGCAAATACATCTCTCTACATCCTTTCTGATTTGAATCCGGATGGCTCGGCACGCGCACATGGTGTTGATGGGCGCGTAAACAACAATGGCGTGGATTTAAACCGCAACTGGCCCTACAATTGGAAAGCTGATTGGCCGCGCGATGGTTGTTGGATATGGCGCCCTGTAACCGGAGGGACGTCGGGAGGGTCTGAGCCCGAGGTAGCGAATTTAATTGCCTTCATCGATAAGATCAAGCCGTTGGCAATCATCAGTTACCACAGCGCTGCATTGGGTATTTTTCCTGGGGGCAAGCCAGATTTCGCCCCGTCTATCAGCCTGGCGGCAGCGGTGGCGCAGGTCAGTGATTATCCTTATCCGCCGCTGGATACAGGTTGTGACTATACTGGCAATTTTACGGATTGGGCGGCCAATACTCGCGCTATTCCATCCATCGATATTGAGTTAACCAATCATGTCGATACGGATTTTGATCAAAACCTGAAAGTGCTGCAAGTGTTTTTGGATTGGAAAAACTGATTCTCCCAGTGCAATGAAGCTGCAATTTCACAGTCATGCTTTTGATACGAAGGCAATGATCTTCACATGGTAAAAATAAACATTGAACGAATAATGGAATTGAGTCTGTTGTGTGAAAGGATCATCTATGCTCCCACCAAAACAATATTTGCCAATGTATCAAAAATTTGGACTGATACCCGAAACCGAGCTGCCGTTACAAATACCTTCTTCGGTTCTTGCCATTGCAATTTATGCTGTTATCATTCCGCTCATTAAAAATAACCATCCTGAGTGCACTGCGCTGGCAGTGCGACGAAAACAAGGTATTTTTTCGATGAACGTAAAATACTCGGACCATAAAACGAAATAACCGCACTATTCAACCCGGCAATCTACTCAGATTGCCGGGCTTTTGTTTTAACACCCCCATTTTGAAACCGTAAACCAAATCCCCAGACTTGACTTTATTGTCAGACAAGCACATAATGGAGACAATTATTTGCTTGTCAATGCTAAATTGATCTTTTAATTCCAATCTCAATATACAAGGAGGATAAATGACGCAATCTGCTGATATTTTGCTCATTAATGCCCACGTATTAACCATGAATGACAAAATGGACCAGTATCGTCCCGGCGCGGTGGCTGTCAAAGGTGATTCCATTCTGGCTGTAGGCCTTGAGACAGAAATAATTGCAAAATTCACCGCTTCTGAGACAATCGACTGTCGTGGCAAAGTTCTGATGCCTGGATTGGTGAATGCCCATACTCACATTCCAATGACGCTGTTACGCGGGCTGGCTGATGATCTGCGCCTTGACGTTTGGTTGATGGGATATATGATGCCGGTGGAAAGAGAGTTCGTCTCTCCAGATTTTTGCCGGTTGGGGAGCCTGATCGCCTGCGCTGAATTCATCAAAAGCGGGGTGACCAGTTTCGCAGATATGTATTATTTCGAGGAAGATGTTGCCAAAGCTACAGCAGAAGCTGGTCTGCGCGGGGTTCTGGGCCAATCCGTGATGAAATTCCCAACTCCGGATGCCAAATCTTATGAAGATTCGCTTGCAATGGCGCGCGATTTTATCATGAGATGGAAGGGGCATCCCCTGATTGTGCCTTCCGTTGCCCCTCACGCTCCCTACACCTGTACTCCTGAAATTCTTAGGGCCTGTGCTCAACTGGCGCTCGAGTTTGATGTTCCATTGCATACACATATTGCCGAAACAGCCTTTGAAGTTGAAAATATGCGCAATGAGAACAATATGCCAGTAGTGCCTTTTGTCAAAAAACAGGGACTTTTTGAAGCCAAGGTGTTAGCTGCACATTGTGTGCATATTGATGATGGCGAAATTCGTACACTTCAACATTACAATGCCGGTGTGGCGCACAACCCTTCTTCTAATTTGAAGTTGGCCTCTGGCTTTGCGCCCGTTAATAAAATGCTTGAGATTGGTCTGAATGTGGGCATCGGCACAGATGGCCCGGCTTCAAACAATGATCTGGATATGTTCGAGGAAGTGCGTCTGGCGGCATTTATAGCCAAAGCGGTCAGTAACGACCCCACCTCGCTCCCGGCTCCAAAAGCGCTTTCAATGGCTACCCGGATCGGTGCGCGCGCCCTTCATATTGGCGAAATTACTGGCTCGCTCGAGATTGGCAAACGCGCCGACCTGATCCTGGTAGATACCAGCCCACTGCACAACTCTCCACGGTTTGAACGGGACCCGAACAACGCATATTCGCAAATCGTTTATGCATCAAAATCCACGGATGTCTGCGATGTCATGGTGAATGGCAGATGGCTTATGCGCGATCATAAGCTGCTTACCCTAAATGAAGCTGATTTGTTACAGCAGGCCAACAGTTACGCCAGGCGCATTGATAGTTTCCTGATGGCGCGTGAACAATCGGTGCTTTCCAAGCTGATTGCTTTAGGTGGGTCGATTGAGGAGGAAAGCTTCGAAGTCCAGATGAAGGTCAAAGTAAAAAACCCGGCTTCCATCCAAAATGCAATCAATTCACCCCAGGTGGAAATCCTTTATCAGAAACATTACCGCCAGTATGATAATTATTTCACTTTTGACGATCCGCTTCAAGGGCGCTTGCGTTACCGTGAAGATGATTTTATTGATGGCAACGGGAAAGTTAGCAGCGTGCGCACTCGCCTTACCCTTATCGGCCAAAAGCGTGAGGGTGGGTTTGACGAAGATGTGCTTCTTTCTCGTTCACGCTATCTGGCGCCCGCCAGCCAAACCCTGCGGTTTTATCGCGAATACTTCAAACCTTCCGATGAAAAAATGATCGAAAAAGATCGACTGCGCTGGCACGTTCGCTTCAATGGCGAAGAATTTTATATCAACCTCGACACTATCGAACGGCCTGATCTTGGTCAATTCATCGAGATTAAGAGCCGTACCTGGAGCCGTAAGGATGCCGAACGAAAGGCCCAACTTGTTGCTGAACTGATTGATTATCTGGGTGCACTGGGAGGCGAACATATTATCAGTGATTATTTCTTGTTAATCGCCTGAAGGAATTAACCATGCGTCCAATTCTTACCCGGCTTGCTCGGGCCCTGTCCATTCTGTGCGCAATTTTATTCGTGGTTTCTCTTGCAGTCAGCATGTTATTAGCTAACTCGGAAACCAGGTTATTTGACGCTGCCATATACAAAAATGCGCTCAAAAGTCAGGATTATTATGCGCGTATGCCTCACTTGATGGCGGTTCAGATTGCGTCCAATCTCGCATCTCCTTCACCGGCATCATATTATTTGAAATTTATCACTGCTCAGGATTGGGAATTACTCATTAATACCCTGGTTCCGCAGGATCAAATTCAAATGATCAGCGAGCAATCTCTCGATTCGACCTTTGATTTTTTGAATGGCAAAAACGAAGACCCGGTCATTTCCATTGCGCCGCTCAAGAAAATATTGGTGGCTAACAGCGCTGAAGCGGTCTCCCAGTTTCTCGCCGCCCAACCAGCCTGTACAATTGAACAACTAAATGCCATTTTGGCGATTGTCACGGCAGGGGGGGTGTTGGAAAAGAGCATGTTTTGTAACCCGCCTGCAGAAGTGATGACGTCGGCAATGCCAGCGATATCGATTGTCTTCGAATCTCAGATCGCAGCGTTGCCAGATACCATTCAGATTGTTGAGCAAAGTCGGCTCACGCTACGCGATTCAATCAATAAAATCCGCTTGCTGGCGGACCTGAGCTTGTTGCTGCCCCTGGTTCTCTTGGCATTGATTACATTGATGGCTGTAAATTCCATGTCCAGCTGGCTGAAATGGTGGGGATTTTTGCTTAGCCTGGGCGGTGCATTAACAATTGCCCTGGTTTTCCTTGCTGCCCCGCTTGCAAGCCTGGCGATCTTCTATGCCGCTGCTCAGAATAAATCGATGGTAGTTCTTCAACTGGTAAGTGACGGTCTGGATGTGATCCAGGTAATTATTCAACAGGTCACGTTCCCAATCCTGGCTCAGGCTTTTGTGATTACGTTGGCAGGACTGGTAATGGTTGCCCTGGGTGCGCTGGTTGGAAGAAGGAGAAAAAGCACTATTTAACTCTAACTACAACTTATGGGCAGGCATTTTGCACGTGCTGATCTAATGTTTCGGAAAAATTGTGGAAACCGGAGCCGTCACAGCGTGCTCGAAAAAAATAATACGGTGTTTCTGCCGGGTAGGCTACTGCCTGAAGCGCAGTTAATGATGGGTTGCTGATCGGACCTGGGGGTAGGCCTGGGTTTTGGTAGGTGTTATAGGCGGAATTTATTGCCAGGTCATCCGTGGAAAGGGGAACTTTCCACCACGACTTTGCAGTTGGATTAAAACCGAGCGCGTATTGGATGGTTGGGTCGGTTTCCAGGCGCATGCCAGCCGCCAAACGGTTTAAAAACACCGACGCGATGATGGGGTGTTCTTCCGGTCTGACCGCTTCGCGTTGTATGATCGAAGCCAGTGTCACGGCCTCAAAAACATTCAGGTTGTGGCGTGAAAATCCGGCACGCATTTCAGCTGTGAGCGCAAGGGCTGTGTTATTCATTAAGAATGAAACCAACTGATCGGCGCGAATGACTCGAGGCAGGGTATATTCCCCGGGCAAAAGAAATCCCTCTGCGCTGGCGCCCTTTGCAAGAAAATCAAAACTAACCTGCGGGTTATTCGCAGCCTTCATAAACTGTTGCGGGGTGATGTCCAAACCGGCGGTTGGCATCGTGGCGGCTATTTCTTCGAGACGCCAGCCGGGTAATATTACGAACTTGACCTGAGTGGGTGTGGCGTCCTGTAATTTTTGGGCAATTTGCATGGGGGCCAACGCGGGGCTAAGTTGGAATTCCCCGGCTTGCATGCCGGTGTCCAATCCAGAATAAACCAGGTAGGCAGTAAAAGCATTCGCATTACGGATAATCCCCGCTTGTTCGAGTCTGGATGCCACTACGGCAGGATCCTCCCCTGGCTCAATATTGAATGAGACATCTGCTGCGCTCGAATCAACCGGGCTGGTTATCAGCCCATCGTACCAAAGCATTATGACAGAATATTGAAAATGTTGGAACCCGTTCATTCGGTCAGATGCGGGTCCGACGCTTTGCGATGCCAGGAGCGGAATCGCAAAAAACACCCCTATGATAATGATCAGAGGTGCAATGATCAGGGCAAGACAACCTGCCGAAATAATCGAGCGGTGGTGGCGGCGGCGAACAGGCTCATTTTTCATGGGGTTATCGTGTGGTTATCCAGAAAATTTTGTAATAATACAGCCGCCGCAACATCGTCGAGGTGCCCGGCACGTTTTTTCCGTGGTGAACCGGATGCAATCCTGGCTGCACGCGCATCCTGTGTTGTCAAGCTTTCGTCCCACAGCTCAATCGGTAATTCTGTCTGTTGACGCAGGGTTTCAGCAAAGTTCATGGCGCGGCGGCCTGCCTGGTTGGGGTCACCCGCTTCGTCGTATGAAACTCCGACGATGATCCGCTCTGCGCCGTGCGCTGCTGCCCGTTCAGAAACCTGGGCTGCGTCAATAATTTTTGATTTGTGCGCAATGATTTCCAGGGGGCGTGCCAGCATTCCGGTCTCATCACTGAGCGCCAGTCCGAGCTTCTTCTGTCCATGATCTACAGCCAATATTCTCATGTCACCCACTCACTGTAATACGCATTGGTAAAAACGGTAGCCAGGGCCACCAACCAGGTTGAATTTTAATCTGCGGGGTTTTGACCAACCCATAAGCATTGGTGAGCAGGTTTACTGCCCGTCCGGCTGATTTCCCCTGGATAATGGAAATAACCTGTTCTCCGTTCAGGTTGGCGCGCATACTGCGTTCAGCCAGCATGCGCCATCGAATAGTTCCTGTGTCTTCGGACAATGCCGAAGTCATTTTTAGGTTAATCTGCCCGGGTACAGCGCTAAAACCTGGTGGCAGCGAAACATCAAGCACACGTCCTGCCAGCAAATTCAGATCGACAAAAGAAGCATATCTGATGCTAAACTCAATCCGCATCGCCAGCGATAATTTCTCATCTGGCTCACCTGTGCGCGGAGAAAAGGATTCTTCAAGAGTGCGAGTTTGAACCAGGGTACCCGGCAGAAGCACATCGCCTGTCGAAATTTTTGCCGGAAAAAGCAAAAACGCCTGGCGTTCAAGATCAGTCAATAGTCGTTTTTTTAGATTACTGCGATCCTGTTCTGTCGCCAGGACAAAGGAAGTTTCATTACCCCCGGTAGTGGAGGCCGGATTGGTAACCGCCAGTGATAAGCCAAGTGATCCTTCGATTGTGGTGATAGAACCTGGCGAAACGTTTCCCCTCAGCCCGGCAGCTTGGGCGCGGATAGCTACACGGACGGTTTTCCCTTTGCCCGCCGTGATCTCAACCATTTCCTGGGTCAAAAATGAGACCGGCGGACTGGTGTGAGTCTGTAAAATCGCTCCGGCTGGAATACTGATACGTTTATCGGTTAGATTCATCAGTACTGCTTCACCTGTGGCGGGCTGATCCGGACGTATGATTTTTCCGGTTGCCAGGGCGGTAGCTTTTCCATCGATGTCAAGCGACAAGATGCGCTGCGGAACAATTCCGGATAATTGGACTGTTTTTTCGCCTGGCGCAGCGCTGACGGCAATTGTCAGGCTTTGCTTCTGATCTGGGGAAGTGATCTGGATTTCTGCTGATGGTAAAAGTGCCAGTATCACCGCCAATACAGCCAGCATCCCGGCAGAAAAAACGGCAATACGCCTGATTGGGTCGACCATGAAAGAAAATAATTCGGCGGATGGCAAACCTGTACGAATCGCGCGGAAATCCTGTCGTGGAAAACGGCGCATTATTCTTGCTGGGTGCTTTTCTACCCACTGTTTTTTTTGCGCATTTGCTGTTGTCGAGAAATACGAAATCCCGTGTTCACGCGCGGCAGAGCGCATTTCACCATTTCGGGTAACGATGCCCAACTCCGCGCCTAAGGATTCAGCATGGCGGCGAAGCAAGGTCAAATCGAGAGGCCGCACATCCACCCGGCCTCTCCTGGGCCAAACCAGCAATATGCGTGGGGTTTTGGCCCAAGCCATGCGGTCACGGATGGAAATGATGTCATCGTGAACATCGAGATGGATAACTTGCGTTTTCATTCTGGAACCGATTATAAACGAAAGGCCGGACAGAAACTCCAGTCAAGTTGATTGGTTTTCCGTTTTCATATGGCAGGATAACCGGTTTTTTGATGAAATGTTTCAAAAATTCCGCCTGCATAATTGAAAAATTCGTTATTGCCTTTATAATGGTAAAGGCTTTGGGCCATTTCATAATCAATACCATTGGCCCAGAGATAAAATTGCATTAAATTTAGAATGCAATTGCCTGTCATTAATATAACCGTTATCGATATTATCAAAACGATGGTGGAAGCATTTGAAAATGATCTTGGTAACATCTCGCTTTACGATTACAGGAGAACTATATTGAGCCATCTTTCAATCATCATCCCAACACTAAACGAAGAAAAATTTCTTCCAAACCTGCTCGCCTCACTTGCGAAACAAACCCGGCAAGATTTTGAGATCGTGATTGTAGATGGGTCATCGCAAGATAACACCGTGGCAATGGCGCATTCGTTTGAACCAATTTTCCCGAAGCTTCAAGTGTGCGTGAGTAAAACAGCGAATGTTTCATTTCAACGCAACCTTGGAGCAATGGCCACCAAGGGCGAATGGTTGGTATTTATCGATGCCGACAGCATACTGCTGCCCTACTTTATCGAACGGATTGAATGTTTTATCCTGGAGCACAACCCAGATATTTTTACCAGCTGGTTTCGATCTGATAGTGAGATATCTGGAGATGCATTTTTTACCTTGATAGCCAACATGTTTGTGGAAAGTAGTATTATTTTCAATCGACCAATCGCCCCCGGACCGCTCACGGTGGTGAGGCGTGAACTTTTTGAGATGGTCGGTGGTTATAATGAAAAGCTTACTTTTGGGGAAGATTACGAGCTGACTCAAAAAATTTCGGCCCGAGGAATTGCTTTAAAAATTCTTCGGGAAACGATTTATGTCTTCTCCCTGCGGAGAGTCCGCAGGGATGGAAAGTTTCGTTTCATGTGGCTGTATGCCAAAGCAGCGCTTCTTGTTCTCTTTACCAGGAGAAATCTGAAGGAGGTACCATCTTATGTGATGGGTGGTCAGCGCTATGAAACCGATCAAAACGAAACTGGTTAATATAAAGTTTCGCGCAGGTCTAAAAAAAAATATAATTTAGAGGATGGTGAAATGAATATAATATTTTCAAACCGTTATATTGATGCATTTGTAAAAATGGTTTCCATTTTTGGTATTACGCACCTGGTGATCCTTGCCTTGTTGGCAATGTATAAAAATGTGCTGGTTTTGAATGCATTTAACATACTTGATCTGGATGCTTTTATACCAGCGCTTGGTGAAGGTGTAATAAATTTCGTATTATCTTACTGTGTGGTTGGCCTGGTGTATTGCATCTCATTTCTATTTCTCACAAAGCCAGTTAATATTGATAACAGGTCATCCATTCCTTTAACTTCCATTTTGGTGGAATTAAAAAAGAAATTTACCGTCAAATCTTCATCGTCAGACACCACTGCAAGCCAATAGTTCCGAAACGCAGTCATCAAAAACAAAACTCAAGCGCCACCTTGGCGCTTGAGTTTTGTTAATTTGAACCCTTAGAAATGATGGGAATATTTGGCTATTTCTTATTTGCACGCAGTCTTGCTCACGTCGTAGACAATAAAATTTGTATTTTCATACACAGGGAAAAATGGATAAGCGGCGGGTTTTTCGGTGACGATATATTGAGCGTCCAATGCGCAGGCAGCACTTGATAGTTTCTCTGCAGACAACCCGAGATAGGCCTGTCGGGTTACATCGAAAACCTCAAAAACCTCGCCATTAAATCGAGCCAGCGCCCCTGGGGCAACCATCTCAAAACGTGTTTTCCAGCCGATTTCATATCCAGGTTGAAAAGCTGCCACCAGCAATTCTGAAAGCGTAGCGGCGCTGGCGCGTTCTGAATACACTCTCCAGTCAGATTCAATCACCCCCCACTTTTCCGGTGGGGTAATAAAGCGCGCTTCAATTGAGGTATTTTGCTTCGCCCACAGTTGCACATCCACCCACGGGCTCATTTTCCCATAAATATAAATGCCAGGATCCCAAAAACCGATCTGGAAAAATAAAAAATATAGAAAAAGGATGCTGATTGGCGCCAGAATCAGGCCGGCTTTGATTGCAGTTGGATTTTTGACATTGCGCATCAATAACCAGAGAATTAGCGGCAAAATGGCAGTGGGTGAAAAGATAAACGTAATAAACAGCAGCCAGAACAGCGCGCGTGGCATGTTATCTTCTACAAAAAGCCGGGCCAGCAGGTTTGCGAAAAACAGGTAGGCAATAATCAATATCCATAAACCAATGCGTGCGATCTGAGACTCGATCACAATGGTAACAGGCAGCAAGTTTACCGTAATGATATTAACCAGCAGTACCACGATACCTGCAAAGATAAAATAGCGTGCTGTGGTGATCGGCGATGACGACATCTGCTCAATAGTCTGTTTCTCCTGGCGGGGAAACGCGATAAAAAATAATGCCAGGGTGCTTAATCCGCTGCCCACGACAAACCAGGTGACTGGATATGACCCGACCATGGCAAAAATATGCCGAAAAAGCGACTGGTTGAGAAAGTTCACCCACTCTGGGCGCAGCGAAAGATCGACTGGTGAACCATTCGCTTTCCACATGATTACTGGCAAGGCAGCGATGACGAATAGAACCACCCCCGGCAATATTCTTTTGCCCAACATCGGAAGAAAATTTCTTATTCCACCGCGATACAACTCCATCAGGCAGGCTAAGCCAAACATCGCCACTACAAAATTAACTGAAACAATGTGAACGTTGCACATCAGTCCAGAAATGAAAAAAGCCAGTGTCCAGCGCCCCTTTAGGAACTGGTTCATGGCAATGAGTAAAAAGGGCAAGACCACGGTTCGGCTGAGCGGGGCAAATTCAAATACTGGAAAACCAACAAAACTAAAGTGCGGCACAATAAAAGCGATGACGCTGATGAAAGATGACCGGTGATCCTGGAAAAGTGTTGCGCTCAATTCCCAGATGGCCCAATAGCTCAAATAAATAGAAATAATGTGAACAACGAAAAGGCTTGGTTCAAGCCAACCCAGTTTCAAGAAGGGGATGAAAAAAAACCAGAAATACGAATAATAAATGTTGTGCAGCGACAGCAAGGTGTCGCCCTTGTAAAGCGCAGGATTCACGAGGGCTTTGAGAAAAGGGATGTGCATGGCCTCGTCAAATGTGCCATATTGGTAGCCGATCAACAGCACAGTGAATATGGTGGCGAAAAGGAAAAGCAAATGTCTCTTGAGCGCAGAAGAGCCAAGTTGAACAGGTAGATTTGATAACATATAAAACCTTGGGAATGAAATTAAGGGCGGCTTATAGAGCCGCCCTTTGAAATATTATTTGGTTTTTTCGGCCAACCATTGATTAACACCAGCCAGCGCATCTGCCAGCCGGGATGCATCCTTGCCTCCGCCAAAGGCAAGATGGGGGGCACCGCCACCGCCAGCACCGAGTTGGCGCGAAATGTATCCAACCAGATCGCCTGCTTTGATACCCCGCTTGATCAAATCCTGGGTTACGGCCACCATCACAACCACGTTGTCCACGCCCGGCGAGGCGATAACGCATACCCCGGCTTGCGGATAGCGCGCACGGAATGCATCAGACAGCCGGGTAAGCGTTTCCTTATCCAAACCCGGGTTCTGGGTAATCAGTAAATTCACCCCGTTGATCGATTCGGTTGCGCCAAGTTGTTGATTAAAGCCTGCCAATGCCAACTCAGCCCGAACGGCCAGGAGTTGTTTTTTTGTGGCGGATAGTTCATCTTGGAGCATTTCCACCTTGGCGGGCACTTCATCGACACTGGCTTTCAGGGTGCTGGCAATCGTTTTTAATGCCTTGAACCGTTTCGCAACCAGCTCATAAGCTCCACGTCCGGTCACGGCCTCTATACGGCGTACCCCCGCCGCTGCCGAGCCTTCGCTGACGATTAAAAAGGCGCCCACATCGCTGGTACGGCTTAAATGGGTACCGCCGCACAACTCGTAGGAATAGCGCTGTTTTTGACCGGAATCTTTGTCATCAGTAGGGGCAATTGTAATTGTGCGCACAACGTCGCCGTACTTTTCGCCAAATAGCGCTGTAGCACCCTGGGCAATGGCCTCATCGCGCGATTTTGTGCGTGAGATGACAAGATAATCTGCGGTCACCGCATCATTCACAATCTTTTCAACCCGCTCAATCTGTTCGGCAGTCATGCCTTCTTGATGATTGAAGTCAAAACGCAAACGATCTGGGGCCACCATTGAACCGGCCTGGCGCGCATGTTCGCCCAGCACTTTACGAAGCGCTGTGTGCATCAAGTGCGTGCCGGTATGATTGCGCATAATGTCATGGCGGCGATGCTCGTCAACCTCTGCCACTGCCATATCCCCAACTTTGGGTCTGCCGCGCAGAACCTCACCAATGTGTGAAACCAATCCGGAAGCAGGGCGGCGGACCGCGCTGATCTCAATTTCCCAACTACTTGCGTCTTGAGATACAGAACGAATGATACCGGTATCCCCAACCTGGCCGCCAGATTCTATGTAAAAGCTGGTCTTTGGAAGGATTACTTCCACCTTTTCGCCAAACTGGGCTTCGCTGACGCTTTGTCCATCGACAACCAGGGAGAGCAATTCACCCTGGCTATAAAGGCTGGTGTAGGGATCGTAGCCCACATCTTCGACCAGCTTACCCCGGGCTTTTAAATCTTTAAAAATGCCGGCGAAATATTCTGTATCTGCCGCGCCCATGGCGCCCATGGCTTTTCCGCCGCCGGAGGCCTTACTGTGTTCCTCGCGCGCAGCGCGGAAACCAGCCTCGTCAACATCCAATGATTGTTCACGAGCAATATCCCGGCTGATCTCCAATGGTAAACCATAGGTTGCATAAAGGTCGAAGGCTTTGCCACCATCCAAAACCTGGCTGCCTGCGCGGTTTAATTCATCGAGCATACCCTGCAGGTAAGCCGTACCGCTTTCCACAGTGCGCGCAAAACGAATCTCCTCCCTGGTAAGCGCATCCAGAATGGATTGCCTGTGCTGCACCAATTCGGGGTAAAAGTCGCCGTATGCCTCGATGACGGGTTCGGCTACTTTGGATAGGAATGGCTCTTTCAAACCGATTTTGGTTGCAAAGCGAGCTGCCCGCCGGATAATCATGCGGCAAATGTAATTACGCCCGGTATTTCCAGGCACCACGCCGTCAGCAATAAGAAATGCCGCCGCGCGAGTATGATCGGCAATGACGCGATAGGGGGTGAAATCGGCATAGACCTGATCGAGGCTGTGACCGCTGAGCTTGCGGATGACCTCCATCATTGGCATGAACAGATCGGTCTTGTAATTGGAGTCGACGCCTTGCAGCACCGAAACAATCCGCTCAAAACCCATGCCGGTATCAACATGGGTGGCGGGCAGTGGCTCGAGCGCGCCGCCTTCCAGCATGTTGTATTGGATGAAAACGTTATTCCACAATTCAAGATACCGTGAGCACTCGCCATTGACACCACAGACATGTGGTTTCCCAAGTAAATTGTCACGTTCCTCGCCCAGGTCGATATGTATCTCAGAACAAGGTCCGCACGGGCCAAACTCGGCCATTTGCCAGAGATTCTCTTTGCGGCCGAAATACAGAATATGCTCAGGTTCCATCCCAGGTTGTGCCCGCCAAATGTTGGCAGCTTCATCATCGGTAGGGATGTTGCCCTTATCATCCTTGAAGCAGGTTGCGTATAGTTTATCCTTGGGTAAGCCCCATACTTCCGTCAGCAGCTGCCAGGACCAGGCGATAGCTTCCTTTTTATAGTAATCACCAAAAGACCAATTCCCAAGCATTTCAAAGAAGGTGTGGTGGGTGTTATCACGCCCAACATCATCCAGATCATTATGCTTGCCAGCCACGCGCATGCACTTTTGGGAATCAACGGCCCGGGTATAAGGGCGCTTATCGGTGCCCAGGAATACATCCTTAAATTGCACCATGCCGGAATTGGTAAATAATAGGGTGGCATCCCCTCCCGGTACCAGCGAAGCTGATGGCACCACGCTGTGCCCGTGTTCAACGAAAAAATCCAGGAATGTCTGGCGGATTTGATTGCCGGTAAGTTTCTTGGTCATTCTTTCTCCGAGTTGTTTCAGGATAGGCAATTATATCTGAATTTATAATTCGATATCTAGAAAAACCAGGAATTGATGGTTTTTGCAGGCGAAATTCATCTGTTATACGAGAAATAAAAGCAAATCATGTACCGAAGGCTTCACTTTTGTATGGAAATTCTTGAGTGATGT
>CAIMZS010000118.1 GCA_903846015.1 uncultured Anaerolineae bacterium | reverse complement strand
TCGAAGACCAGTCCGGCAATGTCTGGAACTGGACATCCAGCCTGTACTTGCCGTACCCATATGATTCTGCTAAAAGTGAGCTGGCGGAAGCTGAAGGTGAACGCACCCTTCGGGGCGGCTCGTGGTGCCTCAATAGTTGGGACGCGCGCTGTGCTGACCGTAATAGGTACATCCCTGACCTCTTCGACTTTAGTCTCGGTTTCCGGTGTGTGGTTTCCCTGGCGATTTCCGAATTCTGAGCTTCTGAATTCCGGTTTTCGCTGCGACCGGAGGAAGTCTGTTTTTCTGGTTTTCTGAAAGGTTTTGGTTTGTTCTGGTTGTTCGTTCCCCTGCGAAGCAGGGCGCGTTTGTGTGGAGGTTGTTTTGAAAACGTATAAACAATTGTATTCGCAAACAGGGCGGGTGATTGGTGTTGGGAAGGTTTTTTGCCGGCAAAGGAGACCCGTTCTAATTCGCGAAAACAAGGGTGTTCTTGATGAAATTCGATTCTGAAATTCACCATCGCCGTTCCATCCGGTTGAAAGGATATGATTACACCCAGGCGGGTGCCTATTTCATTACCATTGTCACCTGTCAACGCCAGTTGAGGATGATGTTGTAGGGGCGGAGCGCCGCTCCGCCCCTACGACGACGGGCTTGCTGCCTGTGGTAACCTGGCCTTTGGCCGACGGTGAAGGTTGCAGCAGGCCCATTCAGGGAGAAAAACATGCCCAAAAACAAAGAATATAACATTGACCAGGTCAATCCTGAACGTGACGCTATCCTGGGCGACCAGTATAACCAGTTCATCATCCAGATGGGCGCGTTTACCCCGCGCGCTGACCTTGCCCAACTGCGAAAAGATTACCTGGGGCATATCGAACGCGCTCACCATGCTCTCGATTTCAAGGGCATTCCACAACTGCGCAGCCTGCCGAATGAACTGGCATTGGAAGAAGTCTATGTGCCGCTGCTGGCGCGTCCTGAACAGCCCGATGGCGATACCTGGGAACGCCGTCAAGCTGGACGGCCATTTGATCCGGGCTTCTTGCCTAAAGAAGTTTTGCAAGGTACCGAGCGCGCAGGGGCTGCTTCGGTACCTGTACAGATTGAGGCGGCCCTGCGTGAAAAAAACAGGGTTGTGATTCTGGGCGACCCGGGTTCTGGCAAAAGCACCCTGCTCAAATACCTGGCCTTGCGCCTGGCAAAAGAGACAGCCGGGCCCTTGCCAATCTTGCTGCCGCTCAATGCTTATGCGCGCGCCCTGGCCCAAAAAGACATCAATCTGCAAAACTACCTGGCAAACTATTTTGCCGGGCGCGCCGAGGGGGTGGCCGCGCTTGGGCCGCTCTTTAAGGAGGCTCTGGACAGTGGAAAAGCTGTCATTTTGTTGGATGGGCTGGATGAAGTGCAAAACAATTGTGCCGCGCTGGTCGAAAAAGTGCAGGCCTTTGCCCATGAAGCTGTCAAGCGCGGCAATTGTGTGCTGGTCACCAGCCGGGTTGTAGGCTATCGAGATGCGCCGCTCGAACCAAAGGATTGGGCGCTCTACACCCTGCTCGATTTTACCCCCACGGCGATTCAAACTTTTGCCCGCCAGTGGTGCTTGACCTTTGAGAAAAGTACACTGGGAGATACCCCCGAGGCGCGGCAGCAAGCCGAGGCTGAACGCATTGGGCTGCTTGAAGCGATTGCGGCCAACCCGGGTGTGGAGCGGCTGGCGAGCAACCCGCTCTTGTTGACTATCCTGGCGCTGATCAAACGCCAGGGCGTGGAGCTGCCGAAGAGTCGCATCAAACTGTATGATCGCTATCTTGAAACGCTGATCGAAGCCTGGAACCGAGCCAGCGCGCTGGATAAAAGCGCCGGGCGCGCCTCGCTGGATTATGAGACCACTTTGGAAGTGCTTGGCCCATTGGCCTTGCGCCTGCGTGAGGAGAACCCGACTTACGGATTGGTGAGTGCGCGCCTTTTGCAGGATTGGTTGACTGAACACTACAGCGGTGAACAGTGGGGTATTAAGCCCGGTCCGGCGCGTGAAAAGGCGCGCGAGTTTCTTGACAGTGTGCGCAAATATTCGAACCTGCTAGTGGAGCGCGGTGAAGGGCAGTATGGCTTCATCCATTTGACTTTTGAAGAAGCCCTGGCTGCCTATGGATTGGTGGCAGCCGGGCAGGTTGACCGTCAGAAGAGCCTGGTTTACATTCAGAAATACATCTCTGACCCGGCCTGGCGTGAGACGATACTGCTCGCAGTGGGTGTACTTGGGTTGGTACAGCGTGCCCCAAAGGCATCCGGGGAAATGGTGCGGGCCATGCTTAAGATGGACTGCGATAGCAAATATCTGTGCGGGAATATTTTGTTGGCAGGAGCATGCCTGGAAGATGTTGGCGCTTCCGGATTAGGCCAGGCTGCTGCTCGTGATGTGCAGGCGGCTCTGCTGGCGATCAGCCGTGAGCGATCTGTGCCGCCCTCTGTTCAACGTGACGCCGGTTTCTCCCTGGCGCGTACTGGTTGGCTGCCGGCTGATCTGGATGACTGGGTAAATATCCCTGCCGGGGAATTTTTATACGGCGATGAGAATGGCAAAGAAATCATCCTGACTCCTTTTGCCATTCAGAAATACCCGGTCACCAACCTGCAATACCGGCGTTTTGTGGAGGCGGGCGGGTATGAGCAGCGCGAGTATTGGAGTGAAAGCGGCTGGGCCTGGCGCAGCGGGACGTATGACAGTAAGGCGGATGAATCCATCCGGGACTGGCTTAAACGCCGCCCTGTTGAAAAGCGCGCTGAGCCGTGGTACTGGCATGATGAAAAATGGAAAAATCCGCTCGCACCGGTGGTGGGCGTGACCTGGTTTGAATCCGAAGCATATACCCATTGGTTGTCCCAGAAACTTGGCCTACCGGTGCGCCTGCCCACTGAGCAGGAATGGGAACGCGCTGCCAGGGGTGTAGAAGGCAGACAGTATCCCTGGGGCGACGTATTTACCGGTAAAAACTTGAACTGCGCTGAATTTTGGGGCCAGAACGATCAATTGGATTGGAATAAATGGATTGGCACAGAGAGCTATCAAGCAGCATCCACCACCTTCGTCGGCCAGTTTCCGACGGGCGCTACCCCCGAAGGTGTGAGTGATCTTTCAGGGAATGTGTGGGAGTGGACGGATTCGTGGTACGAGAAAGAGCGTATCAATCGTACACTTCGGGGCGGCTCGTGGAACGACTTTAGTAGGAACGCGCGCTGTGCTTTCCGTCTTAGGTACATCCCGGACCTCTTCTTCAATAATTTCGGTTTCCGGTGTGTGGTTTCCCTGGCGATTTCCGAATTCTGAGCTTCTGAATTCTGGTTTTGGCTGCGACCGGAGGAAGTCTGTTTTTCTGGTTTTCTGAAAGGTTTTGGTTTGTTCTGGTTGTCC
>CAIMZS010000117.1 GCA_903846015.1 uncultured Anaerolineae bacterium | reverse complement strand
GGTTCTAGCACGGCCGATAGTGCCGGTTCTAGCACGGCCGATAGTGCCGGTTCGGACACTCGCTCTTGCTCTAATCTGCGTAATCGTCGAAATCTGCGTAAATCTGTGGTTCAGACATGGGCTCGGAGACTTTCCAACCCAGCCAGTTCAGCCGTTGGCGGAGCGTTTCGATTTGGGCCGGGTCCGCGAACAACAGATCGGGGGCCTGGTGACCTTTCAGGAGCGATTTCATCAAGGGGCTGGAAATAACGGCCCGGTAGATCTTTTCGTTCGGGCATTGGATCAGGATAACGTTCTGCAGTGTGATCGGATAGTTTGTCCCAGCCCAGGACCGCAGGGCCAGTTCGAGCAGTGCTGGTATGCTTGGCGGAGGCAACTCATATTTACGGATGGTTCCAGTTGGGGAAACCCGATGTTGGAGCAGGCTGAGCAACTCCGAGAGTTTCCGGCCAGGTTTTAGCGCCTTGCCGATGCTTTCGCTGGTCAACTGCCAGCTGTCATCTTCCGTGGGTTCGGCCCATCGGTCCAACTGGGCGGCTGTCACCAGGTCGCGATGTTTGCCGGGTTTCCAGTCGATGCGCCCGGTTTCAGTCAGGCTCAGGTTGGGGGGTAGGGTTTCGGCGTAATTAATTTCGGTCCAGCCAGAGGCGAGAGACGCCGCCGGAAGCAGCAAGAAGCGTTCGGCAACGATGGTTCCTTTGAGACCCTGCTCCAGCCCGGTTTTGAGCGCCTGGGGAGACGAAAATTCCAACAGGTTGGCTTTGTGACGCAGTAAAATACGTTCGCGCAGTGCAGCCCATTCGCGTAGTTCCACCAGGACATTTTGGGATAACTCATTTTGGGAACCGGTTTGCAGGGTGTCTACCAGTTCATCCAGGGTCAATCCGCTTTCCAGTCCGCGATAGATTGATTCGCGGGTGAGCTGGTAGTGGGCAGTATGTTTTTGGGTCTGGCTGCGTTCAGCGCAGCGCTCAAGAAAGGCCAGTTGTATGGCGCTGACCCTGTCCATAAAAGCGATGATATCAAAGTTGGGTTGCACGACCCAGGCGGGTTGGCTGGAGCTCGGAGTTTGGACTCCCGATGCTGAAGCGGTGTCCAGTTCAGGGTGAAAGGTGGCGTGACCGATATCAGTTAATCGGAATCCGACCAGTTTAGATTCACTTACCACCAGTTCGACTAATCCCAAAAAGTAGAGCCAGGTAGTGAATGCTCCGACCAGCCAGGGGACTTCCTGTCTGACCCATTCGGAGCGGATCTTTGCATGCCATTCGGTAATTTGTCTTTCTTGCTCGGCGGGTGTTTCATTTCGATAGAACGATGGATAGGATGAAATGCTGCCAAGCGAGAAGCCGCTGCCAATGCGTTGGAAGAGTGCCAACTCGAACTTTTTCAGAGAATAAAAACCATCCGGGTTGAGCGGGAGGGCCGAGAGCGCCAAGGTTAAAGCCAGGCGCCCTTGCTGGCGAGCGGAGCCAGAACTATCCAAATAGGTTCTGATGTCGGAAATCTCCCACCAGCTTTTGGATCGCATCAGTCCTTCCATAAGCAGGCGCACTTGCTCACCGGGTGGGCGTTCGGCAAATTTGGTGGGGGATTCGACCAGCGTAAGCTGACCATCATTGGATTTCTTGAGCAGATTGGAAAAACTGAAGGCTTCGAGCCAGGCCTGTCCCGGGTTTGGGAACAGGAACCCATCTATATTTATGCCATCTTCGTGCCAGTGCAGGGCTTTGCGCATTTTGGCTTCATCGTTGACGCGCAAGGTGCCATTTTGGGTCAGTTTTACCCCGCCCATGTTTTCGAAAGTTTGTAACATGCCCATTACGTCCAGCGTCATGGCAGATAGACGGCGGAAGTGGATTTCGCCGGACAGACTTTCGGACTTGAGATCGAAGATCTGGTATTCTGGGAAACCTACCTGCGCCAGGATGCGATCGTCGCAGTAAGCTATGCCGTCATGACCATAATAGCTACCGCCAAAATATTCTGAATGGCTGGCATTTGTTGCAAACACCAACCCGTGACGGAATAAGTTCCCGGTGAAATCCTGGCGGTAGCGATTCACCTGGCGTTTGGGGTGTTTGCCCGAGGCCATGACGCCAAGCGTGAGCACGTCGCTATGAATAATGCCGCCCATGCGTTTGATTAGCGCTAACGCGTTGCGCTCCCAGGGTTGCAGGCCGGCCAGAGTTGCCTGTACTTTTTGAGGATCTTTCAACGCGGCGCGCAGGTAGGCGATACATTCTTCTTTGCGCATTTTATAATCGCCACCCCAGGCTTTGACCATTGGTTTGAGCTCAGATGAACCGACGTGTGGTAAAGCATCATCAAAATAACGTGGCATGGATCAGGCCTCCAGCACTTTGGGGGTATGCCCCAATTTGCGCAGGCGCGCCAGCAGATTATCCATTTCTAATTGTCGTTGACAGCTTATACCTGTATTCCAGGTATATACCGCGCCGCAATGATTGTTATGACAATGTAGAGCTTGTGAACCCAAACAGCGAGCGTTATATCAAATATATTTGCCCGAACATTGGGATTGTGTCATTAATCACATCTGCAATTAATGCTCATCTACTTGAATTTCTGGCAGGGATTTAGAGCAGGCGTGTCAAGTAGCCAGCGCTGGTATTCTTACGGATTTTTCAGCGTTTCATCATGTTTGCCGGCCGCGCGGAGGAGAAGGACATCGTTTGGCAGGCGTTGGTAGGTCATGCGATAAGATTGGTCAATGCGGGCTTCGTAAAACCCACGCGCGCCTTGAATCGGTTTGGTTTGTAAAGAAGGGTGGCGCGGATTTTCGGCCAGCAGGCGCAATGCCTTCAGGACTTTTTTCTGAAGTTCTGGCGGCAGGCTCAAAAAATCCTGTTCAAAGCGCTCGGTGGTTTCAATTTCCGGCATTGGCGCGCTTCTCTAATGCGGAAACTGCCTCATCCATATTGGCGTAACGGTGAACGCGCCCGGCGTCAATATCCGCCTGGGCTTCGCGCTCGGCCTTCTGCCACTGCTCTGTCCAGAACCAGGCCTGGTCGGGCGGGATGACTTCGAGCCGGGTTATGATGACCTGTCCTTGTTCGTTGAGCGAGAAGGCCAAATCATCCCCTTCGTTCAAGCCAAGCAGGTTACGGATTTCGCTGGGCAAGGTCACCTGCCCTTTCGGGCGGACACGGGTTTTGAAATATTCTCTCATTTTCTAACTCTCCTAATTTCTAAAATTATAACACAGCTGCCAACCGGTTACAGCCAAAGTCGTAGCGGGATAAAGACGCTGAAATTGACGTGCTGGACATCCGTCGCACTGAAACATCATGAACTTAGGCTCGCCAGTTGTCCAAAATCTGTGAGTGCAAAATCTGCAGGAACGCAAGTATAGGAAAGTTTATGCAAGTTCGTCACGATTCCTGAGCTTTTGGTTGCCCACGCCAAACGCTTAGTATATCAATTCCAGCAAAACGCAGTCTTTATCAGCAATATCTGCAACGGATGCGCAAAGAGCAGTTGGTGCTCACAAAGGAGCGCCAGGAGTTCATTACCCATGCACGTGTTACTTTTTATTTCTCATGAAGAAACGTCCTGCCGATACACTTATAGAAGAAGTGATGATCGATGGCGACCGGTAAATTCATACAAAGTTTCGGGCAGACCTCGTCAATCTTATTGAGGATGATAAGGAAGAAACGAGTAACTCTGGTGAATCTGAAGATCAACGATCCACGTTATTTGATAACGGCCAAATTATTATCCAGTTGTAATAGGTGGCTTCCCGCTGTGATCTTTAAAGTCTCGAAAGCCCACACCCCGGCCTTTCAAAGGTCGGGGTGTGGTGTTATTGTGTATAAGTATTTTTCCCATTCCCGTATACAAGTATTCCGCTATATACAGAATTTTATGAATATATTTAACATTCATATCCAATATTTGGGGGCTAAACTGTGGTATGTATCACCGCCGGTCTAAATTTATACCCATAAACGATCACACCGCGCTCGTCGCCGTCGTTGCGCATTTTGCGGGTGACCATTTCGACGGGCATGCCGATTTCGACAGGTTGGTCGCCTATATCGGTCAGTTGGGCGGTTACCATTGGGCCTTCGGTAAGTTTTACGATTGCCACTGTATAGGGCGCATTCGTATCATAACCGGTTGGGGCTTCGTAAATGGTCGTATACGAGAACACTTCGCCTTTACCGCTGAATGTGTACTGGGTCTTGGCTTCATCGCCGCAGTTGGGGCAAACATCGCGTGGTGGGAAAATCTTATAGTCACAGTGTGGGCAGACTTCGCCTACCAGACCGTATCGTTGTTGTTTCAAGCGCCAGTGGCGTGCAATTTCCATTTTGTCAGCTCCTTATTTAATATTTCTAAACCTTATTGTATTCACTGTCACTATCAGGAACTATCAAAGACGTATCGTTTCAGGAAATTGTTCACTTCCAAACAGTTGGTACAGGTCTATGGCGCACTCTTTTTGATAATTTCAGGATTAGGTCATCTTTTCAAGGATGTGGCTTATCGCTGTTGATGCAGGTCCGCCGAGTGACTGGATCAGGCCGTATCGTGCCGCAGTTACCTGGTTGGGACCGGCGCTGCCGCGCAGTTGAAGTGCCGCTTCGACTGCCTGATACACCCCTGTTGCGCCGCCAACAAAACCACGCGCTTTGAGCCCGCCCATTGTTGCGCATGGGATTTTCCCCTTAAGTGTGATTGAGCCATCATTGGCCAACTTCCAGCCCTGCCCGCGTGGCGCAAAACCGGCCGCTTCCAGTGATAGGGCCGCATAAATGCTGAAAGCATCGTGGTATTCAAAAAAATCAACCTGTTCCAGTGTGATGCCTGCCTTTTTTAAGGCCTTTTCCACGGATATTTGGGCAGCCTGGAAAGTCAGGAAATCTTGCCGGTCATGCAGTGCCAATGTATCGGATGAGTTGGCTGAGCTCGTGATCTTCACCAGTGGGTGGGCAAAATCCCTGGGCAGCAAGTCACGGCGTACCAGCAGCACAGCTGCTGCGCCGTCTGCGTTTGGGGCGGCATCGAACATATTGACTGGTTCACTCACCATCTCTGCCCTGGTATAAGAATCAGCCTTGATGGCTTTTTGGAACATGGCAAACTTATTGCCTGTACCATTGGCATGTGCGGTAACAGGGAAACCCACAAATCCATGCGCGGGCACCTGGTATTCGTACATGTAACGCCGCATGATTAAGGCTGCCTGTGCAGTTGCTGTCATACCCTGCATTGCTTCGTAGTCACTGTCACTTGCTGTTGCAATGGCCGATTCAACGTCAGGGCCAATCATGTCAGTGAATTTTTCAACACCCACCACGATTGCGACATCAACCATTCCGCTGGCAATGGCTATATAACCCTGGCGCAGAGCTGCCCCGCCAGATGCGCCTGCCGCTTCAACAGTGACAGCCTCTATACCGGTCAGGCCGGCATAATCAGCCAGTAGTGCGCCGACATGGGCCTGGTTTGAAAGATTAGGTGCCAGCATGTTTCCGGCAAACAACGCCTGGGGCTTTAAGCCTCCACCATCCCGAATTGCGGCTTTGATGGCCATAAAGCCCAGTTCACGCAGAGAGAGTTCCCAATGTTCTCCGACTGTAGTTTGTCCAATTCCCGCGATGACAATTTCTATCATGATTGCTCCGTGGTGGCGTCTTTACTGTTCTGATCCATTATTTGCATATCTGCTTATTTCTGTAATGGTCAGGCAAAGGTTGAACACATACTGCTGGCTGGTTGGGATAACCTTTTTTGCACATTGACGAGCGGTTTTGCTCGAATAATCGCTGACCGATCCGAAAATCGCAAAATTTGGGCTCAACAAGGGAAATTGCTTCGTTCAACATCAAATAAAAAGGTTTTATCCGCGTTTTCCGCGGCCAATTTGGTTTACCTTTGTCCAAGCTTTCTTTGACCATTACAATATCTGCTTATTTCATTTGCAGCTTTCCACGGAAGCGAACATAGGCTGCATAGTCAATTTCAGTGCGGCGGGCAATGTATTCCTGTGTCTTGGTGGCACGGTTCTGGCGCTCCGCCAGTTTATCTGTCACCACGATATCAAAGGCATCAGAACCAGCCCCCGAGCCAAAGGAAACCATTAAAATCCGGTCGCCTGGTTGAGCCACATCCAGTGTTGCCGTCAGACCGATCATGGCTGCTCCAGCGTAGGTATTACCGATTACCGGTACCAGCAGCCCAGGGGCGATTTGATCCATCGAAAAACCCAGCTGCCCGGCAACACGCTGCGGGAACTTGGTATTGGGCTGGTGGAAAACGGCCCATTTATATTCCGAAGGTTTTGTTCCGGCCGCTTGCATCAGGGCCGTGGCGGCCTCAGTGATATGTTTAAAATAGGCGGGTTCACCGGTGAAGCGCATGCCGTGTTCGGGGTATCTCTGGTATTCGCGCCTCCAGAAATCGGGTGTATCGGTGACGTATGAATAGGATGCATTGATGATGGCAAGTGATTCGTCCGCTGGTCCAACGATGTAAGCCGCGCCGCCTGCCCCTGCTGTATACTCAAGCGCATCGCCGGGTTTACCCTGGGCAGTATCCATGCCAATTGCCATAGCATAGTGAGCCATGCCAGAGCCAACCAGACCCATTGCCGCAACAAGCGCTTCTGTGCCGGCCTTACAGGCGAACTCCCAATCGGCAGCCTGGGTGTTGGGTACAGCCCCGATCGCTTCAGCCACCAATGTGGATGTGGGCTTGACGGCATACGGGTGTGATTCTGACCCGACCCATACTGCGCGCAGCTCGGTCGGGTCGATCTGGGCCCTATCCATCGCGTTGCGTGCCGCTTCTATCGACATCGTGATCACATCTTCATCCAACCCGGGTACGGCTTTTTCTTTGATCGGTAAGCCGCCTTTGCCACCTGTCCAAACGCGGGCGACTTCTTTAGCGGGCAATCGGTAGCGAGGTACGTATGCCCCGTAGCCGACGATGCCGACTGGTTTGTTTGGCCTTAGGAGGGTGGGAGAGTGCTGACCAGGTATTGTCATATGGTTACCTATTCTTCATGAAAGGATGGCGGTTTTCTGGTAAATTAAGTCAAAAAGCTAATACTTGGTTTTATTAGAAATCCCTTGCCGTTGATTTTAAAATCTCTTCCGCCCGGTCAATTCGGACTGTCTTCTCTACGACGAGTTGAGCCGCGAGTTTTTCAATCATATCACCGGATGCGCCTGCTGCAATGGCTACCTGCCGGGCGTGTAGAGTCATATGTCCACGTTGTATACCTTCGGTGGCCAGCGCGCGCAGGGCTGCCATATTTTGCGCCAGCCCCACCGCCACGATAATTTCGGCCAATTCAGAAGCACTGCTGATACCCATAAGCTTAATGGCAGCGCGCGCTGCCGGATGTACTTTTGTGGCGCCCCCAATGATGCCGACCGCCATGGGCATTTCAAGCGTGCCGATAAGGTTGCCGTCCGCATCTTTCCCCCAGGTGGAAAGGCTGGTGTAATTGCCTGAACGAGCTGCATAAGCATGCGCCCCGGCCTCGATAGCGCGCCAATCATTGCCTGTAGCGATTACAACCGCATCCACTCCGTTCATAATACCCTTGTTGTGTGTGGCGGCACGGTATGGGTCAACTGCCGCAAAAGCATAGGCGGTGATGATGCCATCGCGCACTTGTTCTCCCGAAAAATTGTCAAAAGCTAGCTCGTTTACAGGAATTGTGCAGCGCGCGCGTGATAAACGTCGGTCGGCCAGGTTTGAAAGAATGCGTAGATGCACTTTCCCGCCGGTAATTGCTTCCACTTGCGGGGCAAGGCGCTCACAGGCAGTATTGACGGCATTTGCGCCCATTGCATCGCGAACATCATAAATGATGTGGATGACGATGAAGCCGCCGATTGGTGATTTGTCAAAGATGTGCACTTCCAAATCCCTCGCGCCGCCGCCGAACTTTTTCAACACAGGGTCAACCTCATCTGCTGCCGCCAATAATTCAGCCTTATGTTCATAAAGTTTAAATTTTGCTTCCTGAAGGTTGCTTAAATTGATAACCTGCATTTGTCCGATCATCAGTGGAGCGCTGGATGTGGTTTGGAAACCATCACCGGCACGCGCTAATTTGGCCATAAACGAAGCCCCTGCCACTACCGATGGTTCTTCAATTGCCATTGGCACCAGTACATCCCGCCCGTTAATCTGAAAGTTAAGCCCCAGGCCTAGGGGCAGAGCATGCAGCCCGACCGCATTTTCGATCATGTGGTCTGCGGATTCGGCGTTCAAGCCACCCGCTATCCACGCTGAGATTTCATCGGGTGTCAATTGTGCCGCGGCTGCAGCCTGTACAAGTCGTTTTTCAATGCTCAAGTTATAAAAACCGGCGATGCGAGAAGTTCCCATTTTTCCTCAACGGTTAAATCAGCGAAATGCAATTTGGTGCAAAAAGCGCAAGTATTTCGGTTACCCTAGCTTGATTTTACTGTTTCCTGCTGGCAAAACCTATCAACTTGACAATTCGGATTGCTAGGGTAGAATAACTCCACGAGGAGATAGACAATGTTATTGACGCGCCAGCAATTGCAGGAACGGCTGATCGCGCTTCATCAGGCCAGTCTCCAGCTCGTTGAAGATGTTTCATTGGAGACGCTGTTGGAGCGTATCGCTTCGGTTGCCTGTGATCAGGCCCAGGCGCGTTATGCTGCATTGGGTGTTTTGGGGAATGATGGCAAGCTAAAGCAATTTATTTCGGTTGGTATGACCCAGACTATGATTCGGCGTATCTCGCACCCTCCCATGGGGCGCGGCCTGTTAGGCGCATTAATGAATACTGATCAATCGATCCGTGTTTCAGAGATTTCCAATGACAGCCGCAGTTCTGGTTTCCCACATAACCACCCGCAAATGCACTCGTTTTTAGGGGTGCCCATACGTCTGGGCGATCATCAATTGGGTCAGATTTATCTCACCGAAAAGATTGGTCACCATGAGTTTACATTTGAAGATGAGCAAATTATCCAGATGTTGGCAGCCTATGCTGCGGTCGCCATCCAAAACGCCCGCATGTATGCTGATCTTAAACAACGTGATCAGGCATTAACACGTCGTAATCAAGATCTGGCATTGCTTAATAATATCGCAGGTGTGCTCACCGCTTCTTTAAAGCTTGACGAGATTTTGCACAAAACACTTTCGCTGGTTATGGATTACATGGAAGTCGAGTCAGGGGAGATTTTCCTGCTCGAGGATGACAAGAAAACGCTGCGGCTGGTCCTGCACCGTGGTCAAGCCGCCGAGGTATTCTGGACCCGTAATCGTTTCCATTCTGGCGAAGGGATGATCGGGCTGGTGGCGAAAACAGGTGAGGCGGCCGTCAGTCATGATTTGGCCCATGATATGCGCTATCTGCGTGATGCCGTGGTTGATGCTGGCTTTAAACAAATGGCTTGTTTTCCATTGGCTTCAAGCGGTAATCTGGTGGGTGTCTTGAGCGCAGTTACGCGCAGTTCAACCCCTTTGAATGAACATGATACGCAGGTCATTACAGCAATTGGAAGTTGGGCCGGGCTTGCCATTGAAAACGCTCGACTGCATACCGATGCCCGCCGCCTGGCGGTATTGGAAGAACGCGATCGCATTGGAATGGATTTGCACGATGGCATTATTCAGTCGATTTATGGGGTTGGGTTGGTGCTTGAGCATGCCCGCTTACTTGCCAAAGAAGAACCTGACAAATCCGCCGAGCGCATTCAGCAGGCCATAAATAGTCTTAACCATACCATTCGCGACATTCGTTCTTATATTTTGGATTTGCGTCCACGCCAGTTTGGTGATGAGAATCTACTGGATGGGTTGCGAAGACTGGTGATGGAGTTCCGTATTAATACGCTGGCTGAAGCCAGCCTAAACGGTACCCCCGAAGATTTACGAGATATTCCCCAGAGTCATGCATTAGCCCTGTTCCATATTTGCCAGGAGGCGTTGGCCAACGCTGCCAAACATGCACATGCCAAAAAGGTGGATATTAACCTGTGGACATCACCGGAGCGTGTTATGCTTGAAATTCGCGATAATGGGCGTGGTTTTGAGACCGAAAACATGAGTATGAACCTGGGTCACGGTCTCTCCAACATGCATACTCGTGCCCATCATGTAGGTGGGGACGTCGAGATCACGTCTGCCATCGGGGATGGCACATCCATACTGGCTTGGGTACCTCGGCCGGGGAGATAGTTATAAGTCGGATTTCTATTTCGGTATAAACTACGCTGAAACTTTGTTACCGGGGCAGTTTTACTGCCTTTTGTTTTGCACCCCTTTCGTTTTATCATTTCTTGTGTGACTGTCTAATGCCAATTCTTGCCATTTCCCTTCTCATAGGTTCTGCTTTTTTACATGCCGCCTGGAATCTTCTGCTCAAGCAAACCGCCGAAAAATATATCGCCATCTGGTGGTCGACTTTGCTGGCATCCGCCATATTTTTGCCTTTCCTTGTTTTTACCGGATTACCAGCTCGCGAAGTCTGGTTGTTGCTGTTTGCCAGCGTGCTGGTGGAGGCCGGATATTACATTGTCCTTACCACTGCCTATCGTGAAGCAGATTTTTCACTGGTTTATCCACTGGCACGCGGAACTTCGCCTGCGCTGATAGCCACCTGGTCGGTGTTGTTTTTATCTGAAAAATTAACCGTTGGTGGGATGTTCGGTTTGGGTATCATTATCTTCGGGTTGTTAATTGTTGGGGGAGCTAATTTATTTAACCGAAGTGGTGAAAAACCGCAATTGCGAGGCATATTTTTAGCATTGACTCTGGCATTGTTGATATCGATTTACTCTGTGATAGATGGATTGGCAATGAAGCATACGGCAGCTTTCCCATATGCGGTGTTGATCTTTTTGGGGCCTCCCATCCTGACTTCACCGCTTATGTTCCGTTTGTTTGGTTGGGACTTACTCAAAAAGCAACTTACCGTCAACGGTTTCCGTCTGGTGGCGATCGGTCTTTTAATTGTTTTTGCGTATATGCTGGTGTTACTGGTATTTACAATCGCCCCCGTCAGTTATTCCGGAGCCGTGCGTGAATTCAGCGTAGTGCTGGGTGCATTGGCGGGTTGGCGTTTCCTTGGTGAAAAGCTGGGAGGTCTGCGGGCGATTGGATCGATTGTTATTTTTGTTGGTATTTTGGTAATAGCCATGTTTGGCTGACCATACATCCTTGATAGAAGGAAAAGCATAAATTCAGGATGGATGGATTATCTTCACCGGGTTCTATGCGCTTTTGAAACGAATCTTTGAATACCATGTTTCACACGCGACAGTGAAAAAAAATCTTATCTTTGGATTTTTTAAGATAGATATACGATAAGTTTCGAAAATACAATTTTATGCCCTATATATGGGGGGTACAAAAAAAAACGGTGTGATCATGGCTGAAACATATGTTCCTTCTATGCGTGAAGCCGAAGATATATTTTGTCAACTTTCTTTAAGGTTTAAAAGCCTTAAGAAAGGGAAAGTTTTTAAGATAGCGT
>CAIMZS010000116.1 GCA_903846015.1 uncultured Anaerolineae bacterium | reverse complement strand
CCTTATTTACCCGCCCTGAAATGAAGGTGGAACGAGTCAGTTACGATGTCATCACACCCTCAGCAGCGCGCGGCATCATCGAAGCGGTTTACTGGAAGCCTGCTATCCGTTGGGTGATCGACAAAATTCATGTACTCAAGGAAATCGAATTCACCAACATCCGACGCAACGAGGTCAGCGAGAAAGTCTCGGATAGCGAGGCGCGGCAGCGTATGAATGGTTCACAAAAACCTTTTTTTCTCTCCGCCACCGACGCCCGCCAACAACGCGCTGCGCTGGTATTGAAAAATGTGGATTATGTGATTGAAGCCCATTTTGAACTTGTTCCTGAAAAAACAGGTCCGGAAGACACAGTGGAAAAACACTACAACATGGCGCTAAGGCGCTTGCGCAAGGGACAACACTATTGTGCGCCATGCCTGGGGACGCGCGAATTTGGCGCGCAGGTGGAAATCATTGAGGATGGCATCATCCCGATGAGCCCATTGGGAGACAAAGATCTGGGTTGGATGCTGTATGATCTGGATTTTACCAATCCGCGAGACATTCAGCCTAAGTTTTTCAAGGCCGAGATGCGTGCAGGCGTGATCGACTTGACGCAAATAGAGGTGCGGCAATGATTCTTCAGGCATTAAACCGATACTACGAAATTCTCTTGAAAGACCCTGAACAGGATATATCCCCGCCTGGTTACAGTGCAGTGGGGGTTAGCTTTGTGCTCAACATCTCCGCTCAGGGTGAATTGCTGGATGTGCTTCCACTTTTCGATCAGGTACCGCAAGGCAAGAAAATGGTGGAAAGACCCAGAAGGATGATCGTACCGGAACAAGTAAAACGCTCATCAGGGATAAGCCCAAACTTTTTATGCGATAACAATGCGTATGTCCTGGGAATTTCTGACAAAGACAGCCAGGACCCGACACACAGTGCCAGGCGTTTTGAGGCCTTTCGCCAACTAAATAAGGATTTGCTGGCAAGTGCCGATTGTGAAACTGCTCGCGCCGTGAGCGCCTTTTTGGAAGGGTATGATTATCCCAAGGGCAGGGAACACCCAGCGATCGCACCAGAGCTGGAACTTTTACAGAAAGGCGGCAACCTTGTATTTATGTTTCGCGGAACTTATGCGCATGAAGACCCAGCGATTCGCCAGGTTTGGGAAGGATATAAAGTAGGCAAAGGCGCCAATCCTGGATTATGCCTGGTAACCGGCGAAACAGCCCCGATTGCCCGGCTGCATGCCAGCCTGCAAGGGATTCGCGGCACGAACGCAACCGGCGCTACGCTGGTTGGTTTTAATGCCCCGGCATACGAATCTTACAACCGTGAACAGGGACAAATATCCCCGGTAAGTGAAAAAGCTGTTTTTGCATATACCACCGCGCTAAAATACCTGCTTTCATCTGCAAACCCAAACAAGAAACTAACCATTGGCAATACAACGGTGGTGTATTGGGCGGAAAGCGAGAAGCAAGGCTACGCCCACGCTTTTGATGCCCTTTTCGAGCCACCTTCCATTGATGAACAGGTATTCACAGATCAAACAGGGAGGAAAAAGTCCGAAAAGGGTTTGAAGGAAGTGGCTGAAAAAATCAGGCATGTTCAAAAACTTGATCTGGCTGCCTTGTTGGATGAGTTGAAAAACGAGAACCCTCGCTTTTATGTGCTTGGGCTGGCGCCTAATGCTGCCAGGATCTCGGTGCGATTCTTTCTTACCGATCCATTCCAGAAAATTGTCGAGCGCATGATGCAGCATTACCGCGATCTGGAAATAGTAAAAGAATTTGAAAACCAGCCAGCTTACATTACAGTCCGACACATCCTTGATGAGACCGTTTCAAAAAAAGCCAGTAACCCTGAAGCTTCACCACTGATGGCGGGAGCAATGTTTCGTTCCATCCTTACTGGCTCTCCTTATCCAGCAGCACTGTACTATGCCATCATCAATCGAATCCGCGCCGATATGGATGATTCACAAAAGAACATCCACAAGATCAATTATGTGCGCGCGGCGGTTATCAAAGCCTTTCTCATTCGAAAATATCGCAACCAACCCGAGGAACCCATTCAGGAGGTACTTGTTATGTCACTTAATGAAGAATCCACCATTCCCGCCTATGCGCTGGGACGGCTGTTTGCCGTGTTGGAAAAAGTGCAGGAGGAAGCAATCGGAAAGATGAATGCCAGTATTAAAGATCGCTATTTCACTTCCGCATGCGCATCGCCCGCAAGCGTATTCCCGGTTCTGCTACGGCTTTCACAGCACCATATTTCAAAAGCAGAGTATGGATATATCAGCGACCGGCGTATTCAGGATATTTTGGGATTGCTGGATGTGCAAAACAACCCCATTCCCGCGCGACTCTCGCTTGATGATCAGGGTATCTTTATCCTGGGGTACTACCATCAGCGTGCAGCATTTTATGCGCCGAAAAACGACAAAAATGCTGTCGTTATCCAACCTCTTGAATCCAAATAACTGACTAAAAAGGAAAATAAGCCATGACAACCCCCATTAACAATCGCTATGAATTTGTCCTGCTGTATGATGTCGAAAACGGCAACCCCAACGGCGACCCGGATGCGGGCAATATGCCGCGGATAGACCCGGAAACTGGTTATGGCATCGTGACAGATGTCTGCCTGAAGCGCAAGGTTCGCAATTATGTCGAACTGGTCAAAGGCGATGCATCCGGTTACCGGATTTATGTAAAAGAAGGCACACCGCTCAACCAGAACCATGCCGATGCGTATATTGCTGTCGGTAACAAGGTGGGAGCAAAAGCAGCGTTACCAGAAGTAGGCAAGGCGCGCCAATGGATGTGTGCCAACTTCTTTGATGTGCGCACATTTGGAGCGGTTATGAGCCCCGGAGATAATTGCGGACAGGTGCGCGGCCCAATCCAAATAAATTTTTCAAGGAGCATCGACCCGATCATCCAGCAGGAAGTCACCATCACCCGCCAGACAGTCACAAAAATCGAAGATGCCGAAAAAGAACGCACAATGGGCCGCAAGCATATCGTTCCTTATGGGCTGTATCGCGCCGAAGGCTATGTTTCAGCCAAATTGGCGAATGACGCAACCAAGGGCACCGGGTTTTCAACCGAAGATCTGGAATTGTTTTGGGATGCGCTGATCAATATGTTCGAACATGACCATTCGGCGGCGCGCGGGAAAATGTCGGCTCGCAAGCTGGTAATTTTTAAGCATGACAGCGAACTCGGCAACGCGCCATCCCACCGATTATTTGAACTGGTAACAGCAAATAAAAACGCCCAGGCTAACCCACCGCGCAAATACAGCGATTATGAAATTAATGTGGACAAAACAGGTGTGCCCGCCGGTGTAACTCTCATCGAAAAATGACAAAGTCCGAATACACGCCCGATGAACTTTTGCCATTATCGGGCATACAACACTTCCTTTTTTGCCGCCGGCAGTGGGCACTGATCCATGTGGAACGTCAGTGGCAGGAAAACACGCTGACTGTCGAAGGCAAGCTGCTGCACAAGCGGGTGGATGATCCCTTCTTTACCGAAATACGGAAGGGAGTGATCACTGCCCGCGCCGTGCCGGTGGCGTCCTATCGGTTAGGATTATCCGGGGTGTGTGACGTGGTTGAGTTTACCGAATCACCGGATGGCGTGCAATTGCCGGGGCGGGCAGGCCTTTTCCTGGCTGCCCCGGTGGAATATAAACGCGGTCATGAAAAGCGTGATGCGTGCGATGAGGCGCAGTTGTGCGCCCAGGCGATCTGTCTTGAAGAAATGCTAGCGGTGAAAATCCCAATTGGGTATCTCTACTATGGTGAGACCCGGCACCGGGTTGCAGTCGAATTGACCGGAGAACTGCGCGATTTGGTTCAAAAGATGACCATGGAAATGCACACCTATTTTCAGCGCGGTTATACTCCACGCGTCAAGACTTCCAAAGCCTGCCGGTCATGCTCGTTGGCCGATATTTGCCTGCCGGAACTGCAAGAAAACGTTATCGCTGCCACGAAATATATTAAACAGCAGCTAGAAAGCGCCTGAGCCATGAAGAAACTCGCCAATGTCCTTTACGTAACAACGCCCGAAGCCTACCTGTCACTGGATGGCGAGAATGTGGTCATCAAAAAGGATGAGCAACCATCCACACGCCTGCCGCTGCACAACCTGGAGAATATTGTGTGCTTCAATTACCTGGGCGCAAGTCCGGCATTGATGGGAGCGTGCGCTGAACATAATATCGGGCTGTGTTTTCTCACTCCTAACGGGCGTTTTCAGGCGCGCGTCACTGGCAAGGTGAGAGGCAATGTGCTGCTGCGAAAGAAGCAATACCAGGTATCGGAGCGAGAACAAGACAGTGTGCCAATTGCGGCCTCGTTCTTGCTTGGAAAAATCGCCAACAGCCGCAAGGTACTCGAGCGCGCGCTGCGTGATCATGCCATGCTGGTAAATTCACAGGCAATTGGCTCGGTTTCCGCGGCGCTGAAAGCTACTTTAGGAGAAATCCAACTGTGCCAAAGCGTGGCCGATTTGATGGGTTACGAGGGCAGCGCTGCCAAACTGTATTTTGGTGTATTCGACCAATTGATCTTACAACAGCGTGAGTCATTCTCGTTCAAGGAACGCTCGCGCCGTCCGCCGTTGGATAACATCAATTCGCTGCTTTCATTTTTATACACCCTGCTGACCAATGATGTAGCCTCCGCCCTGGAAGCAGTCGGGCTTGATCCTTATGTGGGCTTTCTCCATCAGGATCGCCCCGGAAGGCCCTCCCTGGCGCTGGATTTAATGGAAGAATTGCGCCCGGTTTTCGCAGACCGGCTGGCGCTTTCGTTGGTTAACCGGAAGCAGATAACCGGTAAAGGTTTTACCCAAAAAGAGAGCGGCGGCATTTTAATGGATGACGACACGCGTAAAGTGGTTCTATCTGCCTGGCAGGAACGTAAAAAGGAAGAAATTATGCATCCCTACCTCAAGGAGCGCATACCATTTGGGTTAATTCCACATGTTCAGGCCATGCTTTTGGCGCGCTTCTTACGCGGCGACCTGGATGCATACCCGCCATTTTTTTGGAGTTAGGATGTTAACAGCATGATGGTTCTCGTCACCTACGATGTGAATACCGAAAACGCAGCCGGAAAAAAACGTCTGAACAAGGTTGCCAAACAGTGCCAGAATTATGGGCAGCGGGTGCAGAATTCGGTATTTGAATGTATTTTGGACCCGGCGAGGCTCAAGCAATTGCAGGCTGCGCTTGAAAAACTAATCGACCCGGCAAAGGATAGTTTGCGCTATTATTACCTGGGCGATGAATGGCGCAGCCGCGTGCTGCATGTCGGCGCAAAACCAAGCATGGATATGGAAGGAACGTTAATTGCCTGAAAGATGCAATTTTGCGAACCCAAAGTGAACATGAAATCCCCGGCAGGTTCGCAAGGAAATTGAACCTTAAAAACCTCAAATTTACCTTGTAACACAAGCTTTCCTTGAATTTAAGTTGATTGAAAATTTACAATACCAATATCTGGCGAATATTCGTTAGAACAACCCAGATATTGCGGTCGCCACCCTCGTGGTGGCGTGGATTGAAACCCGATTATCACTACGATTGTCGGTCTTGTCATCCTGTCGCCACCCTCGTGGTGGCGTGGATTGAAACAGAAATTCCAATTGTCTTAAGCGTGGCTGTGTTAGTCGCCACCCTCGTGGTGGCGTGGATTGAAACAAGATGAAAAGTCTATTTTACTTATGGTACTTGTGTCGCCACCCTCGTGGTGGCGTGGATTGAAACAGGTTGGCAGGTCGGCGGACGTCTGGGGCAAGTGTCGCCACCCTCGTGGTGGCGTGGAT
>CAIMZS010000115.1 GCA_903846015.1 uncultured Anaerolineae bacterium | reverse complement strand
GGTTGGTCCTGACCTGGCTCTCCAAAGTGCTCGTAATTATCGAACGCTACGGCAAAAAGGAATTACCGTCCGCAAAACGATCGACTGCCTGATTGCCACCTGCTGCCTTGAGAATGATCATGAGCTTTTACACAATGACTCTGATTTTGATGGTTACGAACAGCATTTGGGGCTAAAGGTAGTTCATCCATAAGGCCATAAATTAATGTTATTCACTTATCAGAGTAATTCTGACAGTGAAATCAAGAACTCGATTTCCTTCGAGGGTGGGGGAATCTATTTAAAGGCGCGCACATTTTGTGTGGGCTTTTTTATTTCCATAAGGAGAATGATGGCCTTTCAAACCACCCGTATTTCAGTTATCATTCATAGAGTATTATGCCATACCCAATTTCCAGATAAATATTGTGCACTATCCTATAAATTATCAACAGGTCAACAAATCTTATGAACGATGTCTTCACCCCACCCTTTTATCTTAGAAGCACCTTTGCCCAGATATTCCTGGCAAGCAGCCAAACTCGCAAATGGGGAAAAAATCTTATGCGAGAAGACGCCAGGGAAGTAATCCTCAATCCAATCAATGATATCAGGCTGCAAGGATTTTATTCTCGTCAAATCAATGGACGGACGAAAGGCGTGGTCATCCTCTTGCATGGCTGGGAGGGCAGCGCTAACTCAGCGTATATTTTGGGCACAGGGAAGTTTCTCTATGATAAAGGTTATTCTGTATTTCGATTGAATTACCGGGATCACGGCGACACGCATCATCTTAATCCCGGTCTTTTTTATGCTGTCTTATTGGATGAAGTTTTTAATGCGGTACAACAGGTATCGAAGTTTGAGAGCGAACTTCCTTTTTATCTGGCAGGATTTTCACTGGGAGGTAACTTTGCGCTGCGGATCGCGCGCAAATGTGCTGAAAATCCGATCGAAAATCTCGCGCATGTTTTCAGCATCAGCCCGGCACTCGATCCGGAAAAATCGACCTATGCAATTGATAAATACGCGCTGCTCCGAAAATATTTTCACAATAAGTGGGTGCGTTCGCTGCTGAAGAAGCAAGCCTGTTTCCCGGATTTGTATGATTTCCGAGAAATAATTTCTCTGGAGACTATCTCCGAGATGACAGATGTGATGATTAAACGTTATAGCGACTTTGAAAGCTCATCGGATTATTTTCGCAGTTATGCTGTTTTGGGCGATGCGCTTGCCAATCTCACGGTTCCTACAACGATCATTACTGCCCAGGATGATCCGATCATTCCGGTTGAAGATTTTTACAACTTACAGTTAAATTCCCTGACGGGTCTCATCGTTCATCGCTATGGAGGCCATAACGGCTTTCTTGAAACCTTATCGGGTCGAACATGGTACGAGAAGAAGATTATGGAAGTTTGCTCTGCTGTAACGATCTAGTCGGTTAAACCGCCCTCGCCCATCAAAAGTGCTGATGGACGAGGGTTGGGTTTTAGACCGGCTCCCGCGTTAAGCGGGTTTCTTGCTGGGCAGCTTGCCTTTTTGCTGTTCTTTTTTCTTGACATCTTGCTGCTGTTTTTGCTTGTCGGTCTTGTTCTTTTCTTTCTTACCGCCTTTATCTCCCATCACGCATCTCCTTATGATTGAATACCTGCCTGGTGAAAAGGAGCGTGGCCACCGGGCGCAGCCTCGCATAGGGTAATTATACCTATTTTCTGCGCTTTGCAAATAGAATAATCCCGATATTCCCAACAAAATAATAGGGTTCTCTGGGAATTGGCGTGGTAAAAAAAACATTGGACGCGGACGAGCGCGGAAAACGCGGATAAAACCGTATTTTTAAGGTCATTTCTGCGTTTTTATATTGGTCCGGCAAAGGTTAAACACTTGTTCAAAAAACAAAAAAGGCGTTATTTTGAACATTTCCACCATATACAGGCTGCGTCTGTTTGATATACCACCGTCCATGGCGGTATATGTTTGTTAGGAATTTACGTGAAGTGTCCAAGCTTTCTTTGACCATCCCAATTTATTCAAATTTCCGGTAAATTCTTCTCCAAAAATTAGATGCTATTGTCCTGCCCAATCGTCTCTTTGCCCGTTCAGATTGCCAAACTCAGGATAAAATTACAGGTATGATCCCATCCCGCTGGAACGAATTGATCGCGGCTCTTCCCGACCCGCACCTGCTGCAAACTTTTGAATGGGGGCAGGTCAAACAGCGTTACGGCTGGCAGCCGCTTTACCTGGTCTGGACGGGATCGGGGCAGCCGCTCGCTTTTTCTGCTCAGACCGATTTCCTTGAAAAGATCGACCCAGGCAGCGTCGTTGCCGCGGCGCTGGTGCAAAAGAAGAATGTCATTCGCCAGGGCTTTGCTGCGCGCCTGTGTATTCTGTACTGTCCCAAAGGCCCGCTGCTGCGGTGGGATGATCTGGCTCTGCGCACGCGCGTGCTGGATGATCTGCAATCCTTTGCGCGCCGGCAGGGTGCCATCTTTCTCAAACTGGATCCAGACGTGGTGCAGGGGCGCGGCGTGCCCGGCAGTGAAAACGATGTGCCCGATGCGCTTGGGCAGGCCGTCCTGGCGGATCTCGGCGCGCGTGGCTGGCGGCTCTCTGACGAACAGATCCAGTTCAAAAATACTGTCCTGCTGGATGTATCTGCCACGGATGATGAAATGCTGGCGCGCATGAAGCAAAAAACCCGCTACAACCTGCGCCTGGCTCAAAAGAAGGGTCTGACCGTGCGCCCGGGCAGCCGCGCAGATTGGCCCATGCTGCATAAAATGTACGCCGAAACGTCACTGCGGGATGGTTTTGTTATCCGAGACCGGGCTTATTATGAAACCGTCTGGGGCCTGTTTTCGCACTGTTCCACGGCACTGATCGCTGAGGTGCAGGGCGAACCTGTCGCGGCGGTTTACCTGTTCCACTTTGCCGGGCGGGCCTATTATATTTATGGCATGTCACGTGAGGCCCACCGCGATAAAATGCCCAACTATCTGCTGCAGTGGCAAGCCATGCTGTGGGCCAGGGAACAGGGCTGCCGGGTCTATGACCTGTGGGGCGCGCCGGATGAATTCAACGAGAGCGACTCGATGTGGGGCGTTTTCCGCTTCAAGGAAGGTTTGGGCGGACAGGTGCAGCGCAGCATGGGCGCCTGGGATTTCGCCCCCAACCCGCTCTGGTATGCGTTCTATACCCGCCTGATGCCCAGGCTGCTCAATTTCATGCGCTCCCGTGGAAAAGCCCGCACCCGCCAGCAAATGAGCGCGTAATGAGTATTGGATGGCATAAAATGGAAGCTCACAAACAGGAGAACCTATGAACGACATCGCCCGAATTCGTTTTGCCCACCTGCCCACCCCCATTGAAGAAATGCCGCGCCTGTCAAAGGCACTCGGCGGCCCGCGAATCTTTGTCAAGCGCGATGACCAGACCGGGCTGGCTTTTGGTGGCAACAAGACCCGCAAACTGGAATTTCTGGTGGCTGAAGCCAAAGCCCTGGGTGCGAAGACGCTGATCTCCGCCGGGGCGATGCAGTCCAACCACTGCCGTCAGACGGCGGCCGCGGCGGCCCGCTTTGGGATGGAGTGTATCCTGGTGCTCAATGGCCAGCATCCCGAACAGCCCAGCGCCAATCTGCTGCTCGATTTTCTGTTTAATGCCGATGTGGTTTGGGTGGCGGATCGCAAGGATCGTGATGCCGTTTTGCAGCACACCTACGAGACCGCCCGCGTGAATGACTGCTGCCCATACCTGGTGCCTTATGGCGGCTCCAGCCCCACCGGTGCGCTTGGCTATGCCTTCGCCGTACAGGAGTACATGCAGCAGGGTCTCAAGGCTGATTGGATCATCTTTGGAACTTCTTCGGGAGGCACGCATGCCGGGCTGACCCTGGGCGCGCGCCTGTTCAACTGTGATGCGCGCATCCTGGGCATCAGCATCGATGAACCTGTCCAGGCGCTCAAGGCGAATGTATCGGCGCTGGCGAGCGCTGCCAGTGAGAAATTTGGCCCACGTATCGAATTCACTGGCGATGATGTGCTCGCCAATGACGATTACTGCCAGGCCGGGTACGGCATATTTGGTGAGCAGGAACGTGAAGCCATCAACCTGTTTGCCAGCAATGAAGGACTGCTGCTCGATCCGGTCTACACGGGGCGCGCCGCCGCCGGCATGATCGACCTGATTCGCCGGGGCGTCATTCAGAAAAACGAAACCGTGCTGTTCTGGCACACCGGCGGCCAGCCGGCGCTGTTCGCCGATAAATACCAGCCGGAGATTTTGTAGCGAGTGAGATCGGTATGATTACCGGTTAGCCTGACACGGCTCAAATATAGTGTTTAATTTGGATAAGGTAGCCAGCCCCTGGAATCAGGTATTTCTTTGGGCCAGGATGGCGTAAGGGTAGGGCAAGTTGGCGGGCGGGTTGGCAAAATTGGGAGCCGCGACGTCAGTCCCAGGCGGCAGGCTGGCTACCAGTTCTTCATACCTGCGCCGCTCGGCATCGCGCCAGCGTGCGTTGGCCTGTTCCCGGCGTTCATCGGTCAGCACGCTGCGTGATTCCAGCACCCTGAAACGGCTGTGATCTTCCAGCATGGCGGCGGCCTCGTTCAGGCTGTAGGTCCACGACCACATCCACTGCCCGATCTGGACATCGTACGGGTTGCCGCGCCAACCGGGGTGCAGGTCGTAGGCATACAGGAATAAGAGCGCACCCGGTTTGAGAGCCTGGTAAAGCCGATAAATACCCTGACGGGCATCGACCGGATCGAGATACAACAGCGATGAAAACGAACAGGCTCCGTCAAACTCGGCCTGGTCTTGCAGTTCGTTGATGGCGGTATTGATAAAGACCGCCTGGGGGAAGGCCTGGCGCGCGCGCTTTAGCATTTCACCTGAAAGATCCGAGCCCGTCACCCGCAGCCCCTTTTTCAACAGGCGCGGGATGACCGGGTCGCCGTGCCCGCAGCCAGCATCCAGAATATGCCCGCCGCGCGGCAGCCCCGCCAGCCATTCGGCAAATATCGCGCCCAGCAGTGGGTTATCGAAATAATCCTCCTGGTAGTCGGTGGCGATGGCATCATAGGCCCGGCGGTTCAACTGCTGTGCAAACGGCCAGCAGCTCGAAGCTGGGGCCAGCTCAGCCGGGTCGGGGTGTTTGCCAGCCAGGCAGCCATCAATCTCTTCGATCAGGGTCTGCATGAAGGCAACCCCCTCGCCAAGAGCCAATTCTTTCATCACAATCTTGATGAAGCTGCCGCCAGGGCCCATTCCACTGCTGAAAACTGCGCCCACATCTGCCGAGATTTCAAATTTATAATTGATATAGGGGTCATCGGGTGAATTGTCGGTTATGATCCGGATGAAAGAGATGCCCGTTTCGGGGAACATGTCGCCGAAGCCGAAGCCATTGATCTGCCCCTGCCTGAAATTTTCAAGATGCTCAATCTGATCCTGCTTGGATCGTTCGAAGGCCATGTGATGGAGAAAGTTGCGTGTATAAAACAACTGGGCGCCGTTGACGCTGTAAATAATCTCCAGCAGGATGTTCCACTCCGCGTTGAAATTCCCGCCGCTTTGCAGGACAAACTCCTGTTTATCCGTGCCGGTCATGCCCCAGGCGCGCACTTCCACACATTCCAGCATGGCTGGACGGCCGTCTGTCTCAGGCTGCAACTTTTCGATTTTTGCCATTTTGGCGCCTCTTTCTCGCGGTGATCAGGATAATCAGATATGGCTTAATTGTAGCAAGATTATCATTAAAATGGGCTGTTTTCACATATTTCCCGAGCTTGTTATGATTGCCTGGTTGTGCTGCCTGTCGAAATAAAAAAAGACCCTTTGCAGGGTCTTTTTAGCGGAGAGGGTGGGATTCGAACCCACGGTGGCCCAGGGGACCACAACGGTGTTCGAGACCGTCCCATTCAACCGCTCTGGCACCTCTCCATTTATGCAGTGCGGTGGGGCGGATTATACCGCTTTTTATGCCATTCGTGCTGTTTAAATTTCGGCGAACTCGTTCATCTTTGGGTAAAAAATATTCTTCATGCCCTGCGTTTCCATCTTTTCTTTGAGCGGCAGCGCTCCGCGCGGCTCACCATGCACCAGGAAGACTTTTTGAACGCTGTTCTTGACGCCCAACGCATATTCAGTGAGGAGATCCTGCCCGGCGTGTGCCGAAAGCCCTCCGATGGTGGCGATCTCGGCGCGCACACGCAGGGTTTCTCCAAAGATGTTGATACGGTCCTCGCGGTCCGCCAGGCGGCGTCCCATTGTATAAGGCGCCTGCCAGGAAACGATCATGATGGTGTTTTTGGGGTTCTCGATATTCCAGCGGATGTGGTGAACGATGCGCCCGACTTCAGCCATGCCCGAAGCGGAGATGATTATCATTGCATCTTTGCGCTCGTTGAGCGCTTTGGATGCATCCAGGCTGTGGATGTAGGTTAGATTCTTAAATTCCAAAGCCGGGTGCCCGTTGTGGATCTGCGCCAGCGTTTCGGCATCGAAACATTCGGGATGTTTTTTGAAAATATCTGAAGCGTTGACCGCCAGCGGGCTGTCAACATACACCGGTACATTCGGCAGACTGCCTTCATCGGTCATGCGATTGAGGTTATAAACCAGTTCCTGGGTGCGCCCGACAGCGAAGGACGGGATGATTACCTTGCCACCGCGCCCAAGGGTGCGCAGTATCACGCTGCGCATTTCAACGTAGGCTTCCTCGGGATCGCGGTGCGGTTTGTCGCCGTAGGTGCTTTCCATCAATAGAATATCGGTTTCTTCTGGCAGTTTCGGATCGCTCAAAATGGGTAGATCGCGCCGTCCAATATCACCCGAGAACCACAGCCGCAACTTGCGGTTATTCTCGCGCAGTTCCAGGTCGATGGCTGCCGAGCCCAGGATGTGGCCCGCTTCCACGAAGCGCGCTGTTACGCCATCTGCGGCTT
Organism: uncultured Anaerolineae bacterium; assembly: GCA_903846015.1. Lineage (GTDB taxonomy): Bacteria > Chloroflexota > Anaerolineae > Anaerolineales > Villigracilaceae > UBA5195. The sequence goes on along the minus strand of CAIMZS010000115.1, from coordinate 11,609 downwards.
CAAAAGGTGTGTCTAATTTTACAGATTCAAAAAGCGGTGGCACCAGGGAGGCATCCTTCTGGGTGTAAAGCGGGTCCACGGGTGGTTCGCCGTGTTTGGCGCGGTGAAAGTTGGTCGATTCGGCCTGCCTCTCCTGCACATGGCCTGAATCCAGCAGCATGATCTCGCCCAGGTCGCGAGTTGCAGGCGTGACAAAGATCTTTCCGGTAAATCCCTGCTTTACCAGGTGGGGCAGGTTGCCGCTGTGATCGATGTGGGCGTGCGAGAGGATGACCGCATCGATCGTTTTCGGATCAAAAGGAAAGGTTCGATTGCGTATAATCGCTTCCTGGCGCGGGCCCTGGAACAGCCCACATTCCAGCAGTAGTTTACTGCCATTGATCTCGATCAGGTGCATTGAACCGGTCACAGTTTGGGCCGCTCCGCAAAAGTGTAGTTTCATTGTATGCCTCCATCGAAAAATGTGTGGTTCTGTATATACAATACCACGCTGGCAATAATTAAACAACAAGAGCACGCTCAGCGTGCTCTTATGCAGGTTATTTCACTGCGTCTTGTTGTTTTTGTGAAAACTTCAGGCAGTCTCTGGTTTGATACCGAGGATATCCATGATCTCTGAGCCGAAGTTTTCCAGCCTCCACGGGCTGTATTCCATCATCTTTTGCATGTTTGCGGGCGTACGCGGGTTCCCTTCAGCCAGGGCTTGCACGATGACGCGCGGCAGGATCACATCCGATTCCACGCCCATCTCTTCACCCCTTTTCTTGCGCCAGGTCTTCAGCTTGTGGATGCGATTTAGCTCTGCATCCGAGACCCTCTCCACCTCGCTGGCCTGAACAAGGCGGGCATTGATCCCGCGTTCAACGGCTTCCAGCAGCCCCCGGCCAAAGCGGTGAATCTGCCGTTCTGTTAATCCGGCGGCGGCGAGCTGTTCGAAAGAGCGCGGCTCGGCCTGGGCCACACGCAGCAACAGTCGATCATCCACCACCTTGAAGAGCGGGCGGTTCAGACGTTCGGCCATTCTTTCACGGTTGACGCACAATTCGTTCAGGATGGTTTGCTGGCGCTGGTTCAGATCAAGACGACCGTCAATTCGTTCCCAGCCTCCGCGCAAGGTGCGGTGAGAGTTGCTATTGTTGACAAAGCAGCCCCGCGCGAAATCTTCCTGGGCCAGCTGCCAGCGTCCCTTTGCATGCAGCTCCACCTCGAGCATATCTCGCAGCTCGATCAGGTAGTGGGTATCCAGTCGGGCGTAATCGATCAGCGAAGCAGTCAGTGGACGTTGGCCCCAATCGGCCTTCTGGTTGTGCTTATCTACATCGATGCCGAACTTCTCTGCCAGCAGTTTACCCAAGCCCACCTGTTTATAGCCCAGAATGCGGGCAGCCTGCATGGTATCGAAGATATTGTGGAAGCTGAAGTCGAAGTCACGCTGCAAGCCGAGCACATCATATTCTGCTGCGTGGAAAATGATCTCGATGTGTGGGCTGCTGAACAATGGCGCCAGGTAGGTAAGATCATCCAATGCCAACGGGTCAACCAGGTAGTCAGTCTTGGGAGTCGAAAATTGGATCAAACATACACGCTCGCGATACGCATGCAGTGAATTGGCCTCGGTATCAACGGCTAGCCGAGGTTCGTGGGCAAGTTCTTGCGCCATGCTTCTTAGAGCGCTGTGGGTGTCCACCAGGATGGGTGCGGGTAACTGATTTGGTAAAGTCATGGCATCATTATAAAGCGTATTGCTCCCCAATCTATTTCAATTTTTCCATCACAATGGCATCATCGCCATCGTTGTAATATTTTTTCCAGCGATCGATAATATAGTAGCCCGAAAATTTATACAAGCGGATGGCTTCTTCGTTTTTTGGGCGTACGCATAAGTGAACGCGCTGAGTTGGCAGCTGCTCTTCACAGGCTTCCAACAGTGCCCTGCCAATACCCTTGCCGCGGTAATCAGGCAGGACTGCCAGCGTGGAGACCCATGAAAACCCTTCCGCTGGGCGAGGATCCCCCGCTACAAAACCGATCAAGCGGTTTTGTTCAATTGCTTTCAACCGCACCACGCCAGAAAAACTGAGCAGCGCTATCAGGTCGAAAAGTGGCCAGGCGTCCTCACCAAAACATACATTTTCAAATATTCGCAGCGTATTAATGTCGAGCAGGTTGGCAGAGATGATTTCCATGGCTTCGATGTGTTTCTGACTGGTTCTTACCTGTCAATCCTGGTTTCGACGGTCGATTTTGATTTTGTTTCAAAGAATAACTTTACCAGAAGCTTTCAAAAAGAACAAGGACTCGAGTGTGTTTTTCGTACGACTTTCTCAGAATTGGGATTGATCACCCAGGTATCAGCCGATTTTGTGTTCCAAATCAATAGAAATCCATTTTACAGGCGCTGGTCGGGCAGAATTTATGTGGAATTAACGGCTAGACGCTAAAGTTCATGGGAAGCTAGCCGAAACTATTAGCATACAACAACGAGCAAGCAAGTCATTCTTTTAGGAGTTGAAACCATGTATCAAGCTGCTTATCAAAAACAATACCGCCAACAAGATGTGATGAGCGCCAGCCCTTTGCGCCTGGTTATCATGACCTATGATCTGGCCATCCGCGCTTGCGAACAACAGGATTTCGCCAAGGCTACCCGAACGATCGGCGCCCTGCGTGACACACTTGATCTGGATTACCCCGAGGTTTCGACTGGGCTTTACCGGCTGTACCAGTGGTGCCTCGACTGCATCCGCAAGGGCGAATTCGCCTCTGCCATCTCCACTCTGACTGAATTACGCGGCGCATGGGTTACTACCGAGCAAACACTCGCGGCCAAGCAAAACCCGGCCATATCCGCCCGATCGGCTTATTCGGTCTCACTGGGAAACATCCTGACTTAATCCCTGCCCTGCTTCTATTATCCTGACGCCCCGGTTTTTGCAAAACCAGGTGGTGGAACGATCAAAAAAGCGCCTTTCCGAAAGGAAATGTGCGCTTTGCTATTTAATTCACATGATTTTTATTTTAACTTCACATTCCTTTTACTGCGCGTTCTGCCTGAATTTGATATTATCAATTCAACAAGGAGAACGTTATGAGTTTCTGGGAATCACTTCGAATTGGTTCATCTGGATTGACGGCGCAGCGGCTAAGGCTGGATCTGATCTCGAACAACATTGCCAACGCGCAGACCACTCGCACCGCGAATGGCACGCCTTACCAGCGTCAGGAAGCTGTTTTTATGCCTGACCAGCAGAACTCCTTTCTGCCTCAGTTGGTGGCTGCGCATCGCGGTACCCTCACCAGTATCCAGGGTGGCGTGCGTGTATCTCAGATCACCGCGGACACCAAGGCTGGCCCGCAGGTATATGACCCTACCCATCCCGATGCGGATGCAAAGGGCTATGTCACTTATCCAAATGTCGATATTGTTGTTGAAATGACCAATATGCTATCCGCCACCCGCTCTTACGAAGCCAACCTCTCGGCGGTTGAGGCTGTCAAGCGCATGGCACTCAGAGCGCTCGAGATTGGAAAATAATCATGTCTATTTCGCCCATTTCCCCCCGCACTATCCCGGCTATTCCCGATCTTGGTTCTGCTCAGAAGACATCTTCCAGCAGCTCTACCAGCCAGGTTACCCAGTCTTTTGAGAAGATGCTCTCGACGTTAAACGCATCTCAACAGAACTCAGACTCGCTTGTGCAGCAGATGTCTCAGGGTCAGAATGTTGATCTACATGCGGTCATGATCGGGATGGAAGAAAACAATGTCAACTTCAACGTGGCACTCGGCATTCGTGACAAGCTGGTTGAAGCCTATCGTGAAACGATGAGAATGCAAGTCTAAACTTAAATCAGGAACCTTTCCCTATGCTCGCAACCTTACGGCAACAATTCACCTTCTACTGGAAAAAACTGACCCTGGCTCGTCAGATCACGATTGTCACGCTGATCGCGGCAGCCGCTATTCTCATCCCCGTGCTGGTCAATTGGGCGCTCTCTCCCAGTTACCAGGTGGCTTATTCAGGTTTGAGCGAAACGGATGCAGCCCAGATCGTCCAAAAATTGGATGATAACAGTATTCCCTACCAGATGAAAAGTACCGGCACGATTATGGTGCCCAATGATAAGGTTTACACCACCCGTTTATTGATGGCGCGTGAAGGCCTGCCGCAGTCCAGCACTGTCGGTTATGAATTATTCAGCGGCACCAGCACCCTGGGAATGACAGAATTTACCCAAAAGGTTAATTATCAGCGCGCCATCGAAGGCGAGTTGCAGCGCACGATTGGCAGCCTGGATGCAGTCAAGGCTGTGCGGGTCCACCTGGTGACGCCAGAAAAAACTCTGCTGTCTGCGGATCAGGCTCTCAGCACGGCTTCCGTCACCATCCAGGTTAAGCCTGGTCAGAAGTTGGATGCAACCCAGGTGCGTTCGATTACCCATCTGGTTGCCAGTAGTGTTGAAGGGCTGAAAGCTGAAAATGTGGTGGTAGTGGATACAGAAGGGAATATGCTCGCGGATGGCTCCGGTAAGACTAGCGATATGGGCCTCTCCCAAAAAGATGACCAGCGCGCCGCTGAACAGGCGTATGCCAGCCAGGTACAAAGCCGCGTCCAAGCCCTGTTGGACAAAATATTAGGGCCAAACCGTTCGATCGTCCAGGCGACGGTGGAAATGAATTGGACCCAACGTGAAGTTACCTCCAACACTTTTGAGCCGACGGCGATCGCGCTGCGCAGCTCACAAAAAGTCAATGAAACCTCCAGCGGCGGCGGTACAGTCGGTGGCGTGCCAGGTGCGGTCTCCAATTTACCGACTCCTGTGGCTACAACCACTGGTTCTGGTGCCACTGCTTATCAGCGCGCTGAAGAGACGCTCAATTATGAAGTCAGCCAGGTGCAGTCGCATGAAATTATTGCCCCCGGCAAGGTCACTCGTATGTCCGTCTCGGTCATGGTCGATAACATTACCGACCAGGCTCAAATGCAGGTTATCAAATCGTCGGTGGAAGTGGCAGCCGGTATCGATACCACGCGCGGCGATCAATTGGCTGTTGAAACCTATGCTTTTGACAGAACAGCCATGGATGCACTCGCGGCTGAATTGGCCAAGCAGCAGCAAACTGAACTCTACACTCAAATCGCTATCGCGGTGGGCGTGGCCCTGGCGCTGATCCTGGTGATCTTCCTGGTGCTCAGGATGATCAGTACCCTGCGCAATGCTTCAAAGGAATCCTGGAAGACGGTTCTGCAGCCGGTAGGGAATATGGTATCCATGCAGGATGGTCAGACTGGCGCTCGTTCACTGCCCATGCCTGGTATGGCGGCCACATTGGCCGGCCCAACTGATAACGGCCATCGTCAGCTCCCCGCTGCGCAAGGCCAGCCCACTGCCGCAACTCCTCCAGCCGATAATGGTGTCGTCCTTCAGCTCAGCCAGCGGCCACAGCACGCCACCGCCGCGGAAGATGAGCAGCGCGCTCGAGTTGTGTCGCGCCTGACGGAAGAAAATCCCGCCTCTGTAGCCGAGATCATCCAGATCTGGTTGAATGAGAGCAAGCGATGACGATTACTGGCCTCGATAAAGCCACTGCGCTGCTGCTCGGCCTGGGCGTGGAACTTTCATCAAAAGTTCTGCAATACCTGTCCGAGGGTGAGATTGAACAGGTGCTGATGGTTTTGGGCAAGGTTGGCACGGTTTCACCGGAAGTGCGCCACATTGCCTTGAAAGAGGCCTGCGAGCTAAGCCAGACTGATACGGCCGAACCTCGCGGTGGTGTGGAGTACAGCCGCCAATTGTTGGCTCGCGCCGTTGGCCCGCGCCGCGGTACTGAGATTTTGGAGCGGTTATCCGTTCACCAGCAGCTTTCATCCTTTGAGATGCTTAAAAATGCGAATGCCATCGAGGTGGCTGCGCTTTTGCAAGAGGAAATGCCGCAAACCATTGCCCTGGTGCTCTCTTACCTGGAGGCCAAGGTGGCGGCTGACATTCTGACCAGTATGTCAAAGGAAAATCAAATCGAAGTTACTCTGCGCCTGGCTGCCATGGATCGTGTTTCTCCGCAGGTTGTGCAGCAGGTGGAAAAGAGTCTGAAAAACAAGCTTTCCAGCGTAATTAATGAAGCAGATTTTCGGGCAACCGGTGGTGTGGCTTTTTTGGTGAAAATGCTCAATCAGGTCGACCGCGGCGCCCAGAAATCCATTTTTGAAGCACTGGACACCACTAACCCCAAGTTGGTGGAAGAAATTCGCGCCAACATGTTCACCTTTGATGATGTCATCAAGCTGGATGACCGCGCCATTCAACGTGTTTTGCGTGATGTCAATAAGTCCGATCTGGCCCTGGCGCTCAAAGGCGCGCCGGATCATCTTAAAGACAAGGTATTAAATAACCTTTCGGAACGGGCGCGTGAAAACTTGAAAGAAGAAATCGACATTCTTGGTCCGCAGTTGGCTAAAAATGTCTACGGCGCACAGCGCAAGATTGTAGATGCCTGCCGGGCCCTGGAAGAAGCCGGTGAGATTGTGATCGCTGGCGGCGGCGGTGGAGATGAATATGAAGTCATCTCCTAGAATGAATTCAAGTTCGGCTACCGAGCTGTTGACAGCCTGGCAGCCCCCTGATTTGGGCGGCAATCTGGTTGTCGCTTCGACCGACGCGCAGAAAGAGTTGATCCAGGCGATCTTCCACACCCTGCCTCAGCCCGGCATCGATACGTCAGCACGACGTTCCCAGTCTGGCTTGCGCAGGTTGCACCTGGATGGCGCTGGCGCGAATTTTGAGGCCTGGCTTCCGGGTGATGTGAGCAAGGCTCCGGCAGCCGCGCGACCCAAGCCTGAGTGGACTTTTTTGACACTTCCAGATTTATACCAACCGCCAGTGGAAGACAAATCCACGACAGTTGAAATTGTTGCCGAAGCGGTTGCCACGCTTGAACCTCATCCACATGCCGACGAGGAAGCGCGCGAGATGTTGGATCGGGCTCGTTCGCAGGCTGAAGAAATTATCCTGGCAGCCCAGATGCAGGCGGACGATATCTTGCTGCAGGCTGAGGATGAAATCGCGCATCAAAAAAAAGCGGCTTATCAGCAGGGTCGCGACCAGGCGGAACTCGAGATGAAAGAAGTCTTGAAAGTCGTTGGCAGGTTGGTTGGAGATGTGACCACCTGGCAAACCAACCTGTTGGGCCAGGCTGAAAAAATCATGGTGGAGATGGTTAAGGAAATTGCGCAAACCATGTTTGGTGAAGGTGTCAAGTTGGATAGCGCTGGTTTGCAAATGAATCTTAACCGCATCATGGAAAGCGCGCAGGGGCTCGGAGATTTGAATATCTTCATGAACCCGCGCGATTCGAAATTATTGGATCCATCCTGGAGTGAATACCAGTTACTGGTTTCTGGCGATAGGATCAAGATTATTCCATCTGACAAGATTGTCACGGGTGGCTGCTTTATAAAAGGCAAAATGGGATCGGTGGACGGACGCGTGGAAACACAGCTCAAGGCCGTCTTGAAAACATTCGAAGATGACACTAAGTCAAACGGATAATATGGATAAACCTGTTATTGATCTGGCGCGTTACCGCAATGCAATCACCCGTCTCAACCCGCTCTCCATTTCTGGCAGGGTTGTGCAGGTGGTTGGCCTGACGGTTGAGACCATGGGTCTGAACTGCCAGATCGGTGAGATTTGCGAGATTCAAACAGGTGATCACGGAGCTACTTTGAATGCGGAAGTAACCGGTTTTCGAAATAATCACATGCTGTTGATGCCGCTTGGCAGTATGGAAGGCATCCAACCAGATAGCACGGTGCGCTCGGTGGCGCGGGCCTTCAAAGCCCCGGTGGGCATGTCTCTGACCGGAAGGGTTTTGAATGGGTTAGGCGAACCGATTGATAACAAGGGCCCGCTCGAAAACGTGGAATGGGTCTCCACCAATCAGACGCCGCCGCATCCCTTGCAGCGTACTGCCATCGATGAGCCTTTGGTCACCGGTGTGCGTGTTATTGACGGCATGTTGACCTGTGGTAAAGGCCAGCGCATGGGTATCTTTGCGGGCAGCGGTGTAGGAAAAAGCACGCTGCTTGGCTCGATTGCCCGCAATTCGCACAGTGATATCGCGGTGATTGCTTTGATTGGTGAGCGCGGTCGTGAAGTGCGCGAGTTCCTGGAAAGAGACCTGGGTCCCGAAGGGTTAGCACGCTCAGTGATTATCGTCTCGACTTCCGACCAACCTGCCCTGGTCCGTATGAAGGCGGCTGTGGTGGCAATGACGATTGCGGAATTTTTCCGCGACCGTGGCATGGATGTCATGTTTATGATGGATTCGGTGACGCGCTATGCCATGGCTCAGCGCGAGATCGGTCTCTCCATTGGTGAGCCGCCTGCCAGCAAGGGCTATACCCCTTCGGTTTTTGCTATGTTGCCGCGCTTGCTGGAACGCGCAGGCCGAGGTGAATTGGGTTCCATCACGGGCTTCTTTACAGTTTTGGTGGAAGGTGATGATTTCAATGAACCGATTTGTGATGCCGTGCGCGGTATTCTGGATGGACATATCATTTTGAGCCGCGCACTGGCGGCCCGCAATCATTACCCGGCTATTGACGTACTCAACAGCGTCAGCCGCGTTATGCCCGCCATTTCCACGCGAGAGCATTTGCAACTGGCATCGTTTGCTCGCAAGAATCTGGCTGTTTTTGAAAAGGTTCGCGACCTGGTCAATATCGGCGCATACGTGAAAGGCTCTGATCCGGAAGTGGATACTGCGCTGCTTGTTCAACCGGTATTGACTGCTTTTTTGCAGCAAGACCGCTCGGATGTCACCGAATTTGAGAAAACCGTGCAATACCTGTCGGAAATCAGCAAGGTTACATCCATCCAGCTTGTATAAATTATTACCTGAGGTATTCAAATGACGCTTAAGTTTTCGCTGCAGAATGTTTTGGATATTCGACATACCAGGGTCGAGGTTCTGGAAATTGAGCTTGGTAAGCTATTAACGGCCTACCAGGAAACCCAATCCTTATTAATGTCCATGCAGGAATACCAATCCGATTTATTTAATCAATTGACTGAGGCTCAATCGGGTGAAATTGATATCTTCAAGATTAGCCTGCTGCGAGTAAATATCGTCCAGGTCAACAAACATATAGAAAATCTGACCAAAGAATTGGTCAGGCAGGAACTGGAAATTAATAATAAAAGGCATGCCCTTGTGCTTGCCCGGCAGTCTGAAGAAACGTTGGAAATTCTCAAGCGAAACCGCTATGAGATTTATATGACCGAACAGGTTCAAATTGAAGCTCGGGCGCAAGATGATATTTATATCGCCCAGGCATTTCGCAATACACAACAATAGGTAGGACAATCATGGACAATTCAATTTTTACGAGCAAGGTCCAATCGATTATGCAGAAGCTCATGTTCGATTTACTCGATAGGATGAGCTCGAAACTTGGCGGCACTGCTGCCGGGTCATCATCCACAAGCGCACCCACAAGTTCATCCACGGGCGCGGGAGCTGCTGCCGTAAGCGGTGATTTTTCCAGTCTGATTAACCAGGCTGCGCAAAAATATAATGTTAACGCCGGGTTGGTGCAGGCAGTCATCAAGGCCGAGTCCAATTTTAATCCTTCCGCGATTTCATCCGCCGGGGCGTTGGGCTTAATGCAATTAATGCCGGGTACTGCCAGCGGTCTGGGTGTCAGTAATGCCCTGGATCCCGCTCAAAACATCGAAGGTGGCGTGAAGTTTTTGAGCCAGCTTTTGACACACTATAACGGTAATGTTCGTCTGGCCGTGGCAGCTTACAATGCCGGTCCGGGCGCGGTTGACCGCTATAACGGCATTCCCCCCTATCAGGAAACCCAAACGTATGTCAATCGGGTGATGGGCTATTTAGACTCTACCAGCGAGTGGAAGGGATAAAGCCATGGTCGACTCATTATTTGCAGATTCAGCTACGCGCGTTGCCAAAACAGCTTTGGATGGTCTTAGCCTGCGCCAACAGGCTATCAGCCGAAATCTGTCTAATATTGATACACCCGGTTACCAGGCCCAGACGGTTAATTTTCAGGAGACTCTCAAACGCCTGACTCAAAAAAATGGTTCTTTGGCGTTGAAATTGACCAATGGTGCCCATCTGGCTACTATAAATCAGCAGGTTGGTTTCTCAACTGCGACGCGTACAGGCGGTACGATGCGCGCCGATATGAACAATGTAGATGTGGATGTTGAAATGACCGATATGTCTGAGGCTGGCGTCCAATACCAGGCCGTTTCCCAGGCGATCTCCAAAAAACTTTTACTCTTAAAAAGCCTGGCGAGGTAATTATGGTTACTCTTTTGCAATTGATCTCAAAACCTGCCCCAACCGAAGGTTCGCCTGCGAAAACCAAATCCAGGGATGTCGAATCGAGTGAGTCCCTGTCGTTTTCCGAGGTATTAAAGGGCAAAGAGAAAGAGATGCAAGGAGCAATGGAATTGAATGCCGCTTCGCTGATCGCTGCCATGGCGCCGCAAACCCCGCCAGTTGCTGCTGTTCAGCCTGAGAACGCCACCAACACAGAGATTAAGACAGCTCCCGCCACGATCAGAAGTGCGGCTGTCTCAACCGTTCCGTCCTTACAGAAAGCCGGTGCGAATACAGAGCCGGGAGGACTGCGGGTTAGTTTCGTGATGCCCAAACTTGCTGGAAAATCTACGGGTGCAGCCAGTGCGGCCACCGCCATGACGGCAGGCGCCGCGCCGAGCGCAGCCAGCACGTCAGAACCAGGCTCCATGCTTGGAGTGGTCAATATCGCTCAGCCTGGTGCAGGAACTGAAGCCGTGCTTACGCCATCCGCTGCCGGCGTTGCCCAGGAAGTTTCCACGGCTGCATCCCTGGCCGCCATGATCGCCCAGCTTTCACGCCCTTCATCTAAATCCGCGCTTACCCCGGCGGCTGATCCAACCCTTGCGCCTGTTGAAACCAGCACGACTGGTGAAATTGCCAGCGCTGTGGCGCAAGCGCTGGCCCAGGCAGTATCTTTAACCGCCTCGACCACTCAGCCCACACCGGCTTTGGTCAGCACGACTGGTGAAACTGCCAGCCCTGTACCGCAAGCCACCGCCCAGCCCGCACCACAAGCTGCCGTCTCGGCTGAAGTTAGCGCAATGAAGGTAGCTGCCAGCCCGGCACCGCAAAGGACTGTCCAACCGGCAGTTCCTGCGAGACCCGCTGTGCAAACTGCCGTCCCGGCTGAAGTCAACACGACCGTTGCTACCGCCAGCCCGGCGCCGCAAGCCGCTGCCCAACCTGCCGTTCCTGCGAGACCCGCTGTTCAAACTGCCGTCCCGGCTGAAGTCAACACGACCGCTGCTACCGCCAGCCCGGCGCCGCAAGCCGCTGCCCAACCTGCCGTTCCTGCGAGACCAGCTGTTCAAACTGCCGTCCCGGCTGAAGTCAACACGACCGCTACCATCGCCAGCCCGGCGCCGCAAGCGACTGTCCAACCGGCAGTTTCTGCGAAGCCCGCTGTGCAAACTGCCGCCCCGGCTGAAGTCAACACGACCGCTACCATCGCCAGCCCGGCGCCGCAAGCGACTGTCCAACCGGCAGTTTCTGCGAAG
>CAIMZS010000114.1 GCA_903846015.1 uncultured Anaerolineae bacterium | reverse complement strand
ATACCGTTTTCCTGGAAGTCAAACAGGGGCCATTTCTGCCTGTGGTCGAAAAGGAACATTTTTAACATGATCCCTGTTAACGAGCCTTTACTGGGCGAACGCGAAACTGAGTACATCGCCGAGTGTTTGCAGACCGGCTGGATCTCCTCCGCCGGGCGCTTTATTGAAGAGTTCGAGCAAAAATGGGCGGAATACTGCGGTATGCAGTATGGCATCGCGGTTTGCAATGGCACAACTGCCTTGCAGGTGGCGGTGGGCTGCCTTGACCTGCAGCCCGGTGATGAAGTCATCATGCCGTCTTTCACGATCATCTCCTGCGCCCTGCCGGTGGTTGAACGCGGCGCTATCCCGGTTCTGGTGGACTGCGATCCGCTGACCTGGTGCATGGATGTTTCGCAAATTGAAGCAAAGATTACGGCGCGCACCAGGGCGATCATGCCAGTTCATATTTATGGGCATCCTGTCGATATGGACCCGGTGCTGGATCTAGCAAAAAGATACAATCTGGTGGTTATCGAGGATGCAGCCGAAGTGCACGGCGCTGAGTACCTGCGCCATGCAAATGGCGCCGCCCCGGTGTGGCAGCGCTGCGGTGGCATGGGCCACATCAGTACGTTCAGCTTTTATGCCAACAAGTTGATCACCACCGGTGAGGGCGGTATGCTGCTGACCAGTGACCCGGTTTATGCCGAAAAAGCGCGCAGCTTGCGCAACCTGTGCTTTCGCCCCGAACGGCGTTTTTACCACACCGAACTGGGCTACAACTATCGTATGACCAACATGCAGGCTGCGCTGGGGCTGGCCCAACTGGAACGCTTTGACCAAATCCTGGCAAAGAAACGTTGGATGGGTGCAGCCTACACCGAACGGCTAAAAGATATTTCATGCCTGCAACTGCCGGTCGAAAAAGAATGGGCGCGGCAGGTGTATTGGATGTACGGGCTGGTGTTGGCTGAAAACACCGGCATGGATGCGGTGTCCTTTGCCAAAAAGCTGGAGGCCCGCGGTGTTCAAACCCGGCCCTTCTTCCTGGGGATGCATGAGCAGCCCGTCTTTTGGGAGCGTGGATTGTTCAAAGATGAGCATTATCCGGTTGCCGAACGAATGGCCCGCCAGGGACTGTATTTGCCATCCGGCCTGGCGTTGACAGAAGCGCAGTTGGAGCAGGTCTGTGAAGTAGTGAAAGGGGTATTATCATGAGTGAGACTGTTTTCAGTTTGAAACTAATGCTTAAGAAAATTATGCATAAGTTTGCTCAGGTCACTTTTGAGGTAATGTATGATCGTATAATCGAGGATATCGAAAATAGTCGCGCGAAAGAGACACAGCTAATTCTTTATCATACTTATCGCAGTCTTCTTAATCGCGAGATTACCAATTTGCCTACTTTTAATGAAGTTGGTTTTCGATGCCATTCTCAATTTGAGGAGGATGGCATATTGCTCTATCTGTTTGCGATTTTGGGCACTACAAATCGCAAATGTGTAGAAATTTGTGCAGGTAATGGTAAAGAGTGCAATACAGCTAACTTGATTCTTAATCACGGTTGGTGGGGATACCTTTTTGATGGTAATGAAGCTAATGTATCAACAGGTAAAAAATTCTTTCAACAGTCTCGGGACACTTGGTTACACCCCCCCCAATTTTGCCATGCGTGGATTAATGCAGAGAATATCAACGATGTGATTCTTGGCAGCGGAGTTGAAGGGGATGTCGATCTTCTTTCACTTGATATCGACGGAATGGATTATTGGGTATGGAAAGCTATCGATTGTATAAAACCGCGAATTGTTGTATGTGAGGTACAAAATGTGATAGACCCCAACCATGCGCTTACCATTCCTTACGATCCTAATTTTAAAATTAGTATCCCGGACTACCATAGTGCGTCATTAGCGGCAATGACAAAGTTAGCTAACCAGAAAGGTTATCGCCTGGTGGGCACGAATAAATATGGATTTAACGCCTTCTATGTTCTTAATGGGCTAGGGGAAGCATATATTCCGACGATTGACCCAACTCAATGCCAGCAGGACCCATATTCCCTAAAGGCGCGCGCCGAACGATGGCCAAAAGTCAAAGATCAGAATTGGATGGAAGTTTGAATAATTGTAGAGGATGTATTTCATGAGCGAAATTGTTTTCCAACAGGGCTATGCCGATCAGTATGACCTGTTCTATGGTGACAAGGATTACGAGGCCGAATGCGATTTGCTCGAACAGGCTTTCAATCGCTATGGCACCGAACCCGTCCGATCTATTCTGGACCTGGGCTGCGGCACAGGCAACCATTCCATCCCTTTGGCCCGGCGCGGCTATCAAGTGAACGGTGTCGATCTCTCTGAAAACATGTTGGCGCATGCAGTTGAAAAGGCGGGAAAAGAAGCCCTGAACCCAGCCCCAATTTTTACCCAGGGCGATGTCTGCAATGTGAACCTGGGTAAACAATTTGATGTGGTCTTGATGATGTTCGCTGTCCTGGGCTACCAATTGAGCAATGAAGCTGTCCTGGCCTCCTTGCTCAACGTGCGCAATCATCTTAAACCGGGCGGGTTATTCATCTTTGATGTATGGTATGGGCCGGCGGTGCTTGCCATTCGCCCCAGTGACCGCGTCAAAATCATCCCGACCAGGGATGGCAAGGTCATTCGGGCGGCATCTGGCTCGCTGGATACCAGGCATCAGCTCGGGGACGTACGCTATCATATCTGGCGGCTTTCGGGTGATCGCGTGATCAACGAAACAGAAGAGTCGCATGCCATGCGCTTCTTCTTCGCGATGGAATTGGAACTGTTGTTGGCATCTTGTGGCTTGAAGCTTGAGAGCCTGACGGCTTTTCCCTCGCTAGAAAAACCAGCCGACGAGACAAGCTGGAATGTTCTGGGTGTGGCGAAAGCTTGATAGTGATAGAACAGCCAATTAAACATTCATCAGAAGGAATAAATTTTGCAACCTGTCGAATACTATGATTAATCCCAGATCTCAACAACCTGCACTGCCCCCCACTGTTTACGAACCCACGCGCGGCTGGCTTTCGCTGCGGCTGCGCGAAGTATGGGATTACCGCGAGCTGCTCGTCTTCCTGACCTGGCGTGATATCAAGGTACGCTACGCGCAGGCTGCGTTGGGCGTCACTTGGGCCATCTTGCAGCCACTGCTGACCATGGTCATCTTCAGCGTGGTTTTCGGACAGCTCGCAAAACTGCCTTCGGATGGCATCCCTTACCCGGTCTTCAGCTATGTTGCGCTGCTGCCCTGGCAGTTATTTGCCGGCGCTTTACAGCGCGCAGGCACCAGCCTGGTGGGCAACTCCAACCTGCTAACCAAGGTCTATTTTCCGCGCCTGATCATTCCCCTCTCGGCTGTGGCAGCCGGGCTGGTCGATTTTTTGCTGGCTTTCATTGTGCTAATGGGCATGATGTTTTTCTACCAGATCAGGCTGACCTGGGCTATCCTGGTACTGCCTTTTTTGATCCTTTT
>CAIMZS010000113.1 GCA_903846015.1 uncultured Anaerolineae bacterium | reverse complement strand
CTAGCAGGGCCGAGCCGCGTTCTTTGCGGCGTGGCAATCACGCTGATTATGCGTAAACATCTTGTTTTACCTGATCCGCTTGTGGATAAGGGGCATCAATGGCAAACTGAGCACCGGCATCAATTTCATCCTGGGCGTCTGAATGGATTTTTTCGAGAACCGATGCATCTGTGAGCCCTTGCGCGATCAGCTTATCCGCCAATAACTTAATCGGGTCACGGCTGGTAACCCATTCCTGTTCTTCGGTTTTAGAGCGATAATAATCACGATTGATATCACCAACATGATGACCAAAGTAACGATAGGTCATACATTCAAGCAATGCTGGACCTTCTCCTTTGCGTGCTCGCTCAACCAGCCGCAAAGCTGTCTCATATACCAGTTGAATGTCCTGCCCATCAATTGTCTCAGCATGTATTCCGAATGCCCTGGCGCGTGAAGGGATATCGCCCGCCTGAGTCTCTGTGATATGGGTATATTCACTGTAGAGGTTATTCTCGCACAAGTAAATAACGGGGAGTTTCCAAAGCGATGCCATATTCATCGATTCGTACAGAAGACCCTGGGCGGTGGCGCCATCCCCAAAAAAGCAGACTGCCACTTGTCCGCTTCCACGCAGCTTGGCAGATAAAGCCGCTCCTGTAGCGATCCCCATACTGCCACCAACAATAGCGTTCGCTCCCAGGTTGCCAGAATCAGGGTCGGCAATATGCATGGAGCCGCCTTTACCCCGGCACAGACCGGCTTCTTTTCCCAACAGTTCAGCAAACATACCCGCAACAGCCGCGCCTTTTGCAAGACAATGACCATGTCCACGATGCGTACTGGTGATGTAATCGTCCCTATGTAAAGCTTCACACACTCCCACCGCCACAGCCTCTTCGCCAGTGCACAAATGAGCCAGACCAGGCATAAAAGCAGTCATATACAACTCGTTGACCTTTTCTTCAAATTTACGGATTTTGACCATTTGCTCATAGGCGTGCAGCCAATGTTCCACATCTGAACTGAGGTCAATAGCACGGCGATTTATCGCCGTTTCACCACCCGGCAAACCTGCTTCTCCGACAGGGGTACTTGAGGTCATCATTTAATTAACTCCGATAGTGCCGGCTCTAGCACGGCCGGATAAATTCGCTAACACATCAAAAATAACCGCAAAATCCTGCTCTTGCAGCCCCATGCCTCGGGCAGCGGTCAAAAATTCATTCGTCACCGCGGTGGTTGGCAGCGGCACATCCAATTCGCGCCCAAGTTCAAGGGCAAGGTTCATGTCTTTTTGCATCATATTGACATTGAACCAGGCTTCCTCAGGCATTTGCAAGACGAATGGGCCACGATACTTCACCATCGGCGACGCAATTACACTATTTACCAACACTTCAACTGCGATTTCGCGCTTAATACCGCTTTTTTCAGCCAGCAGCACTCCCTCGCTGAATGCCAGCATCTGAACAGCCAGGCTCAGATTGGTGGCTATCTTCATAGTGACAGCCAGCCCATTGCGGCCAACATAAGTTGCCTTCGGGCCAATATTCAAAAGGATTGGTTTTACTTTTTCAAATACATCTTGATCACCACCCACCATGAGAGAAATCTTACCCTCATCCAGCGTGATCACACTTCCCGAAACAGGGGCATCCAACATTCGCGCACCGAGGGCCATCACCTTTTGAGATAATTCCAGGCTGAAGGCCGGGCTGACGGTGCTCATATCAATATAAATGCTGCCCGCAGAGAGACCGGCCAAAATGCCATCCGGCCCATCAGTGACGCTTCTCAAGGCGGCCGTATTCGTGACCATACTAAAAACGATATCTGCTGATTGCGCAACCACTCGAGGTGTTTGCCCCCACATCATTCCCGCATCCAAAAGCCATTGGGCCTTTGAACGGGTACGGTTATAGCCAATGACACTGTGACCGGCATCCAGAAGACGTTTAACGACACGACTACCCATGACGCCTAAGCCGATGTAGCCAATTTTAGCCATCAATTTCCTCCTGATCACTTGTTTTGGAATAAATATTTTGGATAATGTATTCGTCAAGAAATGGGCATACGCAAACCGGGGTTCACTGCAAAGTCGCCTCGTGGCCATGCCGGCACCGGCACTATCGCAAATGACGCATGGAAAAGCTTTTTATTAAGGGAAAGCTTTGCGTATATGTAATAGTCGAAAATCAAAGATCATCAGGCGGTATCTTCACGAACCTGTTGCAAATGGTTTTGCATTTCCAAACGCGCAGCAATTGGATCGTGATTGATAATGGCTTCAAGGATTCTTTTATGGTGAGCCTGGCCGCGTCTTAATCCGGTTGGCACCAGGCCCATCCGTTTGCGCTGTTCACGCAGCATATCAATGATCGAATCCATCAATACAGGGATGATTGCATTCTGTGTAGCCTCAGCCAGGGCCAGGTGAAAATCCAGGTCTGCTTCCACAAATACATCTGAATTTCCTTGAACAGTAGCCTCTTCCATGATAACAACGGCATCTTTCATGGCATTGATGTATTCATCAGTTATTCGTAATGCAGCACGCGCCGCAATTTCTGGCTCCAGAATTTCCCGCACCTCGATCAGATCAGCCTGGCCTTCTCCAGCGCCAAAATGCATCAACAATCCGAGCGAGTGCCGCATCGCCCCCTGGGTAGCATTAATGACAAAAGTCCCTCGCCCAGGGCGTACCTCGATGAGACCCTTTTGATGCAATGCCTTGACGGCCTCACGGATAGCGGTTCGGCTCACTGAAAACTGCTCAGCCAACTCACGTTCTGCTGGTAGTTGATCGCCGATCTTGAGCTCACCCGTCAGAATACGCCGCTCAATTTGCATGACAATCTGTTCATATAAGCGTTCGCTCTGGATAGGGAGATACATTATTGTCTCCTGGTATGGTGGTATAATGTCTCTACCAGTATATCACTCTCAAATAAACTGTCAAGCACGAATATCATAATATGAATCGAGTTCAACTGGCTATTGGCTTTTCAAACCTATCCCCCCGGTCCACCCTATAAGGGAAAGCGAGGCAAACATCTGCAATAATTAAAGACGTTTGCCTCATTACGGATGGATAAGAGTTAGATGCAATGGATTCTCCAGTGGCAAAGTGTCCAGATGCTTACAGCATCGCAAATAATACGCTGCTGTAAAAAACAATTAGCCCCATAAGAGCACGGAAAGGTCAAGATCATTTTGATGATTTCAATAAATTTCCACAGTCACAAAGTGATAAAATTTCACCAGAACATTCGATCCGCGATTTAATTCTGGATAATCACTCGATTCAGGCAGTGAAAAAAAAGGATGGGTAAACAGATGGGCTATGGCAGCACGGGTAAACTACTGTACATTAACCTGACCGATGGCTCGATTCGTACAGAAACAATGCCAGACGAGACTTACCGCCTTTATCCGGGTGGGAAAGCCCTGGCGGCATACCTGTTATTGAAAAATATTGCACCCGGCGTCCAACCGCTATCCCCTGAAAATGTGCTTGTGCTTGCTAATGGTCTGCTGACAGGGGCACCGCTTTCTACAGCCACGCGTTTTACTGCCGCGGCTCGGTCACCGTTGACCGGAGCTTATGGCGAATCTGAAGCCGGGGGCTTTTGGGGACCTGAATTAAAAATGGCCGGGTTTGAAGCCATTGTGATAAGCGGGCGATCCAAAACGCCAGTTTATATCAGCATTCACAACGATGCGGTTGAAATCCGAGAGGCCCAACACCTATGGGGGCAAGATCCCATTTATGTCCAGGAAACCATCCGGCAGGAATTGGGCGATAAACTTTATCGAGTTTTACTAATTGGTTTGGGCGGTGAAAATTTAGTCCGCTATGCCGCAATATCCCATGAAATGCGCCATTTCAACGGACGAACAGGCATGGGGGCAGTGATGGGGTCTAAAAACCTTAAAGCAGTTGCGGTGCGAGGTAATGAACGTTATCTTAGTCAGGCTTTCGAACCCAAGAAATTGGCTGAATTAGGGAAAACCCTGGCTGGACAGGTCAAAAACCACCCACAAAGCTGGGATATGCAGGTCAAAGGTACCCCGGCGCTTACGAGTGGAATGAATGCGGCGGGCATTTTACCAACCCGAAATTTCCGGCAGGGATTTTTTGAAGGTGCGGCAAATGTATCCTGGGATGCCTACGAAAAAGATTTATTAAAAGGGCGAGGCAGTTGCCATGCCTGCGCCGTTCGCTGCAAACGCGAGGTGGAGATTAATGCGCGCTGGTCGGTGAGCAATGCTTATGGCGGTCCGGAGTATGAAGCCATCGCTGGTTTCAGTTCAGATTGTGGCGTCGATGACCTCTCCGCCATGGCGAAAGCTAACGAGCTGTGCAATAAATATATTCTGGATACGATTTCAACCAGTTCATCGATAGCCTTTGCAATGGAATGTTTTGAGCGTGGGCTGATCGGGCTAAAAGAAACTGACGGGATAGAGCTGCGCTTCGGAAACGCAGATGCCATGCTGGAGATGATCGAATTGATCGCCAACCGCCGCGGTTTTGGCAACCTTTTGGCAGAAGGTACCCGCCAATTAAGCCAGGTGATTGGTCAGGGTTCCGGCCAGTTTGCCATGCAAGTTAAAGGAGAAGAATTGGCCATGCACGACCCACGCGGCAAGGTGGGCGTGGGGTTGGGATATGCAGTCTGTGAAACGGGTGCTGACCACCTGGTAAGCTACCACGACACGATGATAGCGAATCCAGATTCGGTGCCATTTAAAGGGGCCTTGCCATTGGGCATCACAGAAGCAATGCCAGCCCGAGAGTTAAGCTGCAGAAAAGCGAGCGCTTACGCCCTTTTGGAAAATTGGAGCAGCCTCGGCAAGGTGATCGGTTTGTGTTATTTTGGCCCGGCGCCACGCAGCTTCATCCAGGTGGAACAGGTGCAATCAGCTGTTCAATCCGCCACCGGATGGGATATCAGTATCGCCGACCTGCTGCAAATCGGCGAGCGCGCAACCAACCTGGCTCGCATCTTTAATGTCCGCGAGGGCTTTTCCCGCGAGGATGACACCCTGCCAGAGCGGCTTTTTATGCCGCTTGAAAACGGAGCATTAAATGGCATTGGGATTTCAAAGACCGATTTTGACCTGGCGTTGACGGACCTCTATCGAGTCAAAGGTTGGGATCCGATCAGCGCCATGCCGACGCGCCAACGCCTGGCAGATTTAAGTATCGAGTGGGCAGCCGACTTGCTCCCTGGCAAAATTCCAGACTCAATCCCATAATGAAGCTTCACCTGGGTGGCAGCCTCTCATGGTATGACCAGCAGAAACGCAGCAATTTGCTTATCCCCCTGGAGGGGCCTATCGCGCTGAATACTCTTCTGCGCCAGCTAAGCATTCCGAAGGGTGAGATCGCAATCATATCCATCAATGGAAGCTTGTTCGATGGCGATGATATCTTCATAAATGATGCGGATATCATCAAGTTGTATCCACCCATCGGCGGCGGATGAACTGAAACCAGGCCTCAGCTTCGGGATCAATCCCGCTAATTCCAACATTCACCCCCAACGGCGTATCTGTTATAACCGGGTGGGTGTTGTTGTTGTCAAATCCACTATATTAATCTGATATTGGCTTTACAACCTGTTGTGTTTCCCTGCGGAATGTTCAATCACCGCAGCTTTTGTACACCAGTTATGTTCAGAAGGAGATGCATATGAAACAAAGAATTTTGTTATTTTCATTCCTTGTTGCAGCAATGCTAATTTCTGCTTGTGGTGGAGGCGCGACTACAACGGCCCCGACCCAACCGGCGGCTGCCGTAGCAAGTTCATCCCCGCAAAAAGGCGGAGAAATGATCGTTGCCTACAAAGATGATCTCGCCACTCTCGACCCAGCCATCGGTTATGACTGGACCAACTGGCCCGCCATCAAAATGGTGTTTGATGGGTTGCTTGATTATGACAGCGGTACAACCATCCAGCCACGCATCGCGGAAGCCCTTCCACAGATTAGCGCAGATGGCTTGACCTATACTTTCAAACTCCGCAAAGGCGTCAAATTCCAAAACGGGCGTGAACTTATCGCGGACGATGTCGTTTATTCGATCTCCCGCGTACTCAATCCCAAAACTGCCAGCCCAGGCGCTGGTTTCTTCCTTGGGATCAAAGGCGCCCAGGATTTCGTGGATGGAAAGGCAGCCGACGTTTCGGGTATTAAAGCTGTGGACCCAAACACGGTTGAATTTACACTTGCCGCTCCTGATGTTACCTTCTTAAACAAGATGGCAATCAATTTTGCCTATATCGTTCCAAAGGAAGAAGTGGAAAAAGCCGGCGAGAATTTCGGCCACGCTCCTGTTGGAACGGGTCCATACGTGCTGAAGGAATGGGTAGCCGGGCAGCGCCTGGTCTTTGAGCGCAACCAGAATTACTTTTTCGAGGGCCGCCCCTTTATCGATAAGATCACATTTAAAGTGGGGATAGAACCCGATGTTGCCTTGCTCCAATTGGAAAAAGGCGAAATCCAGTTGATGGGTGACCCGCCCCCAGGAGCTGACTGGTCACGAATTAGCACGGATCCAGCCTGGAAAAACCGCATCGAGGTTGAGCAGACCGTCAACACCACCTATATCGCCATTAACGTCAACGAAAAGCCCTTTGACAATGTTAAAGTTCGCCAGGCCTTAAACTATGCGATTGATAAGAACCGCATCGTGCAGCTGCTCAATGGGCGAGCAACGGTCGCAAATCAAATTCTGCCCCCGCTGATGCCCGGTTACGACAAAAGCTACTCTGGTTATGAATATAATCCAGAAAAAGCCAAACAACTGCTGACAGATGCAGGCTTTGCCAGTGGATTCGAAACCAGCATCGAATGTATCTCGGTTGATCCACAGCCAAAACTGTGCGAATCCTTCCAGCAGGATCTTGCCAAAGTGGGCATAAAACTTACGATAAACACTCTTGCTGCCCCCAACGTTATTGATGACGCTGGCAATGGCAAAACACCGCTGGTCTGGTCTGGAGGTCTTGGATGGACCCAGGATTACCCCGATCCGGATGACTTCTACACTCCAATCCTCGGCTGCGGATCCAATGTCCCCGGCGGATGGAACTGGTCGCGCTATTGCAACAAAACCGTGGATGCCAAAGCCAGTGAGCTGCTGGCCGTGAATGACCGTGACGCCCGCATGAAAGCGTATGCAGATTTATTCAAGGCCCTGATGGATGATGGCGTTTGGGTGCCAGTGATCAATGGCAACTACACCATTGCCCATTCTGAAAATCTCCACGGTCAGCCCACCCTCACCCATCCTGAACATCTCTTTAATTATGAAATGATGTGGCTGGGTAAGTAATCATCCCTTTTGCAATAAGGGAACCATCCAAAAACCAGCAAGGTTCCCTTATTGCAGACCACATAAATTTTATGCAACCCGATCCTTTGCCAACATCATTTTCCAAAGAAACAAAACTTATTTCAACTCCGGTTGAAATAGGTTATTCTGCATTGATCTGGCGGCGCTTAAAGCGCGATCGAGTTGCCATGTTTGGCGCAATTTTGGTTGCTCTTTTGGTCTTTGTCGCCATTTTCGCGCCTCTCATTGCCCCACATGATCCGGCTGAACAATTCCGGGATGGGCTGACACCAAACGGACAGCCCATGCCAAGCACAATAATGAATGGTGGTGGCAACAGATTCATCCTGGGCACAGATGCAAACGGAAGGGATCTTCTCAGCCGCATCTTCTACGGAGCACGAGTCAGCCTGATGGTCGGCGTGCTCGCCAACCTACTCGCAGTTTCCATTGGTATCACAATTGGCATGGCGGCCGGTTATCTGGGAGGCTGGGTCGAAACCCTGTTAATGCGCTTCACCGATATCATGATGGCCTTTCCAACCTTGCTACTGGCGATGACGCTTGTCGCCATCTTAAAACCAAGTTTATGGATCATCATCGTAGTAATCGGGCTGGTGTACTGGACCTGGATTGCCCGGGTAGTATACAGCCAGGTTCTCTCGATGCGTGAACGCGAGTTTGTGACGGCCTCACGCGCGCTGGGAGCCAGCCGGAGATACATCATCCTTTATCATATTTTGCCCCAGATGGTGCCCACCATCATCGTATGGGGCACGCTGGGAGTGGCAACCAATGTTATGCTCGAGGCCAGTCTCAGTTATCTCGGTATCGGAGTACAGCCTCCCACCCCCAGTTGGGGCGGTATGATCCAACAAGGGCAATCTTACTATCGCTCGGCACCCTGGCTGGTTATTTATCCAGGTCTGGCAATTATGATCACTGTCTTTGCCTTCAATCTGCTCGGCGATGGTTTGCGTGACGCCCTTGACCCCACCCAGCAAGGCAATCCCTAGCATGTGGACTTTTATCCTGCGCCGCATTTTTCAAACGATACCAGTTTTAATTGGGGTATCCATCATCACCTTCTTATTGCTGTATTATTTGCCCGCCGACCCCGCCCGCATGTATGCGGGCCCGAGCGCAACTGTGGCAACAGTTCAACGCATCCGTCACGAACTGGGGCTTGACCAGCCTTTATGGACTCAATACACTACCTATATTGGTCACGCTTTTCAAGGTGATCTGGGTTTTTCCTATCGCAAACAGTCCAGCGTTACCGGGCTGCTGTTGAGTCGTATTCCATACACCCTTGCACTGACACTCGCAGGCATCTTTGTTGAATTGTTGATTGGCCTGCCGGTTGGCATCCTTTCTGCTGTTGCACGCGGCAAACTGGCAGACAGAATTGGCACAATTATTTCATTGATCGGAATCTCCGCGCCGCCCTTCTGGATGGGGCTGCTGTTTCTCTATTGGTTCGGATTTCTCTTTCCAATATTCCCATTAGGCGGCGCAGATTCTGCCAGCAGCATCATCCTTCCCGCGCTGACAGCCGGGCTGGGCGGGGCGGCCTGGTATGCGCGCATGATGCGCTCCAGCATGCTTGATATCCTATCGACAGATTACGTCCGCACGGCGCGCGCAAAGGGATTGCCCTATTTCATGACAATTTTACGCCACGCCCTGCCAAATGCATTAAATCCTATCATCACCATGGCGGGCATGGATATTCCCTGGTTTATCGGCGGGGTGGTTATTGTAGAGCGCGTCTTCAACTGGCCTGGTGTTGGCCGGATGGCGGTCGAAGCCATTGAAACCGTGGATATCCCGCTCATTCTGGGCACCGTCATATTTACAGCCGTGATGGTCGTAGCCAGCAGCATTCTCATTGATGTCATACAAGCCACCGTGGATCCGCGCATTCGGCACAGTCGAAGTTGATAAAACATCCCAATTAATAGTCACGGCGATAATTCGCCGTGACTATCTCGTACCTGAAAGGAGCTAACCCTTGACTACAATCTCACGCGACAACCTTTTCTTTGCTTTCAGTGCCTCCATTTCACCCGCTGCGCGCGTCAACCAGGGCGACCTGGTCACACTGGAAACACATGACTGCTTCGAAGGACAGCTACAGACGAAAGATGACCTGATCACCAACCTGAACTGGGATCACGTCAACCCGGCCACCGGACCGGTTTACATCGAAGGGGTTCAACCCGGTGATGTTTTGCGTATCGAGCTGGTCGAAGTGGAAGTAGGCCCACAGTCCAGCATGGTGGCAATCCCTGGCGAAGGTGCGCTTGGAAGCCTGATCACCGAGATGGAAACCACCATCCTCAAACGCGAAGGCGATGTGCTGATTTTCAAAGATAAAATCCGAGTCCCCAAAAAACCGATGATAGGCGTCATCGGTGTTGCCCCAGCCGAAGGATCGGTGGCGAATGGGACTCCAGGCCCGCACGGTGGCAATATGGATTGCACACTGATCGGCCAGGGTAATCGCGTATATTTCACTGCCGGTGTGGAGGGCGCCTTATTCGGTGCCGGAGATCTGCATGCCGCCATGGGCGATGGTGAAATTGTCGTCTGCGGCGCCGAAACACCCGGACAGGTACGTTTCAGACCTCAGGTTGTTCAAATGGCCGGACTCCCAACCCCATTCGTTGAAACACCGGATCTGGTAGCCGTGATCTTTTCTGCTGAGAGTGTTGACGCAGCCGCCCAGGGCGCCATCGAACGTATGGCAGATTTTCTGACCAGATTTGTAAGCATCCCCCTGAACGATGCTGGCATGCTCATGAGTCTTGTCGGTCAGCTCAAATTCTGCCAGGTGGTTGACCCGCTCAAAACCGTGCGCTTTGAATTTCCCAAGAATGTGCTTCAACAGTACGGCTTTGAGATGCCCGCTTGAACTTCTCCGTAAAAAACGCTTTAGAGCTGTGACATGAATTTTCCATCCCGCGAAGGTTTCATTCCGTTTCACAATTTCAAGACTTGGTACCGCATCGTCGGCAGCAAACCAGACGAGGGCAAATACCCGCTTCTTTGTTTGCACGGCGGCCCTGGAATGAGCCATGATTATCTTGAACCGCTCGGCGCGCTAATCGAAACCGGCCGCCAGGTTGTCTTTTATGACCAGTTAGGGTGTGGTAATTCAGATCATCCCCACGATCCATCCTTGTGGAGCGTGAAGTTGTATGTTGAAGAAGTTGCCGCCATCCGAAAATCACTAGGGCTTGATAAAGTCCACCTGCTTGGGCAGTCCTGGGGCGGTTTTCTCGCTCAAGAATATATGCTTACAAACCCATCTGGCGTACTTAGCTTGACGCTCGCAAACTCAGCATCAAGCACAAAACGTTGGATATCAGAAGCAAACCGCCTACGCTCGGAACTCCCAGATGAATTGCAGCAGGTTTTGATAAAATACGAGCACGCCGGTACCACCCAGGATCCTGAATACGCCGCCGCAACGGATGTCTATTATCGCCGCCACCTTTGCCGTCTCGATCCGTGGCCGGAATGTCTTCATCAAACCTTGAAAAAAATGGGCCGGGACCCGGAAGTTTATAACACCATGTGGGGACCGAGCGAATTTCACTGCACGGGCAGCCTTCAAAACTGGGATATCGAGGAGAAAATCCACGCGATAAGTATCCCCACCCTGATCCTTTCCGGACGCCACGATGAGTCTACCCCGGCAATCAATCAAATCTTACAGGAAAGCATCCAGAATTCCAAATGGGTACTCTTTGATGATAGTTCACACACCCCTCATTTGGAAGAGACCGAAAAATATACCCAGACTCTTTCCCAATTTTTAGATCATAATGATGTACGAGAATACTAAATTGGGAAAATGGGCAGTAATCTCTCATTCTTTCAGGAATTTTATTGGCACTGTAGATCGCCTACTCTAAATTAAAACTTGAATACCAACATTAATTGGCAAGGATATCAGCGAAAGGAGATAATTTATGTACCTGGAAGGCAACCTGCAAGGATTTCAACATCTCGGCTTACCAGTGGTTAATCTCGAAAAATCAACACAGTTTTACCTGGATCTGGGATTTACCCAGACCATGCGCACTGACTTGGCCCCTGATGAACAACGAGTCAAAGTGGCAATGTTAGAAAAAAACGGTTTTACGATAGAACTATACCAATTATCTGGTGATGAATGGAATAAAATCGTCAGCCGCAATGACGGGCATATCGATCATATCGCTCTAAATGTTTTGGATATCGATGCCGCATTCGCTGAAATCAATAAAGCGGGTTTTGAAATACTTGAAAAAGACGCTCCAGTCATGCTGCCCTTTTGGTTACAGGGTGTAAAGTTTTTTACTATTCGCGGCCCAGATGGCGAAAAAATCGAGTTTAATCAGATCCTTTAGAAAGGGTTAGGCTGTAAATATCGATAAAGATTGTTGATCTTTATTATCAAGTAATAAAAATAGACTGCTGACAGCAAACATCAGCAGTCTATTTTTATTACAAGTTTGGTTATTTGTACAACACAGCCTGAATGGCAGGGTCGTCAATGTTGCTCTTGTCATACCACATAAAGCCGGTATCAATAACCTTGGGAAGTGTTTCACCCTTGGAAGCCTTTAGAGCAGCCTCAACACATTTGTAACCAATGCCGATTGGGTTCTGTGTGACAGCACCAGCCTCAGCACCAGAGCGGATGGCATCCATTTGTTGTTGGCCTGAATCATAACCAATTACAACAAGCTTGCCTTCCATTTTCAGTTCCTTGACACCATTTAGCACACCAATGATCGATCCTTCGTTAGCGCCGAAGAAACCTTTCAGATTTGGGTGAGCCTGAATGATGGCTTTTGCTAAATCAGTAGATTTAAGCTGATCACCACCACCGTACTGCGTGTCAACAATCTTAATATTCGGATATTTTGAAGTGATCTGATCGGTAAAGCCCTTAACACGGTCGATACCGGTCCGGCTGGTTTGATCGTGGGCAATGATGGCAACTTCGCCGGATCCACCAATTAAGCTGGCCATTTTGTCAGCAATCAAAGCAGCTGCTGCAATATTGTCAGTGGCCGCAGTGCTGGCAGGGATATCGCTGTCTACGCCGGAGTCAAAACCGATCACAGGAATATTAGCAGCCTTGGCCTTTTCGAGTAGAGGAATAAAAGCCTTTGAGTCAACAGCTGCGAGACAGATCGCAGTTGGCTTCTTATCAAGCGCGGTCTGGAACATTTCGACCTGCTTGTCAACCATAGCTTCTGTTTCCGGGCCTTCGAAGGTAATGGTTACATTTAGATCAATGGCAGCCTGTTCAGCACCTTTCTTGACTGCTTGCCAGAATTGGTGTTGGAAGCCCTTTGAAATTACAGGGATATAAGGCTTAGCAGCAGCAACCGGCGCAGACGTAGCGGCTGGGGCAGCTGGGGCGGCCGGGGCAGCGCATCCAACGATTAAGGAAGCGACGACGAATAGAGCCAACAGGGTCGAGAAAATCTTCTTGTTCATATTATATTCTCCTCTTTTTTTTAGAAACTTTAATATTGTTAGAACCGAATATCAATTTGCCTAATATTTATTGTTATTGGACGAATGATCACCTCCTCAAAGTTAAGCAAAATATGTTTATTATTTCCGCCGTCGAATAATGTCGGCATAAACGGCCAGAATAACAATACATCCCGTTATTACCATTTGCCACTCTTGTGGGACGGACATAATTCGTAACCCGTTAGTCAGGGTACTAATAATAAATGCGCCAATGACCGTACCCAGAATGGTACCTTCGCCTCCGCTAAGAGACGTGCCGCCGATTACAGTTGCAGCGATGGCATCCAATTCATATCCTGAACCGAGCGCTGGTTGAGCAGAATTTAGACGAGCAGCAATAAGAACACCCGCTATGCCACTAAATAAACCGCACAATGCGTAGATACTAATTTTCCAACCATCGACATTCACACCTGAAAGCCGCGTGGCTTCTTCATTACTGCCAATGGCAAAAGTATATCTTCCAAGAATAGTTTTTGAAAGAATCAAGTTAGCCACAACGGCTGCAAAAAACAATAGCAAGACTGCATTGGGTATTTCAAAACCTGGGATTATCTTCCCGAGAATCGAGTCCATTGCAAGGCTACGAAAAATCGGGGTATCATTAAAATAAATGGGTTTCAGACCGGATATAACCAATGCAAGACCCTTAGTTGCATAAAGCATGCCTAATGTCGCAATAAACGGAGGAATTTTCATCTTGGCAATGACAACACCGTTAATCATTCCAGCAAAACATCCGGTCAACATGCCACCTAAAATCCCTAACCAAATTGGAAAATGGTTGTTCGTGATAAAAACGCCAGTCATAACAGCAGAAACTGTTAAAACAGTTCCAACTGATAGATCAATTCCACCTGAGATAATAACAAAAGTAACCCCTAGAGCAAGAACTCCATTTACGGCAGTTGCGAGGAGGATGCCGACCAAATTATCAAATGTACGAAAAAAAGGAGATGCTATCGAAAAACCGATGAACAGAAAAATCAAGGCGCCAAAAGCCAACAACCTTTGCATAGCATCCTGGCGAAACAAGGAAGTATTAAGCGAAAATTTGGATTTCATATTGTAGACCTTTCCTGTTTGCAATTTATGTTTTATGACTCGGACGCCAGAATAATGCCGCCGCGCTGGGTGGCAAGCTTCATAATTGTTTCCTGCGATGCTTCAGTCGAATTTAATATTCCTGTAATCCTACCTTCACACATCACAACCACACGGTGACTCATGCGCAAAATCTCAGCAAGTTCGGAAGAAATCATGATAATTGATTTGCCCTGGCGCGTGAGATCATTAAGCAGTTTATAAATTTCGCTTTTTGCACCTACATCAATTCCACGAGTAGGTTCATCAAAAATCAAAATCTCGGTATCCGCTACCAACCACTTTGCGACGACTACTTTCTGCTGATTTCCACAGATCGGAAGAGCGTCGTGTAGGGAAAGAGTGTTCAGAGCCGTGGGGGGGGGG
>CAIMZS010000112.1 GCA_903846015.1 uncultured Anaerolineae bacterium | reverse complement strand
CACGCCATGTCCTATAAGTTTATATTCGATCCAATTAAAATAAACACACGATCAATTTACAACAAAGCAGGTTTTTTATAAGACAATCGCTTTCGTATATATTCTGTTAATTCAGCACGCAGGGATCTGTGAAGGGGCAGATGGGTAACCGGCTGCCCCACCTCGATACTCAAGCTCATGCTATTGCTTCCGCCGAATTATCTCTTGCCCCTATAAACCGTGACGCATGAAAACTACACTCGCCATCCGACCCGAATTCCCCGATTTCGACATTTACAGAGCCTTGTCCTGGATCAAAAACGAGGCCGACTGGGTAAGCCTGCGCTTCGTTCAGAAACATACTCATCAGCGCACTGTTCGTAACCAGCGCCCGGAAATCAACTCAGTCACTTTTGACCGGGGTGTGATGGTTGAAGCCATGGTGGATGGCCAGCTCGCCTATGCTGGCACCAGCGATCTATCCGAACAGGGCTTACGCATGGCAGCACGCCGGGCCACATATCTTGCCCGGGTGAGTGCCCCATTCAAAACCGTGCATTTCTCCGAAAAGCTCAGGCCCAAGGCTCGTGGTTGTTTTATTAGCCAGCGTCATGAAGGTCTTGATACTCAGAGCCTAGGTGAATTCACCGACCAGTTGGTCGCCGCCAGCCGTCATCTGAAAGTCTCGGACAAGATAGTCAATACGTCCGCCGAAGCCACGCTAATGGAAACTTGGCTTCACTATGTGTCCACGAATGGAGCGGATATCGACGAGCGGTTTCTGCTGGTCTCCAACAATTTTGCAGTGACCGCCCAGGACGGAAATGAAAGCCAGCG
The DNA here is from genome assembly GCA_903846015.1 of uncultured Anaerolineae bacterium. Lineage (GTDB taxonomy): Bacteria > Chloroflexota > Anaerolineae > Anaerolineales > Villigracilaceae > UBA5195. The sequence goes on along the minus strand of CAIMZS010000112.1, from coordinate 3,397 downwards.
GCGATCCATGAATGGCCCGGTGGCCCGTTGCCGGCAGGCCGGCCTGGAATTTTTCGATTTCGAGGTACTCTTAGTCGACTGTGAACGGGTTGGCCGGCAGGCATTGGAATTACTCGCCGCCGACAATTGTCCGGATGAGACGCTCGATCTGGTTCTCGCGCCAGACCAGATGCTGCTACAGATTCATGAGTCGATCGGACATCCGCTGGAACTCGACAGGATCCTCGGCGATGAACGCAACTACGCCGGATGGAGCTTCGTAAAACCCGAGGATTTTGGCCGTCTTCAATATGGCTCGAACCTCATGAACGCCACTTTCGACCCTACTGTGGTGGGCGAATTTGCCTCCTATGCCTTCGACGATTGCGGCCATCCAGCCACCCGCGAGTACCTGATCAAGGACGGCGTGCTGCTACGCGGCTTGGGCAGCCTGGAAAGCCAGTCTCGTTTGGGGCTTCCCGGCGTCGCCAATTTCCGTTCGGCTGGCTGGAACCGTGCCCCGATTGATCGCATAGCCAACATCAATCTGGAACCCGGCACCAGCTCTCTGGCCAACATGCTTGCTTCGGTCGAACGTGGGGTTTACATGGAATCCAATATTTCCTGGTCGATCGACGACTACCGTAACAAGTTTCAGTTTGGCTGCGAATATGCCCGCCTCATAGAAAATGGCAAATTCACGAAAGTCCTCAAGAACCCCAACTACCGAGGCGTCACGGTGCCCTTTTGGAATTCGCTCACGGGGGTTGGTCACCGCGAAACATTCGAGGTTCTTGGCTCGCGCTACTGTGGCAAAGGTGAACCCAATCAAATGATTCATGTGGGGCACGCCTCTCCGCCCTGCCTGTTCACAAAGGTTGAAGTCTTTGGAGGCGGCAAGTGAGTTTTTGCCCGGAAACCCGTGATGTTTTTGACTATCTGGCTGAAGCCGCTTTTACCGATCTGAAACAAGGAGAGGAACTGAACCTCAATCTTAGCGCTGAGGATCAGACTTACGTCCGCTTTAACAACTCCAAAGTCCGGCAGGCTACGGACGTTACTCAAAGAAACCTGGCAGTTACCATGCAGTGTTGCGGACGCAAAATAGAGTTTTCCTTTGACCTCACTGGACAAAAGGACTGGGATCTTGCGGCCCTCCGCTCTTTGATGGAGCGGGCCCGGTGGGAGGCACTGGTGCTGCCTGAGGATCCATACATGATCCCCATGCAAAACAATGGCAAAAGCGACTGCCATCATGCGGGCGAACTGCCCAGCGACGAGGATGTCATCGAATGCATCGCCACCTTGACAGCAGGCACGAATTTGACGGGGCTTTTCGCCTCTGGACCGCAAATTCGCGCCGTCCGCAATTCAGTGGGCCAGGATCACTGGTTCTCGACCGAAACCTTGATCCTGGATTACTCGCTATTTACGATCAATGCCTCGGGAGAAAACAAGGCGGTTAAAGGCCTATACGCAGACAAGGTGTGGGACCAGGAACGGTTCCTGACCTCGATTGACGTCAGCAGGAACCAGCTTTCCCTGCTAAAATACCCCACCCGTCCCATTCCTCCCGGAGAATATCGGGTTTACTTAGCCCCGCCCGCAGTAGCCGAAATCATCGACATGTTTTCTTGGGGAGCCGTCAGTTACAACGCCTGGAAAAAAGGGGATTCTGCCCTCCGAAAACTGATCGAGGGTGAGGCCTGTTTCTCGGAAAAGTTCAGCCTAAAGGAGAACTTCAAGTTGGGGTTGACGCCTCAGTTTAATAGTCTGGGAGAGCTCCCCTCGGTGGAAATACCCATCATCGAGAAGGGACTGTTGAAAAACCTGCTCGTGAGTTCCCGCTCCGCGAAGGAATATGGCCTCACGTCGAATGCAGCGGATCCTGGCGGCTGGTTCGGGGAACACTTGCGTTCGGCGGAAGTTGCGGCAGGTGACCTAGCCGAGGCTGATGCCCTGAAATCCCTGGATACCGGTCTTTATGTCGGCAATCTGCATTACCTCAACTGGAGTGATGTCCAGAACGCGCGAATCACCGGCATGACCCGTTATGCCTGCTTCTGGGTGGAAAACGGCGAGCCCGTGGCGCCTATTCGGGATTTGCGCTTTGACGAAAGCCTCTATCGCATTTTCGGTACAGAGCTTGAGTCGCTGACTCGGGAAACCCATATCATTCCCGCGACCGACACCTATCATCGCCGGGCGTTGGGTGGGCGCAAAATCCCCGGGAGTCTCCTCCGGGCCTTCCGCTTCAAGCTCTAAGAGCCATCTGGACATTGATTGGTTCGGTCGCAAATAATCACAAAGAGCAAAGCTGCACTTACCATTTCGTAAGCAAGTCACTGATTCGACTCAAAGGATTGGGGCGAGCCACCTTTTCCGTTTTATTTGTGATGGAGATGTGCCGCCATTTTTTAACGTTGGTGTTTGACACTATGCAATTGGAGCGCACGGGATCTAGTCTTTTTTTGAATGACAGCAAAGGTTAGGGTGTTGACGCAAGTGTTCCTCGATAGCAGACATTGATTTTGATGTAGTGTGACGGGCGAGTCACGGCCAGGAAGAGACAGACAGCGGTTTCCAGCGAACGGCTGGTTAACCTTGAAAAGCGGCCATTCAGAGATCAGCCTGTTATCGCTAGTGCGAAGGAAGCGGTAGCGACCATAGCATCGGGTGCAGCGCATTGTTATGCGTTGTGACTCAATAGTCCCAGCGTCTCTTTTCGTCATTGGAACATTCTTTCACTTGCATAAAGAGCCGATTCATAAAGGGTTCGGGAGGAGGAAAGACGAAGTCAGTTGCAACAACAATCGAAGGAAAATCTGCATGGACGAAGTCTGTCGGACTGCATTCCATCATGTACTTAGGAATTAAGGAGTGTGCAGCCTTCGGATTCTCGAGAATAGTTCTGGTAAGCCAACTGTCGTAAGCACCCAATATTACAGTGTACGGTGGTATACCATCGGCTAATTCCCAAGAAGACCCCGCGGCAAGGCCGTATGCTTCGGGTGGGTCGTCTAATGCAGCACCGGTCTCGACCGCTCGGTCATGCAGAGTTTTCCAGTCTATCGCGATTTGTGTTGGATGATAGCCTCGACGCAAGTACCAATTCTGACCATACGTAAATGGCCGTTATGCAGAGCTCTGCATAACGGCCATAAGCTGCCGGTCGTGACTGGCCGCTTTGTGGAGATGAATCAGGAAAATGAAGTTAGACAAACAATCAAGAAGAGATAAAATACCGTTTTTTGGGTAAAAATATCAATGATTGATGATCACGCTGGCTTGGTTTTAGTGCTTTAGTTGAAAGCTAATTAAATTAGATGTAAGTAACAAATTATTTAATTAGCACCTAAACAAACTTTAAAAAAGATGCTCTTTTTTTGTGATGTCACATTCTCAGAGGTCAGTGCGT
>CAIMZS010000111.1 GCA_903846015.1 uncultured Anaerolineae bacterium | reverse complement strand
CTACACGACGCTCTTCCGATCTGGTAGTCCGCGCAGCGATCGGATCGTACTTGAGCGGAGAAATGGCGTCGTATCCGGGAATTCCAGATGGGATCCAGGTCAAGGTGGGCAAGTTCAGGTCACCTTCCGCTTCCCTGGCATAACTGATAGCATCGAAAGCCAGCGAAAAGGCTTCGCGGACTTTCTTGTCCAAAAACGGCGAATTAACTTTAGCACCGCTGGCGGATGTATAGGTAGCCGCCAGGCCAAACCTGAACACGGTGGTACAGTTTCCAACATACTGGTGAGCCTGAGTGACCAGGTTGGGATCGGCCAGGATGGCAGCCTGGGTATCGGTTGTAATATTGACCACATCCAATTCGCCCTTTTTGTAGGCATCCAGTGCAGCCAGGTTATCGCTGATATAGCGATATTCCAACTGATACGCCGGAATACCCCCGCCAGCAAAAAAATTATTGGGGATAAAATGCTGGCGCACCCCAGACTCAACCACATCCAGGATAAAAGGCCCGTTGCCGACCAGATTCTTCGGGTTTTCCCACCACTTTTCACCACCCGCCGAGATATTTTCCTCTTTGGCTGGAAACGATACCCATAACGCCATGATACTATGAAAGTAAGGCGCAGGCTTGGAGAAGGTCAGCGTAAGAATATCACAGGCGCTATCCTGATATCCAGAGCAGGCCGCGCCGTCTTCATGAGCAGCGCGGATGCCCAGTTTATTGATCCACTCTGCCCGGCTGTAGCCCGCAGCGGCTGGATCAACAGCATGCCATTCGGGGGCGTTCAGAATTTCATCCGTGATCGTCGAATAATAAGCATCACCTTGGGTGGCAGGATCAATATTCCGCTGCAGGGCGAAGGCAAAGCGCAGGGCATTCAACACGGAGCCGTCGCTGTATTTCAGGTCGGGCTTGAGCCTGAAGGTCAATTGAGTGGCATCGGCATTGTAGTCCCATTTTGCGGCAGCTGCGGGCACGGTTCCCAATTTTTCATCATAAGCACTCAGACCCATATAAATCAGGTTCAGAGTGGCAAATTCATTATAGAATGATGATTTCTGCGGATCGATGATATCGGGGTAAGCGTACATATTAACACGCAGATCTGCTTGATCGACGGGTAAAAATTCACTTGGAACCGGTGTTGGGGTAACGGGAATAGCAGTCAATTCCTGCGCGACCGTGGGAACAGCAGCTGTATTGGTGGGGAGAGCGGTTACAACGCTGCCGGGCGTTGGGATTGAGGCGGCGGGAAAGTTCAAAAAGCGTGAAACCCCAAACAAGCCTCCAACAAAAATTCCACAAATCAACAGACCGACCAGGACGATTGGCAAAACGGTGCCCAACGGAAACGGCGACAGCTTATGTTGGGGTATCACAGCCACCAGCTCTGGCTCTTGTCGAACCTGAGACAAGGCCTCGCGCTGGGCTTTTTCACGCGCCAGGTTATCCAATTCCACTTTTCGAGTGGCAGCTAACACGCTCTCTCTGTCAATTTTCAATGTGGCAGCGTCGCTCTGTTCTTCTTCAGCCTTCTTCGCGACAGCGGCCAGCCGGTCTTCTTCAGCCTTCTTCGCGGTAGCAGCCAGTCGATCTTCTTCAGCCTTCTTCGCGGCAGCAGCCAGGCGATCTTCTTCAGCCTTCTTCGCGACGGCAGCCAGCCGGTCTTCTTCGGCCTTCTTCGCGACAGCAGCCAGCCGGTCTTCTTCAGTCTTCTTCGCGGTAGCAGACAGCCGATCTTCTTCGGCCTTTTTCGCGGCAGCAGCCAGGCGGTCTTCTTCAGCCTTTTTCGCGATAGCAGCCAGGCGGTCTTCTTCAGCCTTTTTCGCGACAGCGGCCAGGCGGTCTTCTTCAGCCTTTTTCGCGACAGCGGCCAGGCGATCTTCTTCAGCTTTCTTCGCGATAGCAGCACGGATTTGCGCTTCGGCGTCGGTCTGGCGAAAACTTTCGAGAGCCAGACTGGCCGCCTGCGAAACCCGACGGCTGTCATCTTCGGCAATCACGCGCTCAAGCATCAAACGAGCCGAGAGTGCCAGGCCAGGATGACGGCCTTTGAGCAGTTCATCCAGTTGGCTGACGGCTGTTTCGCGAATACTGGCGTAGGAACTACCAATGGCTGCTAATAAATCCGCTGAAAGTGGCGCCGGTTGAACTGCCTGCCCGATTTCAGGTTGGCGCAATACAATCTCACCTTGCTGTTTGTAAGACCATTTGCCCGGGGTCTGCTTGGGCGTACGGCTGACGATTTGCTCATAGGCGTAATCATACAGCTCGTCGACCGTGATGCGACCATCCTTATCCTGATCGGCGCCACCCTGCAATCCTTCCACCAGGTAGTGTGTAAAAAGCGAATTATCGGTGATATCCCCGATGATCTTATCGCCTTCCCAGGCAAACTGGGTGGCATCCGTGGCAGTCAACACCACCCGCCCATAGCCAACCCCTTCAAAGGCGGGTCCGGTGCCAATACTGACGCCGGTAGCCCCCTTGGTGCCCTGTGCGAAAGCGCCGCTGTTGCAGCAATCCAGGATAAGCACCTGGCGCTTGGAGCGGCTTTGATCCATCGATTCGCGGATAAAATCTGATTTTATGGCAGTGGCGCGCAAGCGCGAGCGGTTGGTATTTTTCAGTGCCAGGTACAGAGCGCCATACTCATCTCGGACACCATGCCCCGAAAAATACATCACCAAAAGATCATCCGGCTTTTTCGTTGAAAAGAAAATATCGATGGCCTCGCGCACGATGGGTTCAGGTTCGTTTTCCATGATAATCACATCGTCAAAAGCGCCGATTTCTTTGGCTTGCAGTACTTGCGCGAAATCGTGAGCATCCCGGCCAGGGGCGGATAATTTCGCCAGACCAGGATCGTTATAATCTGTGTTAGCAATGATCAACGCATACTTGGTCATATTAATTTATCATGGTCTGAATGGTCCTGGTTACAGCGATAGTGCCGGTTATAGCACGGCCACGGCCACAGCCACAGCCACGAGATTACCAATAATCAATTACAAACAATATTATAATAATACGCTTAAAAATACAAGCAAAAATAATAATTGCCCTCTTATCCATCTGCCCCATCCTGTCCATCCTGCGATAGTGCCCGATCCAGAGGGCGATATCCTTGAATTTTTTTCGTGCCCTTCGTGTCCTTTGTGGTGAAAAAGTTTTTGCGTTAGTGCCCGTTCTAGCAGGGCCGTTAGTGCCCGTTCTAGCAGGGCCGTTAGTCCTGGCTCGAGCGCAAGACACGAGATGTCCCAAACTCATTTTTAATTTTCAATTTCCTACTTGCATTGTGCCAAAATAACCCCTATACTGATGAATAACTTTACTCCATCTCGTGCTTGAATCGGGACTTTCATCATTCGTTATTCACAAGGGATTATTTTATGGCTGACCAATCTGTAACCCAACTTGAACTCCAAATATCGATTGAAGATTCTTCAAGCGATGACCTGGATACCGTCACGCGCCATTTGCGCAGCGAACTGCTCGACTTGAACGTAGAGTCTGCCGAGCTTTCGCCAGGAGCGCCAGCAGAACCCGGGACAAAGGCAGTCGACCCCATCACCATCGGCTCCATTGCCATCGCCATTCTACCGCCCTTACTCCCCAAGCTGATCGATTTTATCCAGGGCTGGGCCGGGCGCGGTCAGGGTCGTACTTTCAAATTCAAAGGCACTATCGCCGGTCAGGTGATCGAATATGAGGGTTCTCACACTGATCTGCAAAGGCTGCTCGCGACTATTTCAACCCAAACATCGTCCATCCCTTAAACCGTAGGGGCGCAGCCCGCTGCGTCCGGCAATAGTCCCGGCTCCTGAGATAGTGCCGGTTCTAGCGATAATGCCGGATCTAGCTCGGCCACGGCTACGAGACGCAGGGCAATCCACTTTATGTCAAAATTTGCGCTCATCATCGCAAACAATGAATACACAGATCCTGGGCTGGCGCAGCTAACAGCACCCGGACAGGATGCCGCTGACTTTGCACGCGTGCTCCAAAACAAAGATATCGGCGCATTTGACGATGTTCAGATAATGATAAACCAGCCCGAGCCCGGGGTGAGGGAGGCAATCGACCGCTTCTTTCAACAGAAAAGGGCCGATGACCTGCTGGTTTTGTATTTCTCTGGTCACGGGATCAAAGACGACATCGGGTCGCTGTACCTTGCTCTCCAAAACACCCGCCGCAGCCTGCTGCGCTCCACCGCCATCAAATCAGATTTTATCCGCGAAGCCATGGACCAGAGCCGTTCCCGGCGCCAGGTCCTGATACTGGACTGCTGCAACAGTGGAGCGTTTTCACAGGGCACCAAGGCCGCGGTCGGCGGCAGCATCGGCACGGGGCCTGCATTTGAAGGCAGTGGTTACGGTCGTGTCGTTCTGACAGCCACCGATGCGACTCAGTTTGCCTGGGAAGGCGATAAGATCATCGGAGAGAAAGAAACCAGCAACTCTCTCTTCACTCACTATCTGGTTAAGGGCATCCAGGGCGAAGCCGACCGCAATGGAGATGGAAATATTTCTGTCGATGATCTATATGACTATACCTATGAGCAGATTATCAAGGTAACCCCTGCGCAAACCCCCGGAAAATGGACATTCAAACAACAGGGTGAGATCATCCTGCGCTTTATGCGGCCCGAAGAAATCCGGCTGGATTCTCTCTCTGTTGACTTGCAGAATTCTCTACATAGTTCCTACCCAAGCATCCGACAGACCGCTGTGCGCCAGTTGGAAGAACTGCTCACCAGTGAAAATGTGGCCTTATTCCGCGTTGCCCGTCATGCCCTGGAGAACATCGCCACTAACGACGACAGCCGCCGAGTGGCTCAGGCCGCAGCGCTCGCACTCCAACCCATTCTGCGCCGGGAATACGATGCCAAAATTGCGGCGCGCCAGTCTGCTGCTGCCATCCTCCCTGACAACGACGATAGCGATAGTGCCAGGTCTAGCATAGCCGCGGCCCCCAGGCCCGCGATAGTGCCGGTTCTAGCACGGCCACGGCCCTCTCTCACACTGAGAGATGAGCCCGGGGACAGATCTCCCGGTACGTTCACTGGAATGACAAAACCTGAATTCTCAGCACTGCCAGTATTGATAATTTTGCTGACCCTGGTCATTTTATTCTTTGGTATTTTTGCTGGCGCCCTTATTTTTAATAAAATAACATCCACCACTGCCCCAGTACGCTTTGCGCGCGCGGGTACACAGCCAGCCTTTGTCCTCCCTTTTATTACGCTTCCGCGAATCTATAAAATTGCCTTTGCGCCGGATGGCAAAACGCTGGCATCCGCCAGTATCGACGTGGGCCTCCAACTATGGGATGTTAACAGCGGGGCAATCATCAAACAATACCCGGGAGTTTTTACAAGCCTGGCTTATTCGCCTGACGGCAACCTGTTGGCGGTGGATGGTTCAAATACCGAGATCCAATTGTTAAATCCGCTGGATGGCTCTGTCCAAAAAATTTTCACAGGGCATACCGCTCGTGTAAACGCACTTTCATTCTCACCCGATGGGCTCACGCTTGCATCGGGTGGCCAGGATAAAACCGTTCGACTGTGGCGGATATCCGACGGCAGCCTGTTGAATACCCTGGGAAGCGTGGAGCAGGCCTCACCCAACGACTCGGTTGGCGTACAGCCCTATAATGGGGTCGCTTTTTCTCCCGATGGAAAGCTGCTGGCTGCCGGCTCTGATGACGGCGGGATTCGCATCTGGGATGTCAGCAATGGAAAGCTGCTGGATTTGCTCGATGGCGTTTCCCCGGTAAACAACCTGGCCTTTTCTGCCTCTGGCGATATCCTGGTAAGCGCCCATACAAATGATCTGCGTGTCTGGCAGGTAAAAAACGGTGCGCTGATCCATTCCATCCCAGATCAATACCCGGTTGGCGGAATTGTATTCACCCCGCAGTTTGGACCCTTCGCCATCCTTACCTCCAATACTATTGATACAAACATCAACCTTTTAAACCTGGAGGATGGGAGCATTCTGGAGACTTTCAAGGGCCACACAAATTGGGTTTCCAGCATTTCCGTCTCGTCGGATGGAAAACTACTGGCCTCTGCCTCCCGGGATGGTACCATCCGTCTCTGGAATATTAATCCGCTGCCCTCCAGCGCCACCCCCAGCCCTGGCTCACCCGAATGGACACCTCAGGTTGTGGGGAAGGATAATACAGCAGCGCGCGCCACCCGCAGCGCAGCAGTCTCGCCAGGAATTGTGGAATCCGCCACTCATGCCTATACGCAATCCCCTGTAAGTACGATAGCCGTCAATTCAACGCCCACCCCGCTCCCCTCTGTTTTCAATCCGCTGCCCGCCAGGGACGATATTTTTGACGGGCTGGGCATCCCCATGCGCCGGGTACCCGCCGGCAGTTTCTCGATGGGCAGCGAAAATGGCGTGGTCGATGAAATGCCGGTTCACAGGGTATCGCTAAATGCTTATGATATCGATAAATATGAAGTAACCAATTTGCTTTATTCGGCCTGCGTGACGGCAGGCAAATGTGATCAGCCGACCAGGGTCACATCTCCCACTCGCGCCAAATATTATGGGCACACCGGGTTTGAGAATTATCCCGTCATCTATGTCGACTGGAACATGGCAAAAACCTACTGTCTATGGCGCGAGGCGCGCTTGCCCAGTGAAGCAGAATGGGAATACGCTGCCCGGGGCACCAATCAAACCACCTACCCGTGGGGCACCAACATCGATCCTGATCGGGCTAATTACAACCGGCAGAAAAACGACACCACTGCTGTGGGCAGTTACCCGGGCGGGAAAAGCCCATTTGGAGTGTATGACATGGCAGGCAATGTTTGGGAATGGACTGGGGATTGGTATGCTAAAAATTATTATGCGACCCTGGGCACTAACAGCACCAACCCGCCAGGCCCCGACTCTGGCAACACTCGCGTCTACCGGGGCGGCTCATGGTTCAGCACCCAGGATCAGCTGCGGGTCTCACTGCGCAGCGCATTTTACCCGGGCAGTTCGTTCGATGTGCTCGGTTTTCGCTGCGCGCGTTCAACACCATGATCTCACTCCGGTTGGAATCCTGCCGTTGATGCAACAAGGAATGTGGCCCCAGCTGCTATCATCGCGAGCAGGAACGTGCTCTCCGCAGCGATAGTCCCGGTTCCAGCGACACTCGCACTTGCTCTAATCTGCGATAGTCCCGGTTCCCGCACGAGGCGGTAGTGCCCGCTCCAGCAGAGCTTCTAACACGCAAAGCGGTTGCTCCATCAGGGCCGGTTCAGACAACAAGCCACGAGACACGAGGGGTTGAGGCTATCATCTATCCTTTAGCAATGCCGGCAGCTCGCCCAAATGCGCCAGGCCGAAAAAGCCGGGTGTGGATGCGGGCGGCAGCTCAGCCTGCTCGTGAAGCCAGGTCAACGCATAAGGAATGTGCACTGCGCTGACCCCCAACGCTAACACAGGCAAGATATCCGATTTAAGCGAATTACCCACCATCAAAAAACGCCCCGGCAGAATGGAGTGGCGCTCCAATATTCGCTTATAACTCTGCGGCGTCTTGTGGCTGACCACCTCAATGGTCTGAAAATATTGCGCCAACCCGGAACGCTCAACCTTGGTTTCCTGATCCAGTAAATCGCCCTTGGTAATAACCATCAGCCGGTAACGCGCCGAAAGCTGCGGGATCGTCTCCTGGACATGCGGCAGTAGCTCCACTTCAACACTGAGCAGTTCGCGCGCCACCTGGATGATCGCCTTTACATCCTGACCGGTAATGCGCCCTTCTGTCAGCTCGACGGCAGTCTCCAACATCGACAACGCAAACGCCTTGACGCCGTAACCATAGTGCTCGATATTGCGCGATTCAGTCGCATACAACCTGGCGCTGATCCACTCTGGGGGATGATAATGATTCAGAAGCTGGGCGAATTGATTTTGGGCGCGCTCGTAATTGCGCTCATTATGCCAGAGCGTATCATCAGCATCAAAAGCAATCACGTCAAAAGCTGGCACTTATATTCTCCCAATTACCCTGACACATGGATGCTTGAAAACAATCTGGTCGTGCGGCGCATCAGGCAGTTCGCTGGTCAGATCCTGCCCCGGGAAGTGCATATTCTCATGCATCTCCTTGCGCCAACGCCCACACGCGCTGACATCATAAACAATCCCATCGCAAGCGATCCATTTTGGCGTTCCGCGATCGCCATTATTGCGCCGCAGCAGCGCTGCCGATATCAAGACATCAGGTATCTCCACTCACAGCTCCTTCGGGGTGTTGGATTAGCGCCTGACCAGCACCAATCACAACGCTTATGGTTGCAACCGCTTGACAATCAGATACACCGTTTTCACCGCCTCGATATTGTCAAAAGCCGGTGAAAGCTGGTAGCGCCCGATCTCCATAAAGCTGCTGCCGTAGTAAAACCAATCTAACGGATGGGCTGGTCCAAAGGTGATCGTGCCCCATCCCCCTGAGCTGCGCGTGGTATTGATTTCCTGCAAATTCTTAATCTCCAGGGTCTTGATCTCCTGGTTAAACAAGCCGGATAAGATGATGATACGCTCATTCGTAATGGCATAATACGCCTTGGCCCGTCTCTTTTGATCCACAAAAAAACGGCCAAAGACCAGGTAGAGCCCCAACAAGATAAAGGGAATTCCAAGCAACCCCCAAACGGCAGAAATGCCGCGAGTAAAGGCCAGATACTCCAAAAAGACGGCCAGACCAGCCCACAACAAACTGAAAGGGATAAAGAACCAGTCCGAGGGCCTGAGCATCAATCCCTGGCGCGGCCGCCCGGTCCACACCAACCTTTCACCGGGTTTCAACTCTTCGCGAAACAATTCAGGTATGTTTTTCACGGGTTAGTCCTGGTAATTGTAGGAGCCGCAACTGTTTTCTGTTGAACACACAATCTACAATCTACAATCTACAATCTAATTATAAAACAAAATCAACTCCTGCCAGCAAATCATTTGGGTGCAGTGTCCGGGTATAATATTAAACGGAATGAAAGTAACGATAAATAAAAGGAAAACGATGGGCGATATATTAACAAACTTGATTAAAGGTGATTGCAGAGAAGTTCTAAAAAACTTGCCTGAAAATTCTGTGGATTTAATTTTTACATCCCCTCCTTATGCCGACAGCCGCTCAGCAACTTATGGTGGCATCAAACCCGATTATTATGTAGAATGGTTTTTACCAATTACTGCAGAATTATCCAGGGTTCTGAAACCGGACGGAACTTTTATATTAAATATTAAAGAAAAGGTGGTGGATGGTGAACGACATACTTATGTGCTCGAACTTGTTCTAGCCATGCGTAAGCAAGGCTGGCTTTGGACGGAAGAGTTTATCTGGCATAAGAAAAATAGCTATCCTGGTAAATGGTCCAACCGTTTTCGAGATTCCTGGGAACGATTATTGCAATTCAACAAGAACCGAAAATTCAATATGTATCAGGACGAAGTCATGGTACCGATGGGGGCGTGGGCAGATCGTCGTTTAAAAAGCCTTAGTAAAACCGACGAAGTCAGGGATACTTCAAAAGTGGGCAGTGGTTTCGGAAAACGGGCCGCAACGAGTGGCGGATCTGAGCAATCAAGAGGTGTGGCATGGGTGTACTGAGTTTTCTGCGGGTCGCGAAGCGCGCCAGCACT
>CAIMZS010000110.1 GCA_903846015.1 uncultured Anaerolineae bacterium | reverse complement strand
GGTCCGTTATGGGAAAACAAAAACGAGCCGACGCATTATTGAGGGGATGATTGTGAACTCCTGCCAATCCCGTACTTCCGGTTTTCGGTTGGTCCGTGTTATTTGTATCCGAATTTATCTTTATCGGGGACAAAGGATGTTGATGTGGTGGGATAATTACATTATCCACTTCCACGTCAACTATGTGGTTATGATTCCCCATCTCGGTGTAAAACAGGGTCGAAAACTTCTCCCCGCGCAGGTAGAGCGTGACGCAGTTGGCCTGCCGCCCACTGATGTGGAAATAGATGCGCCCAGGGTTGTACTTGTCGATGTGACGCTCGCCTTCCAGCGCGTAACTGGTGCCGGCTGTGTTGGCGGCCTGACCGATGGTATGGCGTGGGTAGGGGTAGATATGCACCACTGAACAACTGTTGTCCAATTGCACCTGCGCCAGCACGACCCGGCCGCGGCTTTCGTTCGGGAAATCCTGGCTCCAGCCGATGATCGGTTCGGCCAGCACACGTGACGGACCGCCGAAAGCCAGCTTGCCGCCTGAGCGGGTGGTCAGGCTGTCGCTTTCCTCGGAGCGTTTTTCCTCGTTATATTGGATGTAAATATAATTACCCGTCACCGCCTGCCCAGGCGGGTTGGGCCTGCCGTTGATCGGCACATCGGTCTGCTGCACCACGATCATCTCGCGGCCTTCGTTGTCCAGCGCCAGCCCGGGCGCGACCAGGACCACCGGGCGGCCGTTGACATCCTTGCGGCCGGGTTCATAACTGACTTCCAGCCCGTGGGCGATCCCGGCCGAATACAGCGATTTGTTCAACCAGCGCCGCACGCGGATGTGGTAGTCCTGCTCCAGTTTGAAGTCATCGGCTTTCAGCCGTTCACCGTTATAAAAACTCAGTCTTTCAATCGGTTTTTCGATCATCGCCAATCTCCTGTAATTCGCTTAATTTGCCGGGCTTTTCGCCTCGGGTATCTGCCCGCTGCAGCGCGAAATAGTCCTGGTTCTTGTAGGGCAGAATAGGTAAGGGGGCTGCCTATCAGCAATCCGGCGGTGCATTTCGTTTGGCGGGCGACCCCACCAGCGTTAACTGGTGCGTGCCCGGCAGTGTCAGCTCGTGAGCGCACAGCGTCACCGTACCGCACGAGTCCATTGAAGCGCCGCTCGTATCCAGCCAGAGGTCTTCGACACTGCACACCTCCGGCAGCGCTGCCAGTACATTGGTCACATCCTGGCACAACGAACGGTTAGTCAGGTTTTGCGAAGCCCCGCGCCGCGTCTTGAAATAGCTCTCCAGCGCCAGCGTTGCTCGTTGAGTCACCCGTCCCGCCGGGGTTCCAGGATCCACGCGCAGGTGGGTCTTCAAAATGGCGCTGCTGCCTGCCCGCTCAAAAACCTGCATCCAGCTGATATAGCCCTGGTAGATCTCCAGGCGGCTGTGCACCTGGATGCGCACATTATCGACATACTCCACGCCGGGCACGTTGTTCAATACCGCCATGATCTCGGATTGGTACACGTCGCGTCCCATCGGCCAGCCCTGCCCATCCGCGCCGCCGTGCAGGGCATCCAGGAAAGTATTCAGGCTGGACTGGGCCAAAGGAATCAGCCCGGCACTATTGGCTCCGGCTGCCGGACCGAGCTGCGCGCTGACCGAGATGGTCACAAAACCCGGCGAGGTGACATGCAGTTCCGTCGTCAGCGTGCGGCGCGGCTGCAGATAGGCATCCACCGCGCGCAGCATATCCGGCCCGGCCTCGGGAAGCGGGTTGGCGCACTTCGGCAGGATCAGCACCGTCACGCTGCCCAGCGCGGGGGCATACGGCAGGGCCGGGTCATGATCCGCCAGCGCATGCGCGCGCAGCACCGGCGCGCCGGGCGTCTCTTTCGCCAGAGTTTCAAAATCCGCCAGGCTGACGGCACGCTGCGGGCTGTTCAGCCACTGCATGGCGCGGCTCTTCGCCTGGTCCAGTGTTTCAGCGTCCTGCCCGCCAAAGGCCGGGAAGGGCTGCTCGATGGTCACCTGCTGTGCGCCGAGATGATATTTCAAGCTATCCGCGCGCACGTTCCCGGCTGCGCCGCCGCCAATTCGATATTTCAACACGCTGATCTTTGCGCCATCCGGCGGCACGCGTCCGTGCAGGCCGTCGCCAAAGCTGATCTGCCCGCTCTCAGGCGAGAGCACGTAGCTGCGCTCGTGCGGGCGAACATTTTCCCAGCTTAGCGCCTCCTGCCAGGTTTCGGCCTGACCGTTAACCACCACACGTAAACGAGTACTCTCTGCGATCACCGGCGCATTCGCCAGCCGGAAGGTCTGCCCGGCGCAGCCGCTGCCGGGGTTCGGCGTTTCCACGCCCGCGCTGTCGCGTGAATGTCTCATCGAGATGGCGTTCAGAGCCACCTGCTGGAGGTGCGGCGGGCATTCGTAGTGACCGCTTAAGAAACGGCAGCGGATAAAAAATTGCCCAGGATGCGAAGGCACACCGCCTGCGGCAGGCAGATGGGTTTGCGGGACTTTGAAGCGCAGCGCTCCACTCAAGGTCAGCGCGCGCGTTCCATCGCTGACCTGCAGCAGCGGACGCCACTGCCCCGTCCCGGCTCCACCCGCGAAATACTCCCACTGCGTGCGAGCGCTGTAATGTGACAGCCAATCCATGCCCGGCCAGGATGAGCGCGACTGCCACTCTTCGCGGGCCTCATGTTGAGCAATCGATTCGTTGGTGGCCCTGCGAACGGTTTCGGCATCCTTTTCTGACGTACCGCTCCAAAAATACAGGCTGACCCGGTTGCCATGCACGCCCACCGGGCGGTCAAACCCCAGGTACAGCGCTGAACCGGGCTGCGGAGCAGTTCCAAAAGGCGCAAAACCCTGGACTGTTCCATTTTTCGCGCTGCTGTCGCTCAACTCGCCTTCATCCCCGG